>CAYJVW010000085.1:0-2168 GCA_964373725.1 uncultured Candidatus Saccharibacteria bacterium | reverse complement strand
TGAGGAGCGATGAGGCGATGCCCGTGATGCCCAGCTGTGTGGTGGTGGCGTTCCCCTGCACCAAGAGATTCCCCGTCGTCGTCGCACCACCCGAGATGGTGAGGCCTGTCGCTTGCCCCCCAGCCCCCAGTGTCGAGGAGGCAGTGGAAATAAGTCCTGCGAATGTTGAAAGACCGGAAACATTGAGCGTGGACGAAACCGCTAGCGTACCGGCCGAGAGGACACCGAGGTTGGCGTTCGTGCTGAATAGGTTGGTTGAGCTTGCGGTAGTGGAGAACAAATTGGTAGTGGTGGCGGCAGTGCCTGTCGCATTCACAAAAATAAAGCTGGTCAATGTAGAGGAGGCCGACGTCAAACCTCCCGAGACGTATTGGTTCGTAGAAGTTGCATTCGTGGTCGTTGCATTCGTCGCTATGAGATTCGTGATGGTTGCTGAAACGGCGGTCAAGAGCGTATCCACGATTGTGTTCGTGAATCTGCCCAAGACCGAAAAGAGTGTCGTGGATGTTGCGTTGGTGGTGGAGCTGTAGGTGGCGAATAAATTTGTTGTTGTCGCGTTCGTTGTCGTCGCATTTATGCCGGTTGCGTTCACAAAGTTTAAGTTGGTGGTGGAGGCGGTGCCGAAATATCCTATGCCGGAAACAGTGAGTGCGGTACTGCTCGCGTATGGAAATGTGGAAGCGACTGACGTTGAAGTCGCAGTCACATAATTCACCGTCGGGCTGGTGGACGCGGCGAGAGCGAGTGTGCCGCCATCAGAATACAGCCACCCTTGTCCGAATGTTGTTGTGCCCGTGCCGCCGGAAGAAATCGCGAGCGCCGAAGAGAGCGTGAGGGAAACGTTACGTATCGAGCCGCCCGTGATCGTTGGATTCGTCAGATCCAGTTTATCTAGATGCTCGATGCGCGCGGCGCTTGCCGCAGCGTTGTACACATTTGTAATCTGCGTTGAGTTGGAAGACGAAAGTGAATTCATTCGCAAAGAAAGTTTGCTGTCAAGTTCCGAAAGCCGAGCGCTCAAAAGTTCCTCGCTTATTCCGCCAGCCATAACAACGCGCTCTGTCTCTTTTATGCGCTCAATGATCGGTTGATTAATAATTGTTGTCGCTCCCGGCATTGCAGCTTTTTGCAAAATGCTAGAACGTTCAGCAGCTACTGATGACAATCGCGATGGAGTAGCAGGAACATTCGCCGGAGATGCAGTGCGATACGGAATAACTTGCACGGCAACGCGCCCGCGCCCTGGACTCGATGTTGTGTTCAAACTCCACAGGCGAAGTTCAGGAAACATAACTTCATAGATGAAAGAATTGATGAGGCCGTTGAATCCTCTCGCAGCCGAAGAGGCTTGAGAATCTATCGCCACGCTTGCTGCAGAAAGAGACCGAGCTGGATCTGCGGCCGCAAGTACGAGTCTGGAGCCGACACGATCCATCCACTCCGGAATTTCTCCGGCAAGAAGTATGCGCGAATTCGACGCGAGCGTCTGTCCGGAATTTCTTAACGACTGAAGCGCATACACGGCATAGACAGGGTCCACTGCCGCATACGTACCAAACGTCAGCATGAATGCGGTGATGAGCGCCGTTATCTTATGAACAAAATCAAGCGCGGGAGATACCGCATAGAGAGGCGGCGTCTTCATCCGACTCACAGACGGAATGGCGCGCGCGCCTGCCTGTGCAGCTATGGCTTTTGCAATCAGTGCGCGCGTTGATTCGCGCGCGCTTTGCGCCGACGTCGTATTGCCAGCGAAATAGACACGTTGAACCGGAATATCCGGATCATTGCTCTTACGGACATCGGACACTTCATCCTTCGGATGCGCACTTTTCTGATATTCATGCGATCGGACATGAGAAAGATCCTTTCGTCTCTTTTCGTGCTCGTATGATTGCTCAAGGACAAATTTCTGGATCGATGCAACTTCGATATACCAATTCTTCCCTACTTGCCTGCCTTTTACTCTCCCGGTACGCGCTAAACGCGCTACATAGTCGCGCGACAGGGCAAAAGAAGTAGCGGCCTCTTGTGCCGAAATATATCGGACACCATCCAAAAAAATTTCGTCAGACATGGCAGGAGTAACGCGTGCACGACTTAGCTAGATTTTACTAGCTATATCGGACAAACATCATCGCGTCCTATACTGACCTGTGGATAAATAC
>CAYJVW010000084.1:0-2179 GCA_964373725.1 uncultured Candidatus Saccharibacteria bacterium | reverse complement strand
AAAACCCTCGCATGTGCGAGGGTTTTGCCCGGATTGCGATGGCTGTACTACATCGACGATTCGACGGCTTTCATGTCCGCTTCAATCTCTGCGTCAAGTCTGTCCACGTCGGTCGCAGATACGTCTGCCTCGATGGCGGCGACAGTGTCAGATGACGATGTCGGCGGGAGTCCTGCCGAATCATCGCCGAGTATGACCGGCGGCGCATTATTCATGCTCGCGTTCTGATTCAGTTTTGCTCCCCAGAAGTAGAGACCGCCAGCAACGAGAAGAACGATGATGATTGCCGTGCCGACGAGCGGCCCTATCGCACCTTTAGGAGAAGGCGGGAGAGGCGCCTGTGATCCAGGCGGCGTGCCCATGTTTGCGCTTTGTTCCATAGTGTGTGACGAATGAAAAGTGAGAAATTAATTTGAGATATCAGCACTTTCTCCGCCCTCGACCGATGCGGCAGTACCTGGAGACGGTACAAGACTCTTGAGCACCCGCATCGCTTCTTTGATTGCCTGATGAGCTGCTTTTACACTGTCAACCGCTGCACGTACCGCTGCACGTACAGTGCCCATTTCTTCCCGCGGCGTACCAGAAGCTGCCGCGGCCTCAATTGCTGCTTGTGCGTTTAGGGCAGCGGTATGTGCGGCGTCAACAGCAAGACTGGCAGAAGCGCTTGCAGACACGGCGGTGGATACGTCGACTCCGGTCGCCGCGAGCTTCTCTATGCGGGAATCAATACGCGCGAGGATCTGATCGAAGCGCTCGAGCGCGTTCATGAGGCGATTCATGAGCATGGTGAAATGGTCCGCAAGAGAATCGCGCGCACCGGAGCGCAGGTCGCTCCGCTCCGCGCGGAAGCTCGCGCGCATATCCGCGGCGTCGGTTTTGACTTGTGCGCGGAATGCGGCGCGCTCGAAGCGCGCCTCCTTCAAAATAGACTGCTTTTCCTCAACGGTTACCGCGGCGTCGAGCTCTGCCTTCAATTCCGCATGCATCGCCTTACGCTCTTCGTTCGTGTCTTGCCAGAAATCTTTTCGTTCAGCATTGATCCCTTTTTTTACTTCTATCGCTCTTTGCATGAATTCTTTCTTGTCTTGGCGGAATTCCTGTTTCTCTATTCGTATCGAGTTTTTCACCTCACCCGCTTTGTCTTTGAGCATCTTGAGCGGATTTTTCGGCAGCGCTCCCGGCCGTATCCCGACGTCCACTTGTGCGTCAGCTCCAACCGGTACCTCTTCTGCGAATGCGAATTGCCCGCTCGTGCTTCCCGCAAGCAGCATTGCAAGTATGATCGTGGCGCGTTTTTTTGTATGCATGGTGTTATGTTTAAAAATAAGATACGAGAGAACACTATATTGTCATCACAATAACACGCGATACGCATGCGCTCGCGCGATATGACGCGTTGAGGTGGGGATTTCTTTCTGTTCGGCTTGGAGAACTACCCTCCGAGTCTTGGCTTGTACTCTTTCTCGTACCTCTCCGCGCACTCCTTGATGATGTTGCACGCCTCTTTCACATCATAAAATCCGAGGACTTTGCAGGTGCCAGGTTTTTTGAGGTCTTTGTAGTGTTCGAAATAGTGCTCTGTTTCTTTCTGCCAGTGCTCGCCGAGGTCTTCGAACGAATCAATATGATCCATCCGCTTATCATCTGCAAGAACAGTGATGACTTTGTCATCTCGCTCGCCCCCATCTTCGAATTTCATGATGCCGATGACACGTACCTCGGCCAAAGATCCCGGTACTAATGGTTCTGTAACGTTGGCGATGATGAAGTCGAGCATGTCGTTGTCCTGATCCCATGTCTGTGGGATGAGTCCGTATGCGACCGGGTAGGTGAGCGAGGAGTAGCCGACACGGTCGAGCTTCAGCTGTCCGGATTCGGTTATAAATTCGTATTTATTGATCGAGTTCGTATTTATCTCGACGAGCCCGTTCAAGATGCCCTTTTCTTCGTCGGCATACGGCGAGAGAACATGCAACAGGTTCAGCATGTACCTCGATGGTTTGTGGCTGATGTTGGCCATGGGATAGTTTCTAGGGTAGCTAGCTTCTAGCTGCTAGGTAATGCGGGGAGTGTAGCGTGATATGTATCTTAGCGCCAGAGGGTCTGGTAGCCCGTGTTCAATTTCTTAAGGAATATTATGAAGGTCGTTTCCCTTTAGGTAAGCGTGGGGCGGGTG
>CAYJVW010000083.1:0-2252 GCA_964373725.1 uncultured Candidatus Saccharibacteria bacterium | reverse complement strand
ACATCGGTTCGCATCGACATCCGCCGTATTGCACAAATTAAAAAGGGAGATGAGGTAATGGGCGGCAGACATCGCGTAAAAATAGTCAAAAATAAAGTTGCTGCGCCGTTTCGTCAGACCGAATTCGACATGCTCTATGGCGAAGGAATTTCGCGCGAGGGCGAAGCCCTCGCGCTCGGCGAGAAACTTGGCGTCATTCAAAAATCATCCGGCGGCGCATATACATACGGCCCCTCCTCCGCCCCCGCCGTCGCTAAAGCTATGGCGGACAACAAGGCTACGGAGGGCGAGGAGCACAAACTGGGCCGGGGCTACGATGCGGCGCGCACATTTCTGCACGAAAACAAGCCGATTCTCAATGCAATTTTGAAAGACATCAAGAAGAACTTAGACGGTGGTACGTCAATGAAAAAATCCGCCAGCGAAGCGGAAGAATGAAGCTCCTCGCAGCAAAGCTGCGGGGTATTCGGCGTAGTAGAATAATCAATACGTAGTCGACGTACGGCGCTCTACTTTGGAAATAAGAACCAGACGCTGGAGCGGATACAGTTCATAGAAAATCCGATACGAGCCAACGCGTCGCCGCCAGGCGTTTTCTTTCCCTTTCATTTTCTCGACATCACCCGAATGCGGATCGCAGCGCATCTCCAGAACAGCCGCATCAATCGCCACTTGATCATGGCGTGGAAAACGCTTGAGCGTTTTACGAACGTCGGGATCGACGACTAAGACCCAATTCTCGCCTGACATCTTCATAAGGAATCGTCTTTCCGGCCGCGAAATTCTTTTGCGCGCGTTCAAGAGCCTTGAGGTCCGCTTTTGTCGGTGTGAATTCTTTTACCGCGCGCGCTTGAAGTGCCTCATATTTCTTACGAGGTACAACGACAAGATCATCTCCTGCCGCAAGTTTCTTCGGAATGGTTACGATATTCATAGGCCCACTATAGCACAACTACCCGACTCCGTATGCAGCACCGGCCAGCTAGCTCGGCAGCGGCTACGATGCCGCGCTAGGGCCTATTTTTCAGCCGATTATCCCAATATCTTTCATCCACTTTGTCGCATGCTCACGAAATTTTTGAGGTTCCAGCATGAGCCGATCAAACACAGTGCCCATATCTTCGATATAGTTTGTTTGACCATACGCATCAGCAAATCCGGCGGGGACGTTTTCCCGGCTTCTGGGAACCTTAAAACAATATCATGCGTTCGTTATACCAATCCAAAACCGGAGCTTATCCGGCCCGCCGTCAGGATTCGGCACAGTATTCTCAAAGACACCACCTGCGCGCTCAATGATTTTGCGCGAGCCGACATTGGTCTCATCGCACGTAACAAGAACACGCTCGATGCCAAGCTCTTTCGCTTTAGGAAGCGCGAGTTGCAGTTGTGCCGTTCCATAGCCCTGTGTTCGCTTCGACGGCAGAATATCGTATCCGATATGTCCTCCGATTTGCATCAAATGATCATTTAAAAAGTGCCGAATGTTGACCTGCCCGATGTAATCGCCATCATCAACGAGCCAATACATAGTCTCCGGCACGTACCCCTCCTTTATGTGCTTCCCTTCCGCATGTTCATTCAATTCGCGCACAAACCGAGGAAAATCTCTCTCCGCCAAATCAAAATCAAAACGCGTTGATCGATTCTCTGCTCGATATTCCTCGGCCGCACTCATAAACAAATCTTTATACTCGACGCTTGGCCGCACAAGTTCCATGCGCGTTAGTACGTCGTCGAGGTACGGCGTTCGACGTGGAAAACAGAGACGATTCTGTGAACTGTATTCAGTTCGTAATAGATCCGATATGATCCGGTACGACGACGCCACGTATCGCCTTTCCCCTTGAGCTTCCGTATGTCGCCAAAATAAGGATTTTCCGAAAGCGATTCAACAACCGAAATTATTGCGAGCCGATTGTTTCCAGGAATCTTCGCGAGTTCTTTCCAGCCCCGCGGATCAACTTCGAGACGCCAATCGTCGTTTAACATCGTCTATGGAAAGCATAGTGCCAGCTTTCATGTTTTTTCGCGACCGCAGAAGCGCTCGCTTTACACCAAGAGTCATAGGTATTTCACCGCGAGCCCGTGCCCGCGTTCGGAGGAGAGTCTCGTACTCTCTACGCGAGATAACAACGAGGTCGTCTGTGCCGCCTGCTATCTTCCTCGGGATGGCAACGGTATTCATGGTGCTCAATATAGCGCTATAAACCACTTACCGCCACTGCGCATTTCAATTGTACGCTGGTGGT
>CAYJVW010000082.1:0-2487 GCA_964373725.1 uncultured Candidatus Saccharibacteria bacterium | reverse complement strand
TGTTTTTTTCGCAATCCTTGCAGGAGGATACTTCTACTTTTCCTCAAAGGCCGCGATAGAGGTTTCTCATATGAACGAAGCTCTGGCGGCGCAGTTCGATTACTTAAGCAAAAACGGCAATTCGTCTTGTTCCGCTTCGTTCAAAGAATCTATCACGTCAATGTCCGACGACGCTCGTCTGCAAGGATCATGTTGCAGTCCAATGAGTGCTCACCGCTACAGCGAGCAGGTGGAAGGATTAAATAAATTCAAATCAGTTCCTGAACAGAATATCGCCAAAATCCCCGATGACCCCTACGATATCAAAGCCGAACTCGCCAAAGAACTACTGTTTTATTACGATCTTGAGCTCACGCCGGAAGAACAATCGGCGTATGATTACGCGATGTTCAATTCGAGCGAAAAAGGCCCTTGTTGCTGCAAGTGCTGGAGATGGTATGTCTATGGCGGCCTTGGCAAATACCTTATAAAAAACTATAAATTTACCGGCGAGCAACTTACCGAAGTTTGGAATCTCTCGGATGGTTGCGGTGGCGACAGCGAACATCATCACTAATATGACAAAAACAATTCAGACAGAAAATAAAGAACTGTATCAGTGCGAGGAGTGCGGTTTTAAGTATGCCGATGATTCGACTTCGCTCATCACTGGGAAAGAATGGGCGGAGAAATGCGAGGCGTGGTGCAAAGAACATCAAAGTTGCAACATTGAAATAACCGCCCATTCGACAGATGCTCAGGGTGGTGAGCAAGGTCGAACCACGCACGCAATCCCGCAAGAAGACGAGCTTAAGCCGGAAGACATCAAATTTCTGACAAAACTTTTCTATGGGTTTATCGGTATTGCCTCATCGCTCGCTTTCTTCCTTGTCCTCTATTGGGTGCTTCGCCTTGATTCGAGCATTAGCAGTTTCATAAGAGATTTTAAGGGCATGCCCTTGTATTTCTGGCCGTATGTAGTCTTCACGCTCGGCACGATTGTTTTCTTTGGTGTAAATATCGCGCTTCTGGTTTATCGCATCCGAAAATTTGGCTTGCCGAAGTTTAAGCAACAGGGTGCAACGGGCGGAGGTTCGCTTGTGGCTGTCGCGGCCTCGGCATGCCCAGTCTGCGGATCAACGCTTCTTTCCGCAATTGGGATCGCCGGAGGACTCGCCGCTTTTCCGTTTGGCGGACTTGAACTTAAAGCGCTGTCGTTTGGGTTGCTGGCGCTGCCGCTATGGTTGACGAGAAAGGATTTGAAAAAACTTGAGGCCGACTGCGAGAGCGGTGTGTGTCCCGCACCCCGAGATCATTCATTCAAAGAAACCGACAGGCCGCGGCTTCTGGGATTGCTTGTCGTTGTTATCGTCTTGGCTCTCGCGGGCTGGAACATGCTCAAAACCGAGCCGATCATTGCAAAAGTTTTCGCAACCGCTATTTCGGGAACGGGAAACAAGCTTTTCGACGAAGTCACCGCAAAGGTTCTGCCGGAGAAAGGTTTCCAAAGCAAGATCGTTTTGGGAGATAGTGTTACGAAACTCGTCCAGAACGGAGTGATTGATCATGAGAAATTTTCGGCGATTTACCAAGATCGGGGCGGGCTTCCCGACGAGTTGAATGGTATTCTTGATACGCCATCAGAGAAACCGATACTGCTCACGCGGGGAAACGCGAATTATTATGTAAATCTCATGTGGCCGATAGGGCTTGCAAATCACATGTCATCAAATAAAGAAAGTCCTATCAATGGCAAGTCCCTTTTCAACTTTGCTTCCACTGGCGGCTGGAATTTAGGCAAAGAAGAAAACGGCGGTGCGTACTTCAATAAATTCAAAATTGTGGAACTGACACCCGAGCAGGAAGTACTCGTCACTAAAATAGCTCAAAATACTTATCGGCCTTGTTGCAACAACTCCACTTTCTTTCAGGATTGCAATCACGGATCGGCTCTTTTGGGTTTGTTGCAACTCGGTGCGGCGCAGGGTCTGACAGAGGACGAATTATACCGCGAAGCACTTGCCTTCAATTCATTTTGGTTCCCGCACAACTACATTCAAACCGCGCTTTATCTCAAAGCCATTAAAAACACCGATTGGGATAAGGTGAACCCCAAAGCGGTAATGGGTAAAGATTATTCCAGCATCAGTGGTTGGTACGCCAATGTCGACGCAGAAGTTAAAAAATTCGGTCTCGTGCCGCAACAAAAAGGCGGCGCCGGTTGCGGAGTATGAAATTGTCCATAAAAAAAAACGAACAAGAAAAAGCATATACTTGCCCGATGCCCCGCACCAGAGCCCCGCACGAAAGCAAGCTTCATGCGGGGTAAACTCCGCTCGGTGCGGGACTACGCGCTCTTTACAGAATTAAAGTCGAGAGCGCTTCGCATCCTTTAAATTTTTCATGAATCAAAGATACGCGTGCCCCATGCATCCAAATATAGTTCGGGATCAGCCCGGCATCTGTTCCGAATGCGGGATGAATTTGGTTCCAACAAACAAAAAACCC
>CAYJVW010000081.1:0-2582 GCA_964373725.1 uncultured Candidatus Saccharibacteria bacterium | reverse complement strand
CAGAGCATAAACATTACAGGCGATTGGCGAGTTGTGTATGAAAAGTATTCGGACGGCACTTTTAACATCATGGAGGTTGGAACGCACAGCGAACTGTACGGCTCTTGAGAGGCTTGCGTGCGGTAACAATTACCGTGTGTATTCGGTAACCTCGGTGCCACAGTGTTTCGCGTTGGCTACGGGGTAGACGCGAGAATATCTCTGAAACAATTTTAACGGGCGTACTCGATAACTCTTGTTTCTCTAATCACACTAACTTTTATTTCGCCCGGGTACTGCAATTCTTTCTCGATTTGATCTGCGATGTCGCGGGCTAGTTTGCGAGCTTCGAGGTCGGTGATCTCTTCGGGTTTAACGATGACGCGGATTTCGCGGCCTGCGGAGATAGCGAAACTTTTCTCGACTCCTGGATGCCGCTTCGCAAGCGCCTCGAGTTCTTCAAGTCGTTTGATGTAATGCTCGATTGAGTCGCGGCGAGCGCCTGGGCGTCCGCCGGAGATGGCGTCTGCGACCTGTACGATCATGCTCTCCGGCGTCTCGTACGGATATTCCTCATGGTGCGCCTGCATCGCTTTTACGACGTACTCGTCCATGCCGAATTTCTGCAGAATTCTGCGTCCTATTTCGACATGCGTGCCGGGGACTTCATGATCGAGCGCTTTGCCGATGTCGTGGAAGAGAGCGCCAGCGCGCGCAGTGCCGGGATCGGCGCCTAGCTGCTCTGCCAGCATGCCCGCGAGGTGTGCGACTTCAACGGAGTGATCCAAGACGTTCTGTCCGTAGCTCGTGCGGAAATAGAGGCGGCCGAGGATCATGAGAAGTTTCGAATCCACATTCGGGACGCGCGCTTCGTACGCGGCTTCGGTACCCTTCTTTTTAATGATGGCATTAATTTCTCCTTCTGCTTTTTGTACGGCCTCTTCGATTTTTGCCGGCTGGATCCTTCCGTCGAGGATCAGGTTCTCGAGCGCGATGCGCGCGATCTGGCGTCGGATCGGATCGTAGCACGAGAGCGTGATCGTTCCCGGCGTATCGTCAACGATGACATCCACGCCGGTCGCGCGCTCGAAGGCGCGGATGTTGCGCCCTTCTTTACCGATGATCTTCCCTTTAATGTCGTCATTCGGCAACGAGACGGTTGTCGCTAAGACGTCGGAGACGACGGAGTTGCCGAGGCGATGCACCGCAGTCGTTAAGATCTCTTTCGCGCGCTGCTCTAGCTTCTCGTTCCCCGCGATCTCGAGCTTGTGCATGCGTCCTTCCAAATCTTCTCCATAGCGTTTTTCAACCGACTTGATGAGTTCCTCTTTTGCTTCACCCTCGGAGAGCTTGGCGACTGCCTCCAGTTTTTCCTGTTCCGCGCGGACGATCTCTTCCGCGCGCGTTTTTAACTTCTGCACCTCTTCGGTCTTGAAATTCAGAGATTCCTGCTCCACCTCGAGGTTTGTTTGTCGCTTATCCAAGAGCTCCTCTTTGCGTATCAAACGTTCCTCTGTCTGCTTCTGATCGCGCTCACGCTGTTTATAATCCGCAGTGAATTGCTCCTCTTTCTCTTTTGCTCTTGTCTCTGCTTCTTCGGTAATCTTCTGCGAACGCTCTTGCGCGTTCAGCATCATCTGCTTTATCTCGAGCTCCATCGAGCCGCGCTTCCCGAGGCTGATGATCCAGCGAAGGAAATAGCCGAATGCGACTCCCGAAAGACCCGAGAGAGCGAGGAGGGCGAGTATTACTTTGAGTGACATATGCGTGGGATCCTCCACGCCAAGCACCTATGAATGGCAAGACAGCTACGCTACGATTCTCTGTACATTAACAAATAGGTATGGAAACGCTGCAGGCTCATCCAGGTGTCGGCTACCGAAGGAAATTGAAAACATAATTAATAGTGTACGGGCACTATACCACAAGATCAGCGGCTGGCGAATAGCGTGTAGCGTCCACAGGAAATATGCAAGATAGTGCCGGGTGGAGAGTTCTTCTAAACGCTCTACGCTGGACGCTTTCCGTTATGTTAAGACTTTGTCAATGAGACCGTATTTGACGGACTCTTCGGCGCTCATGAAGAAGTCCCGATCCACATCGGTCTCGATTTTTTTCAGAGATTGACCCGTATTTTTGGCCAGAATTTTGTTGAGCCGATCGCGGGTAGCGATGATGTGTTTTGCCGTTATCTCGATATCGCTCGCTTGGCCTTCCGCGCCGCCCGAGGGCTGGTGGATCATGACTTCTGCGTTTGGAAGCGCGTAGCGCTTGCCTTTTTCTCCGGACGAAAGTAGAACTGCGCCCATTGAGGCGGCAATGCCGACGCAGACCGTCGAGACGTTTGGCTGGATGTGGTTCATCGTGTCGAGGATCGCAAGCCCCGCAGACACATGCCCGCCGGGGGAGTTGATATAGAAAGAAATCTCCTTCTTCGGATCTTCGGAGGCAAGAAAGAGAAGCTGGGCCACGACGAGGTTCGCGACATCGCTATCTATAGGGCCTCCCAGAAAGACGATGCGTTCCTTTAGAAGGCGCGAGTAAATGTCATACGCGCGTTCGCCGAACGATGTCTTTTCGACAACCATCGGTATGAGCATCTG
>CAYJVW010000080.1:0-2723 GCA_964373725.1 uncultured Candidatus Saccharibacteria bacterium | reverse complement strand
CTTAGACCTAAGGTTTAACCTTAGGGGCGTACGAGCTTAGTCCAAAGCGACACGCAGCAAAAGATGGATAGCGACTTCGTCAGTCGCTATACCGACCTACGAGGTCATTATACGCATCTACGATAACTCTGACCTATCGGACGGAGTTATCGTATGACTGTGCAAGCAGATTCGGATGCGGATTGAGAAGTTTGTCAAAGTCGTGCAAACAGATAGAATGCCTCCACATGAGCTTTTCATTCAGCCCCAAGCTTGGCATTGACCTCGGGACGACGACCGTCCTTGTGTTCGTTCCGGGGAAGGGAATCGTTCTGAACGAGCCGTCGGTGGTGGCTGTCTCCCAAGAAGAAAACCGTATTCTCGCGGTAGGGAATGAGGCAAAAGAGATGATCGGGCGCACGCCGGAGTCGATCGTTGCGTATCGCCCCATGAAAGACGGCGTCATCGCCAACTATCGCGTCACCGAAGCAATGTTGCGGTATTTCATCCGAAAGGCGCTCGGGAGATGGAACTTATTCCGACCTGAAGTCATGGTTTCGGTGCCGGCAGGAGTTACGTCGACCGAGCGGCGCGCCGTCGTCGAAGCCGCGACGAAAGCCGGCGCGCGCCAGGCGTATGTCGTGAAAGAGCCGATACTTGCGGCGATCGGCGCGGGGATTCCCATCCACGAGGCGCGCGGGCACATGATAGTAGACATCGGCGGCGGGACGACAGACGTGGCAGTGATTTCGCTGGGCGGCATCGTCGCATCAACGTCCGTAAAATGCGCGGGCAATCGCATCGACCACGCCATCGCTGATTACGTGAAAAAAACATTCAACCTTTCAATTGGAGATAAGATGTCGGAAGAAATTAAAATTCAGATCGGCTCTGCAGTTCCCGTCGAAGAAGAACTGACGATGACGGTGAAAGGGCGCGACCACCTCACGGGACTCCCTCGCTCAATCGAACTGGGGACGAACGAAGTCGTGCGCGCAGTAAGCCGCGAGCTTCGCACGATGGTCGGCGCTATCCGCGACGTGTTGCAAGACACGCCGCCCGAACTCGCGTCCGACATCATCGACAACGGGATAACGATGACAGGCGGCATGTCGCAGCTGCGGAATTTTACCGAGCTGGTTTTCCGTCGCACGGGCGTCAAAGCCCGCGTCGCCAAAGACGCTCCGTACTGCGTCGCAAAAGGAACCGGCGAGGCGCTCAAGCATTTGGACGTGTACAAAAAGGCAATTATCTCGAAGAGGTAGGTATCGTTGTGATATAATGCACAATATATGAAAGCCACGGCACCACGCCTAAAACTCTCTCTGCCGCGCCGCGAACTTTCCGCTAGGTGGAAAGCGGCGGCGGGTTCTTTGCGGCGTCACAAGAATGCGCTTGAACGCCACATCAAGAAAGTACGCAGCGAGTGGCGCGCATGACGATTGATGCGAACATCATCATCGCGTATCTTGCGGGCGAAGAAGCAGTCGTACGAGCGCTGTCCGAGTGGAAAGAGGCAGGACTGCCGTTGCTCCTACCATCCGTTGTAGAGACGGAAGTGCTCTCGTTTGCTAGTTTTTCCGATGCAGAATACGTGAACACCGAGCGGTTTCTCGAAGCAGAGTTTCTATTCATACCGCTTGATCGTTCGCTTGCACGGATCGCAGCACGTGTCCGTCGGACTCGTCGCATTAAAACACCTGACTCGATCGTCGCCGCAACCGCGATCGCATCGAGCACTTCACTCGTAACTCGCAATATTCGCGATTTCAAGAACATTCCGGGCCTGCATGTGATACGGATTTGATACGATCATTGTATAAAAAGAAAAGGCGGCGAAGCGCCTGGACAGGCTTGTTGAGAAAAGTACGCGAGAGTACCGAGAGAGGAAAACTCGGCGCATCAAATCTCTGGCTGATCTGGATTGAGAAATAGCGCTATGGAAATCAGTTTCGTGTTCATCTCATCTGATCACGTTCTTTTCATGGAAATAGGCACGCACGATATCTACAAGTAATTGCCTGCACCGTTAGAGGCGCAGTTCTCTAATGGTGTGCATAGCCGCATAAAGCGGTCTTTTTATGCTGTACGATGAGTGCAATGCAAGGAGAAGGCGATAAGCCAAAATTTGATGCGGCGAGACAGCTTGATGTTCCTGTCAATGAGCAGATTATCACAAGTCCTCCGACGGAGCTGGTGGACGAGCTGCTCGAGCACGGATCTGCTGCAACCTATATCAATGGGTATACGCGCTACAGCGTTCATTTGCTGCCCGAGCAAAAGAGGGCATTGCGAGATATTGTCGCGCGAGCTCTTGAAGCGCGAAGTAGCGCTGGTGTGGCAGTTGAGATTGACAAGCTTCGCGGAGAGAAAGTTATCCCGCCCCCCGATCCAATGGAGGATGGATTACGAGACTGGCTATTGCGGCACATCGACAAGGACCTACAAGTTCTTACGGAGCGTGAAGTTTCGTTTCGTCCAATGCGTGATGTGAGACCAGGGAATCTCGGCGCTGCTGCAAGTGGCGACGAACCGCCCAACGGAAAAAAATCGGAGCCATCTCTTGCGCCAAGCAAGACCGCGGCTGGTCATCCTGCGGAATCTGTAGCACAGCCTGCAGAACTGTCTCCGCCGGCCGCTCCGTCGCAAATAGGCGGCGGTGAACCGTCCGCCAAAGCAGTTACTGATGACGCAGATAAACTCCGACAAAGATTGGCACAACTTGCTGCGGCCGCAGGTCAGAC
>CAYJVW010000079.1:0-2819 GCA_964373725.1 uncultured Candidatus Saccharibacteria bacterium | reverse complement strand
TTCTTACACTTCACCATGTTAGCGACTTTGAGGGCGTAATCGCCGAACTCGCACGCACAGTCAAGCGTAATGGAGATATTTACATTATGGATATCCCATCAGCGTCGTTTAACTTCACACACTGACGAAGCGTTGTGCCGGGAGTTTTCAGCAAGACCGATCTAATCAAACTCGGAGAGAAATATGGTCTTAAAATGACAGATTGTGGTGGCAAATATTTATTCAATTTGCATGGACAGAAAATATGAAGTCTACGATCGTTCGGTGAATTGCTGAAGCGCTGGCCGTGCGTGCGGATGTCAATCACGCGCCCGCTATCCATGAGATCGACGATTGCACCGAGATCGCCCGCATTGCGGCTGATGCGCGACGGATCCCACGCGATGATACCCGTGAACACACCTTTTTTTACATCGATGATCATCTGCTGGAAAACAGGTCTTTGTCCCGACTCTTTCGCCGAATGCGACTCGCGACGAATCTCCACTATCTCTAACCCCTCTTTTTCTGCCGCATCCGTCATTTCCTTGATTTGGGAATCGATAGAAAGAGCTTGAAGTTCGTCCTGCTCGGTCGATTTCCGAGCGTACAGACAGTAACGAACAGGCACTGATAATTGCGGCACGAAACCGCTTGAAGCGCTAGGCGCATGGGTTATGGTTTCCATACCCTAAGTGATGACGCGTCTGGGCCCGAAGTCCAGACCCCTCCTTTACCCAGTTGGCAACTCAAGACCGTCCATGCTCCCTATAGACCTGTGCAAAGCACGGACTGTATAAAATTGTGATACTCTGCAAGAGAAGGATTTACCTCCAGAGGACAAAAAATATCAAGAAAATGACTCCTGACAAACGCGAGAAAATCAAAAGAATCATCATTATCGGCATTGTTATTCTGTTGATTGTTGCTTTTATTGTGCCAGTTGTGGCTGGCTACTAGCACGTGGAAATATTTTTGTTATTATCAATGTAATCTATGGCTAGACCTAGAACAACAAGACTCCTCCTTTTTATTGCGTTTTTCGCTGTTTTTATTCTTCTCCCCCTTGTCGTTGCTGTAACAACCGATTGGTGGTGGTTCTCTGAAGTTGGCCACACTCAAGTCTTTATTACATCTCTGGTCGCAAAAATAGCACTGTTCTTCGGGGCGGGAATTTTCACCGCCGTTTTTTTGCTTACCAACGTCTTTGTAGCGATTCGCTCAAAAACACACTGGATTGCGACTTTGCCGGAGGCTTTAGTCGGCCAGGCTGTAAACGTGGACGGCCGCATTGTAAAAAAATTAGCTGTTGCTCTTAGCGTAGCAGCCGCATTCTTTTTCGGACTGGCCGCAGCTGGCAATTGGCACGATGTCTTGAAATTTATCTCCGGCGCAGCCTTTGGCGCAGCAGACCCTCTTTTTAGCAAAGACATTGGCTTTTATATCTTCTCTCTCCCTGTCTTTCAAACGATATTAGGTCTGATAAAATTCCTCACGTTGCTAGCGCTCGCTCTCTGCGCGGCCATCTATTTCTTACGAGGCGTCCTGTATATCGCAAGCCTGCAATCGCTTACTCACATGCGGATAGAACGCGCGGCGAGGATCCACCTCGGCGTCTTGCTCGCCATTCTTTTGGCAACCTATGCTGTCGATGCCTATCTCTCCCGCTTTACGTTACTCACCAGCCAGAGTGGTTTAGTATTTGGCGCGACGTACACAGACGCAATCGTCAGAATACCGATGCTGTGGGTGTCAATGACTGCCGCAATGCTTGCGGCTCTATCAGCTATTCTTTGGGCATGGAAAGGAACGCTAACACCGCTTATTGGAGCGGTTTCTCTTTACTTTGTCGTAGGACTCGCGGGAGCGGTGATTCCATCTCTAACTCAAAAACTGATCGTTGCTCCCAACGAGCTTGTGAAAGAAACCCCTTTTATTGAGCATAATATCGCAGCAACCCGAGAGGCGTATTCCCTCGATACAATAGAGGAGCGGGAAATTTCGGGAGATAAGCCTATAACCGCGGCCGACATATCGGCTAACAATCTCACTATCAAGAATGTGCGGCTTTGGGATAGGCAGCCAATCTTGTCAACCTTTTCCCAAATACAGGAAATCAGAACCTACTATGAGTTTGCCGGGGTTGATAATGATCGCTATATCATCGATGGGGAGATCCGCCAGATTATGCTTTCGCCGCGCGAGATGTCTTCGGCAAGCCTCCCGAACAGAAACTGGATCAATGAACGGCTGACGTTTACGCATGGATATGGCATAGCGGCCGGGCCGGTGAATCAGGTCACTCCCGAAGGCCTGCCGGTTTTGTTTGTCAAGGATCTGCCGCCCAAGTCAGACGTGAAAGAGCTTGAAATTTCACGCCCAGAGATTTACTTCGGAGAGCTTTCAAACGATTATGTTATCGTAAAAACAAAATCCCGTGAGTTCGATTACCCCAAAGGTGAAGAAAACGTCTACACAATGTACGAGGGCAAAGGCGGGGTGGAAATAAACTCGGCTCTTCGCCGCGTCTTTTACGCGGTGAAGTTCCAATCGCTCAAATTGCTTTTGTCCAACGACATCGGGAGCGAGAGCCGTATTATGTACTACCGCACTGTTGCCGAAAGGGTCGCCAAAATCGCGCCGTTTTTGATTTTCGATCGAGATCCCTATGTTGTCATCGGGGGCGGCAAGATGTACTGGATCGTTGATGCCTACACTACCAGCAACCAGTATCCGTATGCAGAGCCCGTACGGCTGAACAACAAGGAGGTAAATTATGTGAGAAACTCGGTAAAAGCAGTGGTTGATGCGTACGACGGCAGTGTTGTTTTCTATCAGGC
>CAYJVW010000078.1:0-2904 GCA_964373725.1 uncultured Candidatus Saccharibacteria bacterium | reverse complement strand
TTCCGCAGGGTGCGCCGACACATCAGGATGAACGGGTCTACGATCTCGAACGCATCGGCGTACCGAAGAAGCGGGCACTCAACACCGCGGCTTCGCCGCTCACTCGCACGACCGTAAGGAAGTTGTACAAACTCGTCGGTTATCCGCAAGCGGATTACGATCTCCGAGTTCTCATCACGCTTCGCGTCTTTGGCGAAATTCTCGTCGCCGAGACTTACGGCTACATCGTCGGCTCAATGAAGGAGCGTTTCGGTCTCACCGCCGAACAGTCTCGTTTCTACGCTCCTCACTATTACCACGACCAAAAGGAAGGGGCCAAGGACGGACACACGGGCGAGTTCGATGCGCTACTGTCTCGGCTTATCTGCGATGAGCAGAAGCTCACGGTCGCCAAAAACGCCGCTCGTAAAGCGTTCGAGGCTCGTTGTGACTTTCACAATCAGTTCACGACGAGCTACCGTTTCGCTTCTGCCTTCCAGCAGGCGGTGGCGGTCGCTGCCTGCACTGTGCTTGCGGTTTTCGTTGGTATTCATGCCAGCGGTTTCTACAAGAAAGCGGCTCGTGAAGAAGCACGGCAAGAGTGGACAGTTTTTCTCGCAAGCGTCGAACCGCAGGGGCGGGCGTTCTATCTCGACTGCGACCGCCGCCTGGCCGAACAAGCTCACAAGACCGGCGATCTGGCGTATCTACGGAACATCGGGACTATGGAGGCGAGCCGCGAGTGCTGGGGCGACGGACCATAACCCAATCGGGTTTCAACGGCTGGTTGCTGACTTAAAACGTCGGTGACCAGCCTTTTTCTTTTTGAATTATGAAAACCGCCACCAGCCCAAACGAGGACGGGGCGGGAATTCATTTTCCCCACACCCCTTTTTCTTCCCGCCCCGTCCGAGCGAAACATCAGCATGCCTCCGCCTGCTCTTTTAGAGCAGAACGCCGAAAGCAAAGTTTTCTTTACATTTCTTGTTTTGCGCGCGCCGACTTTTTAATCTTAAAGGAAAAGAAAATTTTGCTTGAGGCGTAGCCCCGCCTGTGGCGGGGCGCGGAGACGTTCGACGGTTTTAGGAATTTTTGATAAAATAGGTTCGAGTGTAATCGTATAAATACTCCACGATTTGATTTTCTGGTTTTTGACCAACCATTTGGTGGGCGACACGAAGTGCCGCCCAGTGGTTTTGCGGCGCAACTGCGCCGCTTTCTGAAATCCTGAAGCCCGCTTGCCCGCCCGCCAAGACGAGGTTCGAAATCCCTTGCGGTTTAGTATTTGCTTTGCCCAACAAAAATAACTTTTGCTATAATAGCTCTACATATGGAAAACAACATTTCGTTTTCGCAAAAATTCTTTTTGTATGCCCGCAAGTCCACTGATGTGGAAGATAAGCAAGTTCGTTCTATTGAGGATCAAATTACAGAATTGCGCGCCTTTGCGAAGCAAGAAAAGTTAGAAATAGTTGAGGAGCTTGTGGAAAAACAATCGGCCAAAATTCCGGGCCGTCCAATTTTTAATGAAATGTTGCGTAGAGTTGAGACCGGAGAAGCGAATGGAATTTTGGCGTGGCATCCGGATAGATTGGCGCGCAATTCTGTTGACGGTGGAAAAATAATTTATCTTGTAGACACAGGTGGACTTACGGCATTGAAATTCGTGCAGTTTTGGTTTGAACCTACACCGCAAGGAAAATTCATGTTGAATATCGCTTTTGGGCAAAGCAAATACTATGTGGATTCTCTTTCCGAAAACACCAAAAGAGGATTGCGCCAAAAAGTGAGACGAGGCGAATACCCGTCTCTTGCACCAGTCGGATATATCAATGACTCGCGCAATAAATCTGTTGTCGTGGACAAAAAGCGCGCTCCGCTCATTCGCAAAGCATTTGAACTATATGGCGAAGGCAATCATCGGCTAGAAGATGTTTCTGACTTTTTGGCGCAAAATAAAATCGTTTCAAGAAGCGGAAAGAGAATCCACATCACAAGAGCGACTTTTATTCTTCAAAATCCATTCTACACTGGGCTGTTTCGCTATGCTGGCGAAATATACGAAGGCAAGCACGAGCCAATCATCGCAAAGCAACTTTTTGATAAAGTCCAAGAGGTAATGAAGCAGAGAGGACGACCAAGACACAAAGCTAAACCGGAGCCACAAGTTTTTTGCGGACTTTTAAGGTGCGGCACTTGTAATATGATGATTACTGCCGAAAATAAAGTGAAGCGTCAGAAAAATGGCAATGTCCATTATTATACGTATTATCGTTGCACCCGAAAATCAAAATCAATAAAGTGTGCCGCACCTTTTATCCGCCAAGAGGAACTGGATAAACAGTTGTCCTCTCTGCTTCAAAAAGTTTCTTTGCGACCGGATTGGGCAGAGAAACTAAACTCGAGATTGGAAAAAGACAAATCAAAATCTGCCCAATTCGTTTCTGCTTTTGTTCAAACAAACCAAGAAAACATCAAAGTCGTTGCTATCAAGCTCCAGCGACTTCTTGACGGGTATTTGGAGCAAGACATAGACCGCGAAATTTACCGAACCGAAAAAGCAAAGCTCCTTTCCGAAAAGAAGTCGCTGGAGGAGCAAATAATTAACCTTGAACAAAAGCAGAATGGTTGGCTCGAACCGATGTCAGAATGGATAAAAGTCGCTTCTTCTCTTGAGAAAACCGCAAGGGATAGCAACCTTTTTCTAAAAAAGGTTGCTGCCGAACAAGTGTTCGGCTCGAACCTCGTCTTGGCGGGCGGGCAAGCGGGCTTCAGGATTTCAGAAAGCGGCGCAGTTGCGCCGCAAAACCACTGGGCGGCACTTCGTGTCGCCCACCAAATGGTTGGTCAAAAACCAGAAAATCAAATCGTGGAGCGAGAGACGGGAATCGAACCCGCATAACAGGCGTGGAAGGCCTGGGCACT
>CAYJVW010000077.1:0-2918 GCA_964373725.1 uncultured Candidatus Saccharibacteria bacterium | reverse complement strand
TAAGCTACAAAGAAAAAGTTACGTACAAACCCGGGTTCGAAGTCTCGGATGAAGAAGTGAAAAAGTTTCTGGCGGACGCAAGTGTTGCGTAGTGGGAATCTTGCATCGGAAGCACTCACGAACATTGATCGCCGGCATACATCAAATGGCTCGGAACGATATCGATCACTCTTCAACAGAGAGATCGAATCTTTGAGGTTCATCGACCGCCGAGACCGCCGCCGCCGCGAATTTTTCCAAATCGCCTACATTCTTGGTTGCGATTCCGTAGAGCTCCGCCGGCGTTATTTCCTCATAAAAATGCACCATACGATTTCTATATCCGGCCATTTTCGAGAGCACGCCGCTCGCAAACGCCGCATCGACGATGCCTCTTGTGCCGAGCGCTTCGGCGAGTTCCCGCATGGTTTTCGGCCGTCTGCCGGGAGAGTACGGAAAGCGAGAAATGATATGGCCGGCAATATCAAAAACGGCCTCAAGAGCGCGCCGCAGGTAGTGTTCGGTTAGGGCGAATTTTACCTTGTCTTCGACGAACTCTTCTTCCGTGCACCGCGCGACAATCTTCGAAATCTCTGCGAGCGCCTCACGAATCACAGCGAGCTTGCTCTCTACCTTCACCTTGGAAAGGGGCGCTTTATGCATAACTACGCACGAAACGCCGCAAGGTTCGCGTTCTCATATTCTTTCTGCAAGAAGCGATAATCGTCATACGCGCGGACCACAGATTCTTCGAAATTGGCCCTGATACGAGGGTTGCTTTCAAACACAACTGTACCGAAGTTGATTGCGTCAAGCTGAAGTTTTGCGTTCGCTCTCTGCAAAAAGGCGATGTCGAGCTTTGCTCCATGAAGTGTGTCAGGGAAAACTGAAGAGAGGATGTCATAAAGTTCGCCGTATGTTTTCAAGTCGTATGCGGCGCCTCTGGGGTCAACGAACACAACTCCGACGTCATAATCGGAATCTTCCCGATCTGTTCCCCTTACTCGCGATCCATATGCGTACACCACCCCCACGCCGAGTGCGGCGAGTTTCCGTTCGTCACTGTTGCTGAAAATATTCCTGTCCATACGCGTCATGATAGCACACCCCCGCACCTACCTTGGCATCTTGTTTCGTTGCCTTTTAACTACGCCAAAGTAGGTGTGGGGGCACGTATGCCACCCGCAGTGCAGCGCGCACGGGATCATCTCTGTCCGGCTCCAAAAGTCATCGAAGCCCTCACCAACATCGACCGTCACGCATAATTTTCTGCTAAAAATTTGCGCGACCCCGTCTCGCAGCCAAGCTGCTCCGGCCTTGCGATGGGGCCCCGCCCCGTCTCACCATCCGGCGCCTGCCCCGAGACAGACGTGCAGTGTTGTGGGACCGAGGTCTCAATTGCCGAGATTTACTTCACGGTACTCCGTGTTAGTAAATCCAAATGTGGTCGCTTGCGAGCCACCGGTGTCAAGAAGATGTGTACATACTCTCTACATGTTCGTCCTACTGCTTTGATCCGAGCGCAGCTTGTGCGGCGCCACGGGCTTCTATGATCTTGAGCGCGAGTTGCTGCGCCTTATTGTTTGCTGCGTCGGCGTCCTTCTTAAGCTGGGCGAGTTCAGCCTCAAGATCCTTTACATACTCATCGGAATGTTTCTGCTTTATAGCGAGGAGTGCGCGTTCGTTCTCCCACTCTTTTTTCAAGACTTCTATCGCCTCCGTCAGCTCCTTTTTAGCTTCTCTCGCCGTTTCTTGTCGCGCCGTTTCTGATGCTTCCTCAATACGGATGGCGAACTCGCCAGCTTCTGCGCGCAAACGCGCAATTTCCTGTTCGCTTTCCCCAATGGCGCGTTCGCGCGTCTTGAGTTCGTCCTCTTGTTTCTTGCGCTTGTCATCATAGAGTGCCTCGTCTCGACTGCGCCTCAACTTCGTATCGTAGGCATACTCTTCCTGCTCGCGCTTCCAGTCGCGCTTCATGCGCTCGGCGTTCTCCTCGATTGCGGCTCGTTCTTTTGCGAGCTTCTGATCAAGTTCGCGCTTCTCTTTTTCATAGCGTTCAACAAGCTGAGTAATGGTATCCGCCGCCACCTCGATGTTGTGCTGGGTCTTAAGTTGCTTACGTGAAATATCAATTGCGCTGCGCAACTCGGAAAATATCGCCGCTTCAGCAAGCGCGTCTTTGAGAAGAGTATCGAGAGAAACTGTGATCACCTCCGATAATTCGGAAAGTCGTGCGGAAAGCATACTCTTTGCTGTACCAACTGCCTTCACGATGGCTTGTTCGCTATACTCCTTCTCTGCGCGCGTCACGGTCTTGACACTCTCCGGTTCGTACACCTCCTCGGCAACGCGTTTCGCATCGTCAAGATTGCCGAGTAATTTCTCATACTCTTGTATGATCTCTGTTTTTGTCTTGCGCGAAAGTGCGCTTGAAGTTGGGAATTGGTTCATACACCGTTTGCCGCATTATATGACTGCCTCGTAGAGACGCAAGTGTGTGGGCGAGTCCCCTTGTGGCTAATAAAGCCGATTCTCGCTAGTACTAGCCCAGCTATGATGTTGAAGGCGGCACTTCAGATAAAGGTCGCTCTCACTCCATGAGATCGAGGTATGCATTGCTATCCTTCATATATAATCTTTAGGTCGCGCTTGATCGACGGCCGCATGCGCGCCACGTTCGCCTGTCGAGGACGAGATCTACCTCCACTTCCGGGATGTTTTTGAGCTCATCCTCCACTTCTTGCTTTTCGGGAAAAGTAATAGGTTTCTCGCGGATGCAAGTGTAACGTAGATGTGCTCTATTGACTGGGATTCCCGCGAACAGTTCGAAATGCGAATCCACAAACGCATGATCGACATTCTAAACCCTGCCCCCAAAGTAATCGAGGCTTTGACAAATATAGACTTACCTTCGGGAGTGAGTATTGACGTGAAAATGA
>CAYJVW010000076.1:0-2998 GCA_964373725.1 uncultured Candidatus Saccharibacteria bacterium | reverse complement strand
GTGTTCTCGAAATTGAGATCGAAGGCGCTGGTTTCCATGCCTACGCATTTACATTCGGATAAACTCTTGCGCATCAAAATACAGTGTGCTAGCGTAACTGCATGTCAGCCAGAAATTCTTCAAGCCGTCGTCGTACAGCCCCACCCTTGAGGCTATTTGTTAGTGCTTAAATAAACTTAAACATTATCACGCGGCCTTAAGGAAAAAGGCCGCTTTTTTATTTTTTTAAGTTACTATAATCATATGGACAAAAAATATCAGTACAAGAAAGTCGCATCCTACGAAGCAGAAGTCGGTGAAGTGGACCATATCTTGCTGTTGTATTCAGGAGGGCTCGATACATCGGTCATGCTCAAATGGCTGCAAGATGCATACAGCGCCAAGGTGACGACCCTCACGCTTGATATTGGTCAGCAGCAGGACGATCTGGACGCCATCAAGAAGAAAGCTCTCAAATTCGGCGCGGTGAACGCCATCGTGTTGGACGCAAAGAAAGAATTCGCGGAGAAAGTACTTGCGAAAGGAATTAAAGCTAACGCTGCATACCAGGGCGATTACCATCTCTCAACGCCGATGGGCCGCGTGATTACCGCTAAGTGCGGAGTAGAGATCGCGCAGAAATATGGAATCAAAGCGATAGCCCACGGATGTACCGGAAAAGGTAATGACCAGGTCCGCTTCGACGGCTATATCACGACGCTCGACCCCGCGATGAAAGTAATAGCTCCCGTGAGGGAATGGAACATGGATCGCAATGCCGAGATCGCGTATGCCGAAAAGCACGGCATTCCGGTTCCTGCCAAAAAGAATTTCCCGTATTCCGTCGACGACAATATGTGGGGAATGACATGGGAAGGCGGTGAGATCGAGAATAGAGAATTGATCCCGCCGGTGAAAAGATTCTTGACAGCCTATACTCGTCCAGAGAACGCACCGGCTAAGCCGTCGCACATAACAATTGCTTTCAACGACGGGTTACCGGTCGCGCTCCATGGCAAGAAAATGTCGCTTTCCGACATAGTCCAGAAACTGAACGTGATGGGAGGAGCGCACGGCGTAGGTGTCGTGTATATGTTTGAAGACCGTCTCATAGGACTCAAAGATGGTGGTGTGTACGAACAGCCGGGCGCCCACATTATCATCGAAGCGCATCGGGCACTGGAGCGAGCCGTCTCAACTCGCGAGCTGAATGAGATAAAATCCACTCTCGACATCAAATGGGGGTATCTCTGTTATGGCGCGAAATGGTACGACCCGGCTATGGATGCACTGAACGCATTCAATGACGAAGTGAACTCACGCGTGAAGGGGGAAGTGACAGTTGAACTCTTCAAAGGCGGAATAAACGTTGTCGCGATGAAATCGCCATTTATGATGGCGCACGCATCGTTCAATGTAAAAGAAGGATACAAGTACAACACCAACGCCTCTGCCGGATTCATTGAGGTGTATACCCTGCAGATGAAAATTGCGAACGAGATTGCTAGGAAAATGAAGAAGCCTAAGTAAAACGTATGGCGAAACTCTGGAAAAAAACAGGCCAATCGCTGCATCCAGATGTCGAGAAATATACTGTAGCGACCGACGATGTGTTCGATATGCAGCTCATGCCGTTCGATATAACGGTAGCTAAGGCTCATGCAAAAGGGCTGAAGAAAATAGGTATCCTGACGCAGGGTGAATTAAAACGGATGCTTGGAGGGTTCGCTGCACTGGAAAACGATTTCAAGAAAGGCAAGGTACGGATCACGAAGGCTGACGAAGATAGCCATACTGTTATTGAGAACTATCTGGTGGAAAAGCTTGGTAATCTCGGAAAGAAGATACATACGGGAAGAAGTCGAAATGAGGTTATCGTGGCGGTCAGGCTCTTCATGTTGCATCATCTGGCGCTGCTACAGGAAGACTGCATTCGCGCGGCAGAAATTTTTCTGAAGAAAGCTGAGAAATACAAAGATGTGCCAATGCCGGGGTACTCGCATACACAGCAAGCGATGCTCTCTAGTCTGGGACATTATTTTTCTGCTTTTGTAGAGAGTCTCCTGGATGATGCCGATATGCTTGCGCTTACTCGAGCGCAGCTTAATAAAAGCCCACTGGGTTCAGCTGCCGGATTCGGCGTCTCAATTCCATTAGACAGGGCATTTACCGCGCGGCAGCTAGGCTTCAAGAATATTCAAGTAAATTCTCTGTATTGCCACAATTCACGAGGCAAATTCGAGAGCGTCTACATGGAAGCGCTTGCCCAAATCATGCTTACGCTCGGGAAATTCGCGAACGACATGGTGCTGTTCACCTCGCAAGAGTTCGACTTTTTCGAGGTAGATGATTCGTTGGTCACGGGTTCAAGCATCATGCCTCATAAGAGGAATCTCGATGCGCTAGAAATAATGCGAGGCAACCTCAGTGTCGTTATTGCAAATCAATTGATGGTAAAGGATATCGCGAAAAATCTCATCTCCGGTTACAACCGTGACGGGCAGCTGATCAAAAAACCTGTTTTCGAAAGCACGAAGATTGTTTCCGATAGCCTCATGGTCGCGATGCTGATGTTGAAAGGATTAGCGCCCAAGCCTGCGAATATACTCGCGAAGATCAATAAAGGCATATTCACGGCCGATGTAGCGAATGATCTGGTGACCAAAAAAGGCATACCGTTCCGAGATGCATATAAACAGGCTGCGAGTGCGGAAATAGGCCATATCGACCTCTCCAAGAATATTGCGTCCAAAAAGAGCCTCGGTGCGCCGGGAAATCTGCAACTCGAAAAGTATCGAAAAAGAATTGAAGACATGAAAATATGACAAAAGATTATCTGTCAGTCACGGACTGTACGTTAAAAGAAACTGAGGCGATCCTTGACCTCGCTAAAAAACTAAAAAAAGAAGTGAATGATAAGAAAAAATACCGGCAAGATCTGAAGGACAAGACGTTGGTGATGATTTTTGAGAAACCGAGTTTGAGAACGAGGCTTTCGTTCGAAGTTGGCATGACGCAA
>CAYJVW010000075.1:0-3037 GCA_964373725.1 uncultured Candidatus Saccharibacteria bacterium | reverse complement strand
GGGAAATGGGGTCAGGTACCATTTAATTAATGTATGTTAGACTTTTGTGATGGCACGACAACCTCGCATTGATCTCGGAGATTATCCATACCACGTTCTCAATCGCGCGAACGCACGTCTCCCAATCTTTTTCAAAGAAGACGACTTTGAGATATTCGAATCCATTTTAGAAGATGCGTGCGAAGAATATGATATGCGAATGTTGGCCTACTGCTTAATGCCAAATCATTTCCACCTTGTCTTGTATCCGCAGAAGGACGGGGAATTGCAGAAATTTATGCAATGGCTCACACTGACGCACACACAACGATGGCACACAAAAAATAACACGACGGGCACCGGACATTTGTATCAAGGCCGCTATAAATCCGTGTTGGTTCAAGATGATGCTCACCTACTTGGTCTCATCCGGTATGTCGAAAGAAATCCCTTGCGAGCGAATCTTGTAAAGAATTTAAGTAATTGGCGTTTTTCAAGTTATTGGCGACGCAAGCACGGAACGGATGAACAACGACAAGTGCTTGCCGAGTGGCCGATCGACATTCCCGGCGATTACGATTCGTTTATTCACGAACCAGCGACCATTGAAGAGTTGGAAGGAATCCGCGCCGTTGTTCAAAAAGGACAACTGTATGGATCGGAGAATTGGACTAAACGTATGCAAAAGCAGCTTGAGATTCCAGAGCGCAAGCCAAGAGGGAGACCAATAAATGGTACCTGAATAAATGGTACCTGACCCCATTTATCCAGCATGCGAGCAGTCTCCCGGATCTTTTGATTGCGGCGGAGTGTATGTTTCGTTCCAAGGAGCGTCATACGGCGATATCGTTGTGAGCTATTGGCCGGCTGCTGTCCGCGAGACCGTTACCTTTTTGTCTCAGTGGCGGTAAGTTGGTGACTTTAATTGCTTGCACTTTTGCGGTTTTCCGCTACATTACTGGGACGCCTAGGGCGTCTATTTTTTTGAAATATATATGAGTAGAGACTATCCACTGCAAAAAGTACGCAATTTTGGAATAATTGCCCACATTGATGCAGGTAAAACGACCACGTCGGAACGGATCCTTTTCTATACGGGAGAGAGTCACAAGATAGGCGAGGTGCACGAGGGGGACACAGTGACCGATTGGATGGAGCAGGAGCGGGAGCGCGGGATCACGATTACGGCCGCAGCCATCACGTGTTTTTGGAATCCGACGTATATGGGGGCGGATCTTTCGCAAAAGGTGCGGTTCAACATTATTGATACGCCAGGACACATCGACTTCACCTCGGAAGTAAAGCGTTCTATGCGCGTCTTGGACGGCGCCGTCGTCGTTTTTGATGGCGTTGCCGGCGTTGAGCCGCAATCGGAAACCAACTGGCGCTATGCAGAGGAAGCCGAGGTGCCGCGCATTTGCTACATAAATAAACTCGACCGCACGGGTGCATCATTCGAAAAATCATACGCGAGCATTCTTGATCGGCTTTCAACCAAGGCCGTGCGGCTGCAGATTCCAATCGGGCTTGAAGGCGCATTTGAAGGTGTTGTTGATTTGCTCTCGATGAAGTCGTTTCGATTTGAAGGCGAAAAAGGAGAAAAAGTTGTTGCAGGCGATGTGCCTGCAGATTTGAAAACGGAAGCCGAAAACTTTCGTCGCGAACTTGTCGAGCGAATCGTTGAAAACGATGATGCACTCATGACGGACTATTTGGATGGAAAAGAAATTTCTGTCGATGTATTGAAAAAGACGCTCCGAAAGAGTGTGATTGATAATAAAATTTTTCCTGTGCTCACGGGCTCATCACTCAAGAACAAAGGCGTGCAGCTTATCTTGGATGCGGTTGTTGACTATTTGCCGTCTCCGCTCGAGGTTCCACAGGCCAAAGGCATCAACACTGACACCGGCGCAGAAGAAACGAGGCCCGCTTCTGATGAAGCGCCCTTTTCCGCCCTTGTATTCAAACTCCAAGTAGACCCCTTCGTCGGCGCGCTGTCATTCTTCCGCGTCTATTCGGGAACATTCGAGGCGGGGCAGACTGTGTACAATTCCGCGAACAATAAAAAAGAACGCGTCGGGCGCATCGTGCGATTGCAGGCTGACAAACGAGAAGACGTGAAGATCGTCTATGCCGGCGAGATTGCTGCGGCGGTCGGCATGAAGGAAGTGAAGATAGGCAATACGCTCTGCGATCCTGACCACCCCATTGCACTCGAGAAGATCGTGTTTCCAGAGCCAGTTGTCTCGGTGCGCATCGAGCCAAAGACAAAAGTGGACCAAGAAAAAATGGGCATCGCGCTCTCGCGCCTTTCTGACGAGGACCCGACATTCCGTATCAAATCTGATCCGGAGACGAATGAGACGATCATCTCGGGAATGGGTGAGTTGCACTTGGAAATCATCGTCGATCGCATGAAGCGGGAATTTGGCGTCGAGGCTTCGACCGGGAAACCGCAAGTAGCATATCGCGAAACCATCACGGGAACTGCCGATGTCGAATACAAACACATCAAGCAGACTGGTGGCCGCGGACAATATGGCCACGTGAAAATCCGCATGAAGCCGCTTGAGCCCGTGATCGAAGGAAAGAAGGTAAAGGCAAACGTCGAGCGCGAAGATCATTTCGAATTCATCAATAATATTAAAGGCGGCGTTATTCCTGCAGAATATATTCAGCCGATCAAGAAAGGGATCAAAGAAGCAATGGATCGCGGCGTCCTCGCAGGTTTTCCCGTTGTGGACGTATCGGTCGACTTGTATGACGGCTCATATCACGAAGTAGACTCATCCGAAATCGCGTTCAAACTTGCGGCAATCAACGCATTTCAGGATGCGGCGAAACTAGCGAAACCGGCGCTCCTCGAGCCGATTATGAAATTGGAAGTCGTAACACCCGAAAAATTCATGGGCGACGTAACTGGCATGATAAACAGCAAGCGCGGCTCGATTGAGGCGATGGGCGAGCGCGGTCAAGTCAAAGTCATTACCGCAAAAGTTCCTCTTTCGGAAATGTTCGGATTCACGACACAACTCCGCTCCCTCACCGAAGGCCGCGC
>CAYJVW010000074.1:0-3223 GCA_964373725.1 uncultured Candidatus Saccharibacteria bacterium | reverse complement strand
CGATGCGCCAAAAGCCCCTCTTCGCTCTCGTTGCTATAGCTATAGTCGGAGCCGCCTCTGCGGCTCTCTGGTGGTTCGCGACCGCGGATTCTCCCGCGCCATCTGCATTTGACGCGCAGAAGGCGGACATAGAGGCGCTCGTCAAAGATAATGACCCTCGAGAAGCGTTGCGGATTTTCAAGTTGCGCTATTCGCAAGCTCCTGTCACGAGCCAACACCAGGCGGCGCATTTGTTCGGCGAAGCGCTGTATGCGAAAGAGGGATTAAAAGGTTTTTCCACCTGCGATGATAGTTTCGGCTTCGGCTGCTTCCACAGTTTTGTCTCGCGCGCCGTCGCGGACAATGGCGAGAATATCGCGACCGAGCTTGATCGCCTCTGCGTCGAAACCTACGGACCGGAAGGCTTAGGCTGTTCGCACGGTATCGGACACGGGCTCCTATCGAATTATGGGTATGACACGGACGCTCTCGCGTCAGCCCTCGAGCTGTGCGGAAAAATGATATGGCAGAGGAAATATGGCGGGTGCCAGGACGGCGTGTTCATGGAATATGATTTTCGCACGATGGCGAAGGATGTCGGCAATACGCTACGCACTTTGAACGACGCCAATCCACTCGAGCCGTGTCCCAAGGTGGCTGCGAAATTCCGCGTCTCTTGCTATTTCGGGTTGCCGTCGTGGTGGACATCCTCCACTAGCGGAGCGGACAATGTGCGGAACATGGCATCGTGGTGCGAGAGGGTTGCCGCGCGGGATGAGCGTCAGGCATGCTATCGCGGCATTGGATACGGCGCGGGGCCGTCCGTTGATTTTGACCATAGGAAAGTTTTGAGCGCGTGCGAAACAATAGACGATGGAGACGGCGAAGTATGGTGCCGAGAGGGCGCCGCGTGGATGCTCTACGCGCGGCCTGAATCGCGCGATGTCGCCGAATTTCTGTGCACTGAGGGACTTTCAGAAAATGATGCCGACCGCTGCAAGAAAGAATACCTCTTCGTAATCCAATCGTGATTATGATATCGATACCAAAACGGTATCGCGTCGTTGCGGCGGCGGGGACGCTGATCGCGACTCTTTTGCTCGCTCTCGCATTCGCGTATTCAGGAGGTTCAAAGGAAACTGCCTCTGTCTCAGACTATCAGAAAACGCGGCAAGAATGGGAGCGGCGCTTTACAGAGGACGGTACCGATGAAGCATACCGCGCGTACATCGAAGTCTCGTCCGGGCTCGATTACAATGCGTCGCACCGTCTCTCGCATGTCGTCGGTGAGATACTGTACAGACGTCTCGGCGTGGCCGGCATCTCCGCCTGCACCGCCGATTTCGCTTTCGGGTGTTACCACGGGTTCGCCGGCCGTTCTCTCGCTGATAAGGGACCTGCATTCGTTAGCAGCCTCGACGAGGGATGTAAGGAGAGCGACGATCCGTTAGGATGCCTCCACGGTATCGGGCACGGCATACTTTCGTATCTGGGGAACGAAAAAATAAACCAGGCACTCGAGGCTTGCGCGTCGCTCAAGCAAGAGAGTCCGGTCGGCGGGTGCTTCGGCGGCGTCTTCATGGAATACAATTTCAATACGATGCAGAGCGAGAACGGCATCGAAGTCCGCTCCTATAGCAAGGAAGAGGCATACGAGCCGTGCGCAAGCGCGGTGAACGCGGAGTTCCGCATCTCCTGTTATTTCGATGCGCCGTCGTGGTGGCATGCCGCGGCGACTAACTGGAGCGACAGTGAATCCGCGCGCTTTCGCGCCGTCGGCGAGATGTGCGCCGCGATCGCAGACAGCGAAGAGCGGCAATCCTGCTTTAGGGGCATTGGTAACGTCATCGCGCCTACGAGCGGTTACGATGCGGGCATCATCCGTGAGTGGTGCGCCGAAATGGCAGCGGCTGATGCCCAGGGCGCGTGCGAAGCGACGGCATTTGGTCACGTCCGAGACAAGACCGCCAGATAATGGCCGCAAGGATTGCTACTCTTCCAATAACCAGGCGAGCTCGTTGATTGCGTAGGCGTCGCATTTCTGGGTATCCTCGAATCCGAGCGTCTTGCATAAGACACGCTTTTTCTCGAGCCCGAAATCATCCCAGATGATCGTGCGGGTAAAGAGCGCGCCGACGAGGCAGTTCTTTCTGTCATTTTTTGAAGGCATGCTCTCGCATATCTCGACTATCTCTTCTTCAGCAAGGTTCATCATGGGGAGAGTGATGTCGTATCCGATCCCAGCGAAGCACCGGTCTCGATATTGTGTCGGCGCGCGAACGCATCCGCGCGTAGAATCGTCGCTGAAGGTCAATTTATTCCAAGCGGTCGGAAGATTTAGATAACACATTTCAGCCATTGAAGGATCTTTTGTCACTTCGGTTACCGTGCAAGGAAAATCGGGCCGCGTCGGATCGAGCCACTCTGTCGAATGGCCTTGAACACCGAATCCTATCGTTACGAAGATGTTTTCCATGAATACCCCGTGGTAACAGAGCTTGCGGCCCCGTTCGTAATCGAAGAAGTCACGGCATTTCCCGAGCGCCGTCGGGAGATCGTAGCCGTAATACACCATAAGGCCATGTCCTACGATGTGTTCGCAGAAGATGCTGCGGATGGCGTCATCTTTTTTGTAGCATGAAGCCGCGAATTTTTTCACCGTGTCATCGTCGCCAATATTTCCGAGCGATGCTTCTACCAGCCCGTGGTAGAAACCGAATTGACACCGTGTGTCTATGGCGCGCTCTTCCAATATTGGCAGGCCATATACGGCGAATGCGATGCGTCCGACGAAGTGCGCTTCAGAATGGCATGCGCTTAGGGCGACTTGCGCGCCTGAATCATCGGCTCGCTGCGTCGGATCATTCGAATCCTTCACGAGCTCGTCCAATAGGTTCTTATAGCCGAAGACGCGCATCCAGTATTCAAGATCGGCGTCAGTGCGGCTTACGTCTATCATATTGAGTTGGTCCACCCGCGCGTCGATGCCATCGGGGAAGACTTTGTACCAGAGCGCGACGATTCGCGCCTGCATCTTGCCGATGAGAGAGAGCGCACCCGTTCGGGGGATCTCGGACGACTCGAAATCCGTCGTCTTGTTTACGACGATCGTGCCCATGAGCGTCGGATTTTCATGATCGTGATAGCGCCAGGTACCGGCGACCTTGAATCGGAAGCCGAATGTACTGCCTTTAAAGAGCCCGCGGCACGAGTCAAATCCGTTCACTTGCGCATCGGTATCGCA
>CAYJVW010000073.1:0-3223 GCA_964373725.1 uncultured Candidatus Saccharibacteria bacterium | reverse complement strand
ACAGGGAACGTTGAGAACACGTGGTAGACCGAAGAATCTATGAAAAAGGTACCTGAAAAAGGTACCTGACACCATTTCCACCATTTCCCCTCTGACACCATTTCCCCGCGTTTATGCTGCGTCCATAATTTCCGCGTTTGAACTCTTGTCAGGAGATATTTTTAAATATGGCAAAGTGTCCCAGCAAGCTAACGTGCTATTCGAAGAAGAATTTGTTAGGATGCTCGGATGACCCAGAAAGTGGACGTAAAAGCGCTTGCGGCTCTTGCACGATTAGATGTCTCGGATGAAGAACTCGCTACACTCGAGAAAGAAATTCCTGCAATTCTGGAATTCGTGAAAACAATCCAAGCGGCTTCGGCAGAAGCGCCTGAAAGCAAACCCACGCTCGTAAATGTAATGCGCGACGACTCGAATCCCCACGAAAGCGGAAAATATACCGATGACTTGCTCGCCGCAGCGCCCGCGACGAAAGATAATCGAATCGCGGTAAAGCAGGTTATTTCGCGAAAGAGATGAGCGTGGTATAGTCGTTGCATGACAAAGACATTATCTCAAGCGTTTAAGAAGGCGTCGGCGTTGCCGAAGAACACGCAGGAATACATCGGCCAGGCCATATTGAATCGCATCAATGCCATGGAGAGGTTACGGGAACAGATCGCGGTGGGGATGCGAAGTATTGATGAGGGACGAGTTTCGAAGCTCGATATCAACGAGTTTCTAAGAGAAATCCGCGCTCGGCATGGAAAAAAATAAGTGGCGCGTCGTGTGGACCGATGACGCGAAGGATGATCTACGCAGTATTGTCGAATATCTCTTACGGCGAGAGTCGAGCGCGCTCTCGGACAAGACGGCGCGAGCCATCCACGCCACAGCGGAGCGACTGTCATATCAAGCGCTTCTTTGGCACGAGCGGGACACCATATATCCTGGAGCCCGATTTGTTTTGGTGGATCCGTACATTATTGTGTACGATGTGCGCAGCAGCGCCGTGAACGTGACTCGTATCCTACACGGCGCCCAAGACGTTGAAGCGATCTTCCAGACGGAAGACGACCCGTGGATATGAGTCTCACAGGAACAGATATTCGTGTAAGGATACCGGAGCTAACCATTGCAGTGGCGCGCCGCGCCCTCGACGCCAGAGAATTTTCTGCTCTCGATCTGACGAATGCGTACTTGGAAAATATCGCCAAGCGCGACGGCGAAATACATGCATACCTTGAAGTGTGGGCGGATACCGCGCGTAAAGAGGCAAAAAAGGCCGACGAGCGAATTGCAGCGAGGCGGGCTGCACCCCTAACCGGCATTCCGCTTGCTATCAAGGACAACATCTTAATCAAGGGACGCATCGCGAGCGGCGCATCGAAAATTCTCGAAAACTATCGCGCATCGTATGACGCGACGGTCACTACGAAACTGAAAGAGCAGAATGTCGTGTTTCTCGGTCGCACAAATATGGATGAATTCGCGCTCGGAAGCTCGACGGAAAATTCGGCATTTGGAGTAACAAAAAATCCAGTAGACACATCGCGAGTGCCGGGCGGTTCCTCCGGTGGTTCGGCCGCAGCAGTTGCAGCACACTGTGCGACTGCAGCGCTTGGCTCCGATACTGGCGGCTCCATTCGCCAGCCTGCATCACACTGCGGCCTTGTCGGCCTTAAGACAACCTATGGATCAGTTTCTCGCTTCGGCTTGATGCCGATGGGTTCTTCCCTGGATCAGATTGGGCCTTTGACTAAGACAGTGGATGATTCGCGGATATTGTTCAATGCAATCTGCGGCCATGATCCAAACGACAGCACATCTCTTCCCGATTATGCGCCGTCCAAAGGCGGCAAGAAAATTGGTGTGCCGCGAGCGTTCATGAAGGAAGGTGTCGATCCTGCGGTACTTTCGGTGTTCAACGAAACTCTGGCGCGACTAAAGCAGGACGGCTACGAAGTCATCGATATCGAAATGCCGAATCTGCCGTATTCGCTTGCCGTGTACTATGTTATTTGTCCCGCCGAATTATCAACAAACTTCGCGAGATATGACGGCATTCGGTACGGACTTTCGGTGCCGGCAGATACGATACAGGAGGTGTACACAAAAACGCGTGCTCGCGGATTTGGTCCGGAAGTTCGCCGTCGCATACTGCTCGGCACGTTCGTACTCTCTTCCGGATACGCGGATGCGTACTATCGCAAAGCGCGGGCAGTTCGCGAACTCATTCGTGCCGATTTTTCACAAGCGTTTAACACTGTTGATGCCATAGCTCTGCCTACCGCGCCAGGCCCCGCGTTCAAGATCGGAGAGAAGGCGAACGATCCTCTCGCAATGTACCTTGAGGACATTTTTAGCGTTACCGCAAATCTTGCCGGCGTTCCCGCGATTTCAGTTCCGTCCGGCACTGTGCCGAGAGAGGGAAAGAACCTTCCCGTTGGGTTTCAGATCGTTGGTTCGTGGAGGGGGGAAGAGGGACTGTTTACAATCGCCGAGGATATCGAAAAAACACGGTAAACTGACAACATGCAGGTGATCGTCATTTTCCTCGTGGCCGCCGTTGTGCTCGGGCTTGCGCTCCCGCAAGTCTGGGGATTTTTTCAGGGCATCGCGCTGACGTGGTTTTGGGATGTGGATACGAGAGAGACAGCGCCGACTCCCGAGTATCCGTATGACGCGGGGCTGTTTGATGCTCCAACGCCGGTTGTATCAACCGTGCTCCAAGAAGTGCAGACGGGATGGTCGGTAGATACGGTGCTGAATTTTTGGGGGGAATTGTTCCCACTTGCCATCTTTCTCTCGCTTCTTCTCGGCACCGGCATTATTTATTGTGTCGTGCGGATTCTCCAGATTCGCCGCGTCGAGCACGCGGCGATGGCTGCTGGCGCTCATCCGGTCGCGGCCAAAGACGTATCGCGCACCGCTCTTCGCTGGCATCGCATCATGGAGCAGGCGAATTCGGACGATGAGCAAAAATGGCGGCTTGCGATTATGGAATCGGATATCATGCTCAACGATCTTCTCGATGTCTTGGGATATAAAGGCGAAACGATGTCCGACAAAATGAAGAAAGTTCCGATCGAAGCGTTCAATACAATTGATTTTGCATGGGAGGCGCACAAGATACGAAACCGCATCGTGCATGATGGCGCTCTGTACAAACTCGACGCGCGCGAAACGAAGCGTGTCATCAAAATGTACGAGCGCGTCCTCAAAGAATTCAAATATATTGAGT
>CAYJVW010000072.1:0-3283 GCA_964373725.1 uncultured Candidatus Saccharibacteria bacterium | reverse complement strand
CGTTATATCAAATCTCGCGGAAAGTTCCGTACCACCCGGAACCAGAAAAGTTTTTATTCTACTACGCCGAATACCCCGCAGCTTTGCTGCGGGGGATGCTCGTGCTTCGTAGCGACTACTTCGCAGAGTAGCAAAGGCGAGAGAACCCTTCGTAGCTTTAGCGAAGTAGGGTTGCCGGCTTCGAAGAATTCCGCAGATACCTCGCAGCTTTGCTGCGAGGAGCTTCATTGGAGGCATTTCTTTCTCTATCTCGTTGATAAGCGAGCTTAGCGCGTTCGTAGCTTCTGGTGGAACAACTTTCCCCACCCCCGCCACTTCCGCCTGAATCGTAAATAAATAGTCCTGCACTTCGTGCAAAATTTCTGCGATGCTTCTACCGCAAACCGTATTTTTGCTTTTTGAATTTCGAGCACCACTTTTGCCTTTTGCACTTTGCCTTTTGCCTTGCGCTTCCGCCTTGCACCACCCGACGAGCGTATTCAGCTCATCAAGCATTCCGAGCGTCTCAAAAATCGGAGACGCCTTCGAAACCCGCACCCCTGATTGCGTATCGAACAGTTTTGTCATCCCTTGATCACCCTTACCTGTAAAGAGGGCCATGTTCCAATGATAGCAAACAATCAAAAGATCGTTTCTGCCCGCACTGAGCGAGTCTTCGACCTTGCTCAGGCTAAACCAAGGCGAGTCGAATGTGTGCAGGTTAATGAACGAAGCCTGCCTCGCAGTAAGCTTTGCTCCACTACTGGGAGGAAATCTCTACCTTTAGGATAATTCCGCCGTATCAATTTGGATATTTCTTCACTTGCCGTTGTATCGCCTTCGCTTCCTTTTCGCCGATAAATTTCTCAAGCCGAGACTTGAGTTCGAGACAGGCAACGCACACGCCTTCTTTTTTATTGGCGTGCAATACCCCGTGGCGTCGGTACCCCGACCCACGGGGATGCACACTAAACTTGAATCGGCGGCGGCCGATTCCTATTCCAAAATAAAAGCCCCGGCGTCGCCTCGCGAATACCCCGTGGCGTCTGTAATCAAACCCACGAGGATCGACGAGGCGACCTTTTTTATCGATGCAGAAATTTTCAACTGCCAGAGAGTACAGATGACTCGCGTCAAACCCGCCAAAAGAAATTCTCCTTTTTCGCGCGCTCTTGGACATGCTCCCTGTTTATCGAGATTAGCGATTAAAAATGAGGTCAATGCCTTCGAAGATACTCGTTAGCTCTGATGTTTGGATGACCCCGATTTTTTTACTGATCCTACCCTGTGACACCGAACGCATATGCCCCACCAATACTTCAGATTCCGTCTTGAGTTTGTTGATGGAATCTGGTCTTAAAATAACGTCACCTTCAAACTTATGTAGTTTGGAAGTAAGCGGGCAAATCACACATAATCCAGATGCATGAAAAGCGTTCCCTGAAACGACAACCGCAGGCCGTACTCCACGCTGTTCCCTCCCGCGCGTCGCACCAAGCGATATGTGTACTATATCCTTCTGCGAAACTTTCATGCGGGGATAGCGTCGCTCCACTCTTCCAGCCCCTCATCGGCAAGCTGAATTAGATCTCGCTTATCTTTGTTCTTTACCCGTTTATAGCTCTCGGCAAGAAGCGCTTGCTTGCGTCTCTTGCTCCACAAGATAAAGGCCTGCATGAGAAGCTCATTTTTTTGGACACGTAACTCCTTTGCTGTACGATCAAGTTCCCGCAAAAAAGAATCCGGAAGCGTCGTCGTGAAATTCCGCTGTGGGGTTACATGTGTTTTCATATGTGCATCTTACACATAAATCTCCACTCGTCAACAACTTCCTAAATCTGCGATGTTAGAAACGTCTAGAATACCTCAACTCGGGGCTAGAATCTGGAAATCGGTAGAAAAATCTTCTTCTGTGCGCAGGGGGGGATTTGAACCCCCAAGCCGTAAGGCATACGCCCCTCGAACGTACGTGTATACCGTTCCACCACCTGCGCATTACCACCGCTCGCCCACTATAGCCAACATTTTTGCTATTTTCAATCGCTTGCGCGAAAGATATACAATTTTCTTTCCGCGATACATTTTTCTCAACAACTTCAGTGAGTCCGCTTTCGCATATTTGAGTTGAAAAACTGTTTCCCTTCCTCCGGTAATGTGACCGCTTATTTTTAACCTTTTGAAAATCTCTTGCCTAAGCCAGAGTATATGTTTCTCACTTGCAGAAACAAAGGTCGTGTAAAACATAAAACTTGATCGCCATCGCTTGTCCCAATAGGAATACGAACAACCATCGCCATCATACGCGCCGCGAAGAAAATCCCAAAAGTACATTGGCGGAATTTTCAGTATACCAATTGTCTTTGATTTCGCAGGGGTCAATCCAATCGAAAGGAGAAAATTGTAAAAAAGTACGTTTTTGAATTGAACGCGAAGACTCGTTTTCCCGGATCCTGCCGATTTCTTGGTAATTCTCAAAGGAATACCAAGGCACTCAATAAAATTTTCGAGCTGTTCGGCGTCATTTGAAGTCAGATCAATAAGGTGCCCCGGTGGCGACATGCAACCATCCGAAGCCAACAGGCCAATTGCATACGCAAGCTTCGTCGTCCAGATCTCCGAAACACGTTTCCTTGCATTGAATCCTGGCTTCGGCCCTCTTTTCCCCATGAGATTATACTAACATAGCTCAAGTACATAGCGTCTACTAGTTGTTGATAAATAAAAAGTGTTCCTTATCATTCACCTTTGGAAGAAATCTCGACTTCCGCGGCTTCAGTTTCTGTAACCACAGCAGGCTCTGAAACCTCTTCTGAATTTCGTTCGGACGGCATCATGCGTGCGCGGCGGAGCTGTCGGCGCGCTTCGCGCGCAACTTTGTCGCGAATGAAATAGAGCTTTGCGCGGCGCACGCGAGCGCGCTTTACGATCTCTACGCGATCGATCATCGGAGAATAGAGCGGGAAAATCTTTTCTACACCGACACCGCTCGATACTTTACGCACCGTGAACGTCGCACCGGCTTCTGTCCCATGCTTTCGCGCAAGCACCAAGCCTTCAAACTCTTGTATGCGGTACTTTCCTTTTTCTTCTTCTATCTTTTGAAAAACACGCACGGTATCGCCCGGACGCACATCAAGCGCCTTCCGCGCCTGCATGTCGACCGGAGAAGTTATTACGTTGTTGGGGGTCATTGCGGCAGCACTGTACCACGGCTATAGTATGCCAACAAGGGCGGTTAGCTCAGTTGGTAGAGCAGTTGATTTACACTCATCAGGCCGCAGGTTCGAGTCCTGCACCGCCCACC
>CAYJVW010000071.1:0-3293 GCA_964373725.1 uncultured Candidatus Saccharibacteria bacterium | reverse complement strand
TTTACGACGCCAAGCTGACCACCGAAGCTCACCACGGCAAAATCTGGGCGGAATCCGAAGGCGCGGGCAAGGGTGCCACATTTTATGTCGAACTCCCAATAGTTTAAGAACAGCTATTCTGATGTTCTCAAGAATACCAGAATATATTAGCTACTTACTATATGTGCAATAAATAACCCTGCGGAGAATTTCCGCAGGGTTTTGTCGAACTGAAGTTGACCGAAACTAATTTAACTCTTGAACTGCAGTGCTTTTGGCGACCATTGCGACTTTGACGAGAAGACGAAGCGCTTGCGCGTGGTCTTCTTCGTTTCCGGCACCACAGAGGTCTTCGAGTACCACCACCTTGTAATCGCGATCATGCGCTTCCCGGGCAGCCGACTGAACGGCGATATCCGTTGCGACACCACCAAGAAGGATGGTGTCAACCTTGAGCGTCCGAAGGATCGCCTCAAGCGATGTCGCGTAGAACGCGCTGACGCGGTGCTTGGTTACGAGGAAATCCGCGTCGGTCTTGTTCAAAGACTCATGGATCTCCGTCGCCCATGTACCGAGCTGGAGCGCGCCGAACTTCTTGGCGGCTCCAAAGAGCGGGGAGGACTCGGGCCATTCACGGTAGTCGCTCGAGAAGCCAACTCGCACGAAGACGATGGGCATGTTTTTTACCCGTGCCTTCGCGATGGCGGCATTCACGTTGTCGAGCACACCATGCGTTTTCACAAACGCCGGATAGCCCTTGCCCGCGAACTTCCCTTTTTCATCAACGATTTCGTTGATGAAGTCAATCAGAATGAGTGCTGTTGTCATAGTTTCTCCTTTCATGGTTGTGGTTTTGGAGAAAGACCTTGCAAGAACTCTGCAAAGTCTCCCAATGTCTCTATGATATACTCCGGCGAGAACTTTTTCAAGTAGCTCGACGGATGATATCCATACCCGACACAAGCGATGTCCACCGGAACGTCTCGGCAGTAAAGCACATCGCTTGCGAGATCACCGATATACAACGCCTCTGTAACGCCGGCATTGTACAGAGCGAGCGCACTGCGGATTTTCTCCGTTTTTGTTTTGTGATGTTCTCTGCCGTAGACACCTTGCACGAAACCTTCATCAAACTCCTCACACTTGCGGAGAATGGCGTACACCGCCTCCGAGTAGCTTGAGGTAATGATTATTTTCGGTAACGCACAAAGCGAGAGGGCGTGTACCGCCTCGTGGAATGGCTCCACTTCGGCGGCACGCTGATTCATCGCGCTGGAATGGCAGTCGAAGAACTTTCTCGTTTCCTCGTCGTTCAGTCCGAAAGGATATAGTGAGTGTCGCAACTCAACGCTGTACACTCGTGCCATATCCTCGCGGGTTCTGACTTCGGGGATTGTTGGGAACTTCTCTCGCAAGCGATTGATCTCCTCCATGCAAATCTGCAAGCTGTTGGAAATCACGCCGTCAAAGTCGAGAAAGAGCAGGCGGTACTTTTTCATTTCTCGCCCCCCTCTTTCGCTTCCTTCAGAAGCGGCCAGTCGTATGCTCTTGGGGCCTTGTAGAACTCCTCGAGCATGTCGGACTGTTCTTGCGTAAGATGACCCATCTTCACACCAACCTTGAGAAGATTCGGGTAGCTCGTGAGAGAGTAGATGCCGCCCAAGTTGAGCGGTTCAAACATCTTCCACATGCTCTCGAAGCACCAGTTGGTGATGGTGATGAATCCGAGAGTCTTGATATGGAATTCCCAATCAAGAGCCTCGATTCCCTTAAAGATGGTATCGCCACTTCCGCAGAGATCGTCGATGATCACAGCCTTGAGATCTGATTCTGGGTTTCCCTCGACCAGTTTCCCTACGCCGTAGCCTTTCGGTGTTCCTCGGATAAAGGCCATGGGAAGCGTCATGCGAGACGCAATCCGCGCCGCCCAAGACACTCCAGCCGAAGCGAGACCTACGACGATTTGCGTTTCCGGGAACTTAAGACGAATGATCGTCTCGATGTACGCCGTGCACGCCTCGTAGGCGAGGTAAGAGCGGTTAAGGTACCTGCAATTGCAGTAGCAGGGAGCCCTAATTCCGCTCTTCCAGACGAACCAGTCTTCACGCCTCTTTTTGAAGTCGACGAGGTATGAGCCCGTCTCGAACAGAAGTTGCGCGGTGTGGTCGCCGATTTCCTGATTCCAAACTGTCGTTTTCATTTCGTTTCTCCTTTTGTTTTGTTGGGGTTCAGTGATTCCAGTTTTGGAAATGACGGACTCGCGCCTTTGCGTTGGACGCTGTAAGCCGCCGCTTTTTGAGCGAGAGCCAAGCTCTCGCGGAGCTGATGACCCTTGCACAAGAATGCGACAAGAGATCCGCAGAAGCAGTCGCCGGCTCCGGTGGTATCAACCACGCAAGAAACCTTTTCTGTTTTCTGTCTAATAACCTGTCCGTCTTGTATGGCAACCAGTCCTTTTTCACCAAGAGTGACGATGACGATCTTGTTGCCGATGTTCTGCGCCCATCCGAGAGCTACTTGTGCGGTTTCGTCTGGTGAAGAGATTACCTCCGCTATACCTGCGGCTTGCGTCAACTCCAGCTCGTTAAGTACAAAAATGTCCGTGCACTTAATGAGCTCGTGCGGAATTGATTGCATAGGCGAGGGATTAAGGACTGTTACCGCTCCATAATCTTTAACCTTGCCGAAAGCATAGCGAATGTGATCGAGAGGAATTTCAAATTGTGAGACAAAATACTGGACAGCAGAACCCTGCCGCTTCAAGTATTGCTCAATCGTTTCCCGCTGAAGCAACATATTGCTTCCAGGGACAACGATAATTCGATTTCCACCCTCTTTGTCTACCGTGACGATTGCGGTACCGGACGATGACCCAGTTTCAGCAACGCCATCAACATTCACGTCGGAACGCGCCAGATCACTGCGAAGCAGTTTTCCGAATTCGTCATTACCAAGCGCTCCAATCAAGTCCACTGGAACGCCCATGTTGGCAATCGCTATGGCTTGATTCGCGCCCTTGCCGCCAGGCATGAGGTCACAGGCAAGGCCAATGATTGTCTCTCCCGCTTTGGGAAATCGTTCAACACGGACAACCACGTCCATGTTGATACTTCCCAGCACACATACTTTGGAAGTCATGGCTGTCCTCCGTTTTAGGTTTTCAATGAGCACCCCGAAACCATTTCAGGGTTCAAGGTAACATAGCATTTATTGGTCATATTGTAAAGGGCGGTTTCATAAGACAACCTTAAAGTATTTTGAGCCCTTTTTCTTTCCGCAAAAATCCGCCGCGCATTCCTCCCGCGCCCTCCTGC
>CAYJVW010000070.1:0-3388 GCA_964373725.1 uncultured Candidatus Saccharibacteria bacterium | reverse complement strand
GAATGTCACGAGGTATGTGCCCACCGAAGTGTATGTGTGAGAGATAGACGATGGCGGAGGAACTTGCGCATTACAGGTTACGCCCGGAGGAGGGCCAGCATACGACGAATTCGATCCATCGCCCCAGAAGAGAGAATACGGCGTGCATGACGAGCCGAGCTGGAATGTCGCGGTCACGGTCACTGGCACTGTCCCGCCGACGGGTTGGACGGAGAATTCTCGGTACCTGTCCAGACTGATTGTGAATGGATTGCTTGTGACTTCCGCAACAGTCGGAGCGCCGCTCGGACCTTCTTCGATGATAGTCGCCCTCAAGCGGTATGTGCCTACGGGGATATCCGTGCGTATGTTCCATAGAGCCTGATTGGCGGAAAGTGGAACCCATCCCGCATCAATACTGGTTCCTGATGGGCTACCCTCGAGAATATATGCGAAGCTGACTTTGTAGGCGCTCATCGGCCTCCCGGACGGCGGCGAGGCGTTCCATCGGATAGTTGCTTGATCCCCCAGGCGAGAGCACCCAATCAAAGGGCGGATTAGCGAAATTAAATGTCGGTGCAGGACCCGGCAATACTGTTATTGACTGAGTCGCGCTCTGTCCCGTCGTGTGGTTCTTGATGGTAATGATGTACGTGGCTACATATGGAGTCGGTAGGAAGTACGTGTTATCGAACGTAATCACGCTGACTGGCGAACAGCCTTGCGATGGACCTACGCTGCTGCCATTCCCCCAATATACGGTATATGAGTCGCACAGTGAACTAAGTCCGAACGAGAGAGTGACCTTAAGTGGCGTCTGCCCCGACGTCGGCGAAACGTTAATCGGAAATGTGCCCGGCACCGTACTTCCGAATCTGAACGGCGCATCGCTTTTGTCTTCTATATTTCCGCTGCCATCGGTTTTCTGGCCAGTGATGTAGATTTTGAAGACGTTGCCCATCGCCGGTAAACCGGGTGCATCGCTTATGATGAGCGGATTAAATAGGAAGCTGTTCTTGTTACCGTCGGAAGCGGCACTTGAATCTTTCACGATCCATTGTTTCCATTGGTCGTTTTTGTACAGCGCGATACTGAATCGACTGATACCCGATTGCGACCAGAAAATATTTGTTGGTACCTCTAGCGGCAACCGCTCTCCACCGTTTGGAGAAGAAATCATGAGCGAAGCAGACTGGGTTGTGGTATTGATCTGCACCCAGTCGCCAGCCTGTTGCCCGGTCTGCGACATGCAGTTTGCCGTTACGGTGGCTCCGTATGATGGATCGTAGAACCATACATATACTTCGCGCTTGCCGTTCGGCGGCAGATTAGTGATAGACGTTTGATTGCCGCCATACGGAGGCTTCACATCACTTACGCCATAGAGCGAACACGAATCTTTGCCTGTCGAATCCCACGTCACCCACACTTTCTCATTTGGATCGATCGTGAGCGGACCATCAGAGCTGTTGACCTTCACGTCAACCGAGCGAGGGAGAATCGCAAATGACTCATCGCTCCTGTCGGTCCTGCCTGTAACGTTGTTTACGACGCGAATCCAATATTGACCCGGCGGAGCCCACGCTGCGTTTCCGGATTCGCCATTAATTTGACCGGTGTTCCAGTGGATCGATGCCTTGCCGGCCGGCTGCACCTGGCCAAGCACGACAAGCTGGCCCGTCGCTTTATCCTTGTATTCGAGATATGCTGTCACATCTTTTGCCGGATTGATTCCGGCATTCGGATTATACGGCGACCAGGTGATCGTATTCATCATACCAATCTCCCACTGCTCTCCGCCATTTGGTACAGTAAGTCTGAAAGTGGACAGCTGTCCCTTTCCACACACCTGCGCGATCTTCGCGCGCGTGAGGGAGCCGACGATGCCGAAGCTCGGGAGTCCGTGTTCGGTCTGGAATTGTTTGACATATTTTTCCGTCAGTCTGCCGAAGTAACCGCCGACAACGATGTTTTCATCTAAGTCGAAATAATCGGTAAGAAATGCCTGGAGTTCCGAGACTTGTCCGTTCGTTGTCGCGTCGCGCGCGCCACGTTGCATGGTTATCGTCAGATACGGGCAATAGATGCCGATCGGATTCACTCCGTCCGGTTCGTCATCCGAGGCGCCGAGCACTGCCCCTTGCCCCAAAGCGAACTGAAGCTGTACGAGAGCCGCCTGCAGCTGTGCTGTCAGCTCTGCGAGCGTTTGTGCTGATGCAAGCATCGGTGAAGCGAGTAAAAGAATGCCGACGCCAGCAAAAGCGATTTTTTTAAGCATGAATGCAAAATGAGATGTATAATGCTTCTAGTATAGCACTCAGCCCCAGTTTTGCCTGCTACAAAACTGGGCTGGGTGGGGATAGTTTTTTCGGGAGTAGTTTACTATTTCAAAAAACGTGCGAGAAAATCGCCGGGTGTCAGGATCGGGAAATCAACCGACGCAAGCACTTCCGGCCGCAAAAAATGTCTTGTATTCCATGTGACGAGTGCATCCGGTTTTACAGCTATCGCACTCGCGAGAATGGGCGCATCGCTGGTTGGAAGAAGAGCGCGCGATTTCCGCACTTGCGACAATGTCGGCTGCTTCGTTATGTGCGGTGGAATCAGCAAGAAAGAATTCCACGCATTCTGAAGCGCAGGAAATTTCGACTTGATATTGCGTTCAGCTTCTTCGACGACTTGCGGGGAAATTATTGCGGTGATGTCGCCGGCGATGCACCCAGCAACTATCACTCCTGCTGCGCCTGTCGGAGAATTGAGTCCGGCAAGAATGGCGCTTGTGTCAAGAAATACTCTTGATTTTCTTCGCATAGTCGCGTCGCCATATCGCATTTCGCGTCTTTCGCGTCGCGTTTTCCAACGTTTTTTCAGAATACAACGTGATGGGACGCTGCGCTTTCGGCAACACGCGATACGCCTCTATTTTCATCTTCTGCACTTCGCGCTCGAGCGCGACTATTTTCTTGTAGACTGCCGCTTGGGTCATGGTGACATAGTAACATAGATACGCTGCCTCCTCCTCCTCCTCGTCAGTGGTTAGGAAAATGCTTCTAATGCGATTGTGTTGATGATATTCTCATAATATGGGTTGGAGCTTCGCGCGAATAAACGGAAAATTGGCTGAGATATTTTTTGATCACAAAAAGAATGGCGAACCTGTCATTCGAGGTTTTTGTTATGTGAAAGCGAGTGAATATAAAAGTAAGCGAGAGAAGCAATGGATAGTGACGGATACAAAACGATACCGTTTTACGTACAGAAATAAGAAATACTTCGATCGTGTAAGGCGAAAATGGGTAACGTCAGGATCTTTCCCTCGAAAATAGCCTTTGCAAAGCTCTTTCGTTACGGGGCAGGCATTTCTCGGCACTATTTTCTGGAGGCTATAACTTCGTCAGCCACGTTGCGC
>CAYJVW010000069.1:0-3447 GCA_964373725.1 uncultured Candidatus Saccharibacteria bacterium | reverse complement strand
AAAAACTTTTCTGGTTCCGGGTGGTACGGAACTTTCCGCGAGATTTGATATAACGCGCGCAGTATCCAGGCGAGCTGAACGCAGGCTCGTGAATTTGCACGAATCGGGCGATAGAATTATTTCGGAGTCGAGCCGCACATACGCGAATCGTTTGTCATCGCTTTTTTATGCGCTGACGCGCTTAACTAATTATCGTGCAGGCACTGAAGAGAAACCACCGGAATATAAAGGGTAAATTCGAAATCCTAATCTCTAAATCCTAAACAAGCACCAATGTTCAAAATTCAAAAAGAATTCACTTCTTATTTGAAGCTTTGTGCTTCAGATTTGTTTAGAGTTTAGTATTTAGTGCTTAGAATTTTATGCGAAGATATTTACCAAAAAGTACCGAAGAGCTCATCTCGTGGTACGAGCGATACGTTTCTCCCATATCGCTTCTTGTCGGGTTCACTATCGACAATATCGCTATACGCCACATCGATCTGTGGCTCTCCAGTTTTGTGCTTGCGGGGTATCTTGGGCTTGCAGCTGTCGGTACCGTCATTATTAATCTCGTCGAAACCGGGCGGCTTCGACACGGAGTGATTCTGAAAGTAGCGCCGTTTGTGCCCGTTGTCGTCCAGTTCGCGTTCGGCGGCCTGTTCAGCGGGTTCGTCATTCTGTATTCGAGGAGCGCCGCGATCGCGGTGAGCTGGGTGTTCGTGGTCTTGCTCGCGGCGTTTCTTTTAGGCAACGAAAGATTTCGTAAGTTTTACACTCGATTTCCATTCCAGGTCGGCATTCTTTTCTTCGGGCTGTATTCGTTCATGATCTTTTACGTTCCGATGGTAACGAAGATGATAGGTCCGTGGATGTTCGCGCTCTCGAGTGCCATCAGCCTTCTGCTCATTGCCCTGTACCTCTATGTATCGTCGTTTTACATACGAAGTCTTGTCATAGAGACGCGGACTGCCGTTGCGCGAACTGTCGCCGGCATATTCTTTTTCATCACTATCCTCTACTTTCTCGGTGCGATTCCGCCGTTGCCGCTCGCACTTCGAGACGTCGGTGTTCTGCACTCGATTCAGCGATCGGGCGACGTCTACACAATTACGTATGAGCCGCGAACGTGGTATGAACTCTATCTACGCTATAAACAAGAATATCACCGCTCTCCGGGCGAGGCGGTGTATGTATATACTGCGATATTTGCGCCGTCGGGAATTTCTACCGATATCATTCACGAGTGGCAGCGGTTTGATGAAAGGAGGGGAGAGTGGGTTACGGAAAGCACAGTCACATTTCCCATCAATGGTGGGCGCGAAGGGGGGTATCGCGGGTATTCCCAGAAACGTGACGTACAAGCCGGAGAATGGAGAGTCAACGTCTTGACAGAGTACAGACAATTGATAGGCCGTGTCGCCTTTGAGGTTTTGAATGTGCCGGCAAAAGTGCCGCTTACGACTGGAGGGAGGTGACTCAAGGTTTATGCAATATATGGACACGGCGTGTCCATATATCAAACGATACATTAGCGGGTAGGTCAAGAGATTACCATCTTTCAGAGTATGCACTCTCGCTTCTTGACGATAGGCCGGGGGGCTCCACAATTGGGGTATGGTCGAGGTAGGGTAGATTTCATTATTAATCAAAAACATTCTAAATAACAGTATGGTTCAGACACTTGCATGGGTGTTCGGAGTCGTCTTGACGCTTGTCGGTGTACTTGGCTTTGTGCCGGGAATCACAAGCGACGGAATGCTCCTCGGTATCTTCTCCGTGGACGGACTACATAACATCATTCACCTTGTCTCCGGTCTCGCTGCGCTCGCCGCTGCATGGGGCATGTGGAACGCTCGCCTGTATTTCCAGGTATTCGGCGTTGTATACGGTCTTGTCACGGTCGTTGGGTTTCTGCAGGGGGATACGGTTCTCGGTTTGATAGGAGTCAACATGGCAGACAATGTTCTGCACCTCCTCATCGCCGCAGTCGCGCTCTACGCGGGCTTCGGCATGAAAGAAGATATGGCGATGGGCGGTGGCATGAATGCTCCGCGGCCGGCGATGTAAGCAACTTCGTTGCTTTCTGTCGTCGCTCGTTCGGAAAAGTCTGAGCAATCTCATTCTTTTCGCTCTCTACGCTAGACGGTAGAAACGAAGGCCTTCGTTTTTAAAAACACCGCCCCAAGAGGGCGGTGTTGTAGTTCTCGCGAAATGAGCTCGAATTTGTTATAACTGCAATGTTTGCATGGCGACCGTGGTGTAATGGTTTAACACTATTGCTTGTGGAGCAATCGATCAGGGTTCAATTCCCTGCGGCCGCCCAAAGTTATTTCAAAAGAAAAACCCAGAGCATTGGTGCTATACTTTTGGTGTGGAGGATCAAGGATTGCAGCAAAAGATGGATACGCTAGAGAGAAAGATTGATGCGATTTACACATCGGCTGAAAAGACGCGCAAATATTTTTTGGCGGTGCTTATCGTGACCGCCATCGCGTTCGTTCTTCCTCTGCTCGGGCTGTTTTTTGCGATTCCCTCGTTTTTATCGGTTACAAGCCAGATGGAAGGGCTGTAGATCAGGGCGTGAAAGAAACATGAAGTAGCGCCGTCTTCCTGCATAGACGCGTTATCGTCTGCTACAATGGAGATTAACAACGGCTCTGCGGGTAGCTTTATTAATAATTTTCTAATAATTCATATGGAACCAGAAAAGAAGGAGATCCGGATAATGCCGCCGGATTTGATAGTGAAAGTGGGAGCGGCGGCGCTTGGCATGCTCGCGCTGTTTCTCTTGGTCATGACGATATCAGGGCTGAAGCAGTTTCGCTTTATCGGAAGCGGTGTTACTGCAACAAATACAATCTCGGTAAGCGGCATGGGAGAAGTGTTTGCCGTTCCGGACCGCGCGACGTTTACGGTGACAGTTCGCGAAGAAGCCGAGACTGTCGGGTTTGCACAAGACGAAGCGACAAAGAAGATGAACGCGATCATCGGCTACTTGAAAGGAGCCGGTGTGGAGGAAAAAGATATCAAGACTGTTCTCTATAACGTCAATCCGAAATATGATTACGACCAACCCATGTGTCAGCCTGGGTATTGCCCGCCGGGGAAGCAGGTATTGATCGGGTTCGAGGTGTGGCAGTCCGTCTCGGTGAAAGTTAAGGATACGAAAAAGGCGGGCGAGTTGCTTTCCGGTGTCGGAGAAAAGGGTGCGTCCGAAGTGAGCGGACTTTCGTTCACGATAGAAGACGAGGATGCACTCAAAGCCGAAGCGCGCTCAAAAGCGATCGCTGAAGCAGAGAAGAAAGCCGATGCGCTCGCAGAGGAACTCGGCGTCACAATTGTTCGCGTCGTTGGATTTTACGAGGACGAAGGCGGCTACCCGCCTCCATACGCGTACGGCAGAGGCGGAGAGATGGCGATGGGCGTCGCGGAAAGCAAGGCAATGGCTCCTGAATTGCCGGCTGG
>CAYJVW010000068.1:0-3449 GCA_964373725.1 uncultured Candidatus Saccharibacteria bacterium | reverse complement strand
GCTTCTTTGTTTTCCGTGCGCGGGACATGGGTGAATTTTGCGTTCGTGAAATGCGCGACGAGAAGATTGTGCACTTTCATGTACTGCGGCCAGAGGGTTTCTTCTTTGATCTGATATTCGTTGGTCATCTGCCGCACGATGAGTTCGCTGTCCATGCGAATTTCGATTTCTTTTCCAGCAAGTCCGCGCTTTTTCGCCTCCGTGAACGCTAGTATTAGCGCCTCATACTCCGCCCAATTATTTGTGCGATTGTCGCCAAGGTATTTTTTATGCTCGAAGAGCTTCCGGTCGCCATCATAGGCAACAATCCCGGCTCCTGCCTGTCCGGGATTTCCTCTCGCTCCACCATCTGTATATATGACGAGTGACATTATGCAGCCGGGACCACTTCGTTCGCTTTATGTTCCAGCGTCCGATATACGTGTGCCATTGCGAGAATTGAAACGGGCACAGAAACAAAAAGTCCTACGAAAAATGCCAGCGCACCGAGAATATTGAGACCGGCAACGGCAAGCACGAGGAGCAACAACTGCCATTTGTGTCCTTTCGTGATGCGCATGCTTTCTTTTAGCGCTTCTATAGGCCCGAGACCTTTATCGACGACGAGATAGTTGGAAAAGAGAAACATCAAGGCTGCGATAATGCCGGGGATAACGAGAAGGATAAGGCCGACGATCACGATGATAGCGGCAAGAATTTTCACACCGATATAATTCCAAAACGGGAGTTTCGACCAGGCATCGGAAAATCGCACGGACTCGACGCTGTCATGCGATTTGAGTGCGAGATTGATGAGCATCATCTCAATGAGCATGCCTAGAACAGCGGCCGCGACACTAACAAGAACTGACATGACACCGCTCATCTCGCTTTTTGAAGGATCGGTAACTGACGAGAGAATGCCGTACGCGATAAACATTGCAACGACGATGCCGATGAAAAACCATGGCCTCTTGGTAAACGTGTTCCAGCCGAACTTGATCGCCTCACTCACTGAAAAGGTATTCATGCGTGCCAGTATACACGACCATTGCACAGTTTGTAGATGCCATATATCCCTTATTTATGCGGTCGTATAGATAAGGGATATATGTCTATATGTCATCGAGGCAACACAATATCAGAAAGACGGAGGGCAAGGCGATCGGGCCCGCGGAATGTGTCGCGCTCAAGGGTCGCCAAGACATCCGCGAGCGTCCCCGGCGATGGAGCGAGGGTGAAGTCCATCGGCGTTTTGAAGAATTGGAACGCGCGCACCTGTGCACTGGTCTCGGGACAAACAAGTATGACTTCCGTGTGATTCATATCTTTGCCGAATTGCCTTGCAAATGTGATGCGCGCCTTGCGTACGCGAAAGAGGGGTTTTGGATTACCAATACCGAACGGAGCCATCTGCGAGAGTTCTTTCAACAGAGCCGTGGTTACTTGTGCGAGTGACAATTCTGCATCTGGTATACAAGTCAGACTTGTATTTTTACAAGTCTGACTTGTAAGTTCAGCGACTGCACGCGAAAGCGATTCGTGGAGCGTATGCACCGATTCATGCGAGACAGAAAAACCACCCGAGGCGTGGTGACCTCCATACTCTTCGAGCGACAGGTGGGCGCGCGTGAACAATTCCACGACCGAGACACTTCCATCCGAACGGCACGAGCCCTTGAGACGACCATTAACATCTCTCCCCCACATACACACAACGCCACCACGCTCTTCCATGATCGAGTTTGCCGCAAGGCCCATCAGCGCCGGTTTCCATGCAGTATCGCCGAGGACAACAACTTGCTCTTTTTCGTTGAAACGTGCTTTTATGCGACTTCTTGCTTCTCGCACCACCGCGCCGACAACTCCGCGTCGTTTCGTGTTCAAACTTTCAAGATGCGCGGCGCATTTCTCTGCTTCCATCGCATCCGTTGTTGTAAGAAGTCTGAACGCCGCTTCTGGCTCGTCCATGCGAGATGCCGCGTTGATGCGCGGCGCAAAAGAAAATGCGATATCGTCTTCTGTAATATCGGCTTGCCGTAGTCGCGTGCGTGAACAGAGTGCTTTTATGCCGAGCCGACGCGATTTCCGCAATACTTTCAAACCGAAATATGTGAGCGCGCGATTTTCTCCGACAAGCGGCACGAGATCGGCAATCGTTGCAATTGCGACCAAATCCAAAAGCCATTTTTCCCAACCTTCAGGGATGGCCGAAAACGCAACCTGACTGCGTTTTCGGCCCTCTATCAAAAGTGCACACACCAATTTCCACGCCACCGCCGCACCGCACAAATCGCGAAACGGATATTCTCCCAATTTCGGATTCACGATAGCAACCGCTGCCGGCATACCGTTGGTAATTTCATGATGGTCACAAATAACAACGTCAATACCGATTTTTTTCGCATGCTTCACCGTATCAACCGCCGCACCGCCGACATCCACCGTGATTATCAAGGCGACGCCTTGCTGTGCCAGCTTCTCAACTGCATCAATATGAAACCCATACCCTTCTCTGTCGCGGTGCGGGATATATACTTCGACATTGGAATACTCTATCTTCGCAAAAAAATCCGACAAGAGCGCCGCCCCCGGAATCCCATCGCAATCAAAATCGCTGTAAATGGCAATTTTCTCCTCGGCGGCAATAGCCGCAAAGACGCGCGCTACCGCGCGCTCCATTCCCTCGAGAAGGAGTGGGTCATGCGTATCTCGAATATAATCGGGATTTAAGAATTTCTCGATTGCGTTAGCGTCCGTGATCTCGCGTTTATGCAACAGTGTCGTCACCAGATCCGAAATCATTTGATTGATTGTACCACCAGCCAATCCCTCATCGGGAAACCCGCACTTCAAGCTTCGCGCCGACAGCAGCAGAAACTTTCGAGAGAAAATCAAGTGTCGGGTTCCCCGCACCGCTCTCGAAGCGTGCGATTGCCGATTGTGTAGTGCCGACACGACGCGCAAGTTCTTTTTGCGTGACTCCGCGCTTTAGCCGCGCATCAAGAATAGCGCGAATAAGATCGTACTTTGGTTTCAGAGCGTCAAACTCCTTTTTAAACTTAGGGTCGCGCAGAGACTCATTAAGCCAATCCTGAAAGAGAACGTATTTCTGCCCATTTTTTACTTTGTATTTCATACATCGGACAGTATAGCATATGTGCTATCTTAGCAATAGGCCTCCAAGCGCCTTACTGCACGCTCAATGTCCCCCTGTCGCAAAGCGGCACGCTGCTTTTAAAGACCGAGAAGCAGTATCACGTCGCCTTCACAAAAGCCGTACAAAATCCGAATCTGCGGGCGGCCAGTACGCCGCAGTTCCCATAATCCGCGGCCAATCGGTTTCCCGTACGGCATGGAAAGCTTGTACCCATATTGTTCCAGAAGCAAAATGAGTCCTTTAATATCGGCTTGGACAGAGAACTCGAGCTCGTCGACGAACTCTTTAACCTATTCGAGTACGACGACTT
>CAYJVW010000067.1:0-3489 GCA_964373725.1 uncultured Candidatus Saccharibacteria bacterium | reverse complement strand
GGGAGCCGACAAAAAATGGAAAGGAAATTTTTGGTTTTGCTTCGCCGTATTCATAATCATATTGTACTATAATTCAAGATTGTTTGGAAATGCAATATCTCGTATGCTATCATTATGTTGATAAGTCAGAAATTGGGAAAGAACATCAAGAAAATACGAACCCGTAAGGGAATGTCGCAGGGCGACATTTGCCGTGCGCTTGATATGGACAGAGGATATATGAGTGCGATTGAAAACGGCAAGAAAAATATCACCATTCAACAATTAGAACGGTTGGCGCGGGCGCTCGGCGTGAGTGTGGATAAATTGTTAAAATAATAATATGGCAGTTAAAGAACTTCTTATATTTTATATCTTGCGGAAACTAATCGGCCCTGAGAGGGCGCGAAAATTTGACGCCATTTCTCGCAAACATGCGCCTCGTGTTGCTTCTGTCATTTTCGGCTTCATCAGTGTCGCTCACACATTGCGGGTTGTTTTTGGATGGGAAGTGGTGATAGCCGATCAATTAATTCCAAGCTGGCTAAGTATCGTAGTTGCACTTGTGACAGCTTATTTATCATATAGTTTATGGCCAGCCAAACAAAGTTGAGCCATAATTAATATATATATATGACAGACAGAACAGTTTATTTATTTCCAAGCCAAGATAAAGCAACTCTCTCCGAGGTTGGAGGTAAGGGGTTGTCTCTAATGACTGTAAGCAAAGAAGGATTGCCGGTTCCGCCCGGCTTTATAGTAACAACAACCTTTTTCAAGCCGTGGTTATTGCAGTTGAAAACGACTGACGCATGGAGTCACTTTCTTGGAGCAAAGGAAGACGAGTTGGAAAAAGCCTGTGATGCCCTAAAAATTGAGGCGTTACGATTCTCGTTTAGCAACGAGCAACAGCAGGAATTATCTAAATACATCAAGCAGTCCAGTCAGGAAACGTTGTTCGCTGTCCGTTCGTCTTCTCCCGAGGAAGACTTAGAAGGTTCTTCATTTGCGGGCGGGTACGAAACCATATTGGGAGTAGACGTTAAAAATATGGAAGATGCGGTCAAAAGAGCTTTTGCTTCGTGCCTTGATTACCGCGTCGCAGTCTATAAACGGAAAAATGGTTTTGATATCACTAATCCGAAAATCGCGGTCATTGTGCAGAAACAGATCGCGAGCGAGGTCTCCGGTGTCGGCTTTTCCATCAATCCCTTCACCAATAATTACGACGACGCTATTTTCACTGCGAATTGGGGGCTCGGAGAGACGGTCGTTGCGGGCATTGTGACGCCCGACACCTACATCGTCGACAAAGTGCACGAGAAGATTACACAGGCGACAATCGGGAGCAAGGAGTTGTCGATCTGGCTCAACGAAGGCGGAGGAACCGAAGAAAAGAAAAATTTCAGGAGCACTGAGAGGTGTCTTACCGATGCGCAGGTCATTACGCTGACGCAACTCATAAAAAAAGTCGAGAACCATTACCATCTGTTCATGGATATCGAATGGGCCTTCGTGCGCGAACAAGTATTTCTCCTGCAGGCGCGGCCCGTGACGAGTTATGTCCCGCTTGCCCCCGATGTAATGACTATTCCGGGACAGAAGAAGCGTCTCTATTTCGATATCACGGTGACCGCGCAAGGGATGGAGAAGCCGCTCTCAAAGATTGGTACGTCGGTCTTCCGGCAGCTCCTGAAAGTCATCGGTCGGACCATCTTTATGCGCGACTTGAGCCGCGATATCAACCGCTCCGTCCCGTGGCTGAGTGAGGGGAAGCTCTATTTCAATCTTTCCACAGGACTTGCGCTCGTCGGCAAGAAAAAAGTCGCCGAGCTTATGATGATGATGGACCCTCTCGCATCAAAGGCCGTCGAAAATCTGGACGAGAAAGAGTATGTCTCTACTGCGTGGAAGATCATGCTCCTGCCGTACGGCCTGCTCGTGCGCTTGCCGCGCATCTTGCTTTTTATTCGGCGCGCGCAACGCGACCCCGAGAACGTGCATGCGTGGGTGCAAGGGCAATTGAAACAATTCGAGAAAGAGGTCGCTCAAATCGCGGCAAAAGACGCGCCGCTCCATGAGACATTGGAACAACTTCTCTCCGCTGGGTTCAAGCGGGTATTCCTCTTTACGTTGCCGCTCACGATCGCCTCACGCTTCACACTTACACGAATGCGACAGGCGACGGGTAACAATCCCGAAGTGGCGAAGCTCGAAGTGGCGCTACCGAACAATATGACGACAGAGATGGGGCTCGCTCTCGCGCACGTAGCGTCACTTCTGCCCGACGGGCTCGATGCCGCAGAGCTCAAGGAAAAGATCACCACACGAGCGTTGCCGGAAGAGTGTATGAGCGCATGGAGGCATTTTCTCGCAGTCTACGGACACCGAGGCCCGTCGGAGGTCGACCCCGCTGCCCCGCGATATCGCGATGACACTGCACTTCTGCTGAATCTTATGCTCGCGATGAAAAACTCGACGGGAGAGAATACGGAGGCGAAGTTTGAGCGGAATTCCCGCGAGCGAGCAGCCTCGTTCCAGTCGCTCTTCGGCAAGCTTCAGGCATGGCAGGGCAATCGCGCCGAGTCATTTGCCAAGGACTACCGCTTTTTCGAAACATTCGGCGGATATCGGGAAACACACAAACATTATCTCGTCCTCATTATGGCGATAATGAGACAAAAAATCCTTGCACAAGCGGAGGCATTCGTCGCCGCGAAGCGACTCGACAGCACGGAGCAGGTATTTGATCTGACGCTCGAGCAACTCGAGGCGGCGCGAATCGACTCATCGATGGATCTCCGGAAACTCGCATCGGAGAATACTGTTTTCCTAAAAAAACTTGCACGTTTGCCACGACCGCCGGCACTTATCGATTCACGCGGGTTTATTCCACGGCCCCCGGTACCGCCCACCCTCGAAGGGGAATACGTCGGAGTCGGCGTTTCCGCGGGAGTTGTCCGCGGACACATCAAGGTGCTACACACGCCGACAGAAAAACCGCTTCTAAAAGGCGAGATACTTGTTGCGCGCTCGACCGACCCCGGATGGACGCCGCTTTTTGTAAATGCGGGCGGTGTTATTCTCGAGATCGGCGGATTGCTGCAGCACGGCGCACTTGTTGCACGCGAATACGGATTGCCGTGTGTGGCGGGCATCGATAACTCCACATCAATCTGGAAAGACGGGACACTGGTCGAGGTTGATGGTTCTGCTGGAATCGTTCGGTTGGTAGGCAAAGAAGATTAATCCGGTTCAAGGGAGCCATCCCCGCCGTTTTATAATGTTTCCTAAAAACGGCGGGGGTTGTTGTGCGCGCACTGGGCGGGCGGGGCAAGCATATATCAAATCTGATTGCGCCCTAGCGCAAACCGTATTGTATTGCGCCTCGGTCGCCGTGAGGACGGAGAAAAGAGCAAACAAAAATGTTATAATATGATTGCTCTTTTCGGAGACTGAAACGGCGAAGCAAAACCAAAAATTTCCTTTCCATTTTTTGTCGGCTCCCCC
>CAYJVW010000066.1:0-3751 GCA_964373725.1 uncultured Candidatus Saccharibacteria bacterium | reverse complement strand
GGCAAATATTGCAGAAGGGTACGCACGAAAACATCGAGCGGAATACGTTCAATTTTTGAGGATCTCTTTTGGCTCTGGCGCCGAACTTGAGACTTATCTGGTTCTTATTGAAGATTTGAAATATGTGACCGCAAGTGATTTGCGACCTATTCATGAGAAACTGCAAGAAATCATGCGAATGCTCAATAAGCTAATTGATTCACTGAAGATAAAATCTTAATTTGCTTTTAACCCTATTGGCTATACGCTAGTGGCTAAACCCTATTCTTATGGCATCTCTCTACACCCAAAAAGGTTCGAATATCCGCAAAACGTGGCTTCTCATGACCGCGTTCTTTTTGCTCGTTATCGCCATAGGATATTTCATGGCGTGGTATTTGAACAATCCCGGGATTTTGTATATCGCGGTTGCATTCTCAATAATCATGAACGTTACGGCGTATTGGTTTTCTGACAAGATCGCGCTTGCGGCAACCGGCGCGAAAGAAGCGGATCCAAGTGAATTTCGAGAACTCCATCGGCTTGTCGAGAATCTCGCGATAACCGCAGGGCTTCCAAAGCCGCGCGTGTATGTCATCGATGATCCGGCGCCAAACGCGTTTGCCGCGGGTAGAAATCCGGAACATGCGGTTATTTCTGTTACAACCGGACTTCTCTCTCGCCTTGACCGGTCGGAACTGGAAGGCGTGGTTGCGCACGAGCTCTCGCACATCGGAAACAGAGACATTTTGGTTATGACTGTTGCGGTGGTTCTGGCCGGGTTCATTTCAGTTATCGCTGACCTCTTCTTGCGTATGACGTTTTGGGGAGGAGGGCGCGATCGCGATAGTAAAGGCAATGCGCTCTTTATGATTATCGGACTTGTCGGCGTTATCCTTGCACCGATTGCCGCGCAGCTTATCCAACTTGCCATCTCGCGCAAGCGGGAATTTCTTGCCGATGCATCGGGCGCGCTTCTTACGAGATACCCAGACGCGCTCGCATCAGCGCTTCAGAAAATTTCTTCGTATGATGCACCGATGCGAAAGGCAAGCCACGCGACCGCGCACCTTTTTATTTCGAATCCTTTTGGTCCGCATGAAGCCGGCAGATTTGTCGCGAGACTTTTCAGCACACACCCTCCGGTAGAAGAACGTGTCGCTGCGCTCGTCGGCATGCGCGAAAAAATCTAAACTCTCATGAGGCTTTCGCACAGAAGATTTGTAAGAACCGACATTTGGCGAGAAGGAACATATCTCGACCTCTGGAGCGTACCGCATGTTCTTTCGGGAATGATGGTTGCGCTCGGTCTGTACCTCTTGAATTTCCGAACAGTGTCCGCATTCACTATCGCGTTCCTTATATTCGTCATGTACGAAATGTTCGAAGCGCTTGTAAAGATTGAAGAAACCAGAATAAATAGGATACTTGATGTCGTGGTGGGGATGGCGAGCTTTGCTCCTGCATTTCTATTCGCCCCTTATTTCACGTACACGGAACTCATATTCGCATTTGCGGGCATCACCATCACCGATGGGGTCTTAAGTTTCTTCGGCTGGCTTGAGTCGCAGAAAGCTTTGGTTCTTGAGCAAAAACTGCGTGCAGAGTATGAGTTCCAGAAAGCCAAGATGAGGGGGCGTCGAGAAAAGCTACAAGCTCGATTCCGGAAAAATCGATACCGTATAAAAGAAGCCGCGCAGAAACTGGAGGCCGGCATCGAGCGCGCCGAATCAAACTTTTAGAAATGACGGAGGTGTTGTAGGCTACGATATTCGAGGAAGGGTGACGGAGTGGTCTAACGTACGTGCTTGGAAAGCACGCGTCTGGGAAACTGGACCGCGAGTTCGAATCTCGCCCCTTCCGAAATGCAGGCACAGAACCGAAACCAAAAAGGGTAACCCTTTGCGAGCCCCAAAGGGTTACCCTTTTTGAGAGATCTCAAGCCATTCGACAAGTTCGGCACTCATGCGCGAAATCGATTCAAATTTCCAAGGAAAAGGTTTGGGGTTAATTATTTTTGCTTGAGGTCGCGCGCGGGGCTTCATATAGTCAGATAAGCTCGAATGCTGATATTCATTGAGAAAATTTCGCACTCGCTTCATATCTTTGATTCCTTTTTCTTTCCACTGATCTTCTCCAGAGATACGTTTGACGGGATTGAGGTGGATATACGAAAAGAGATATTGCAAATGGCGATCAGATGAAACATGCTCCGCTTTGAAAGGTCCTTGCATAAGAGAACCAACACGTTCATTTTTTGCGTTGAAGTACATGGAATACGCGGTGGTCAGTTTAAGCATGAATTGCGAAATGCCGCCCGCGCGCGATTCATGAACGAGCAAGTGAAAATGATTTTGCATGAGACACCACGCACCGATGTCGACTAGCGGTTTGTCGATATCAAGCGACCACAGACTCTCATAGCTGAATCCGCGTTCCCTGTATGCTCTTATATTGACGGCAGTTTTGGAGTTGCAAAGATAAAGAAGAAGTTCCATTCGAGCATAATCACCGTCAGTCAAAAATATGATGCGCTTCTCAACTCCGCGATTGTAGACGTGATAGAACTCGCCTTCAGCAAAGGGCATTTTTCGTTCCATACCCGTATCGTATCATGCGTCAGCACAAAGGGTTACCCTTTGTTCGAGCGTACAAAGGGTTACAAAGGGTTACCCTTTGTGATGTCGTGCGGGCCGAGATTGTAGATGCCGTAATCGTTCGCAAAGCGGTATAATGCAAGGACGATGATCAAGATTGAAGAGATTTTGCGTCGAAGGAAGTCGCCGTCGAATCCATGTGCGGGACAGGATTCTCCGAGCGAAACGGCTAGAAGTTTGATCCGCATGGAGAAAAAAGAGCATATGCAAACCGGAGGGCTTTGGATATATGTTCCGATTCTAGATAATGCGTTGATTTTCAAAATATATGCAACGCACGGATATAATCTCGTAAGTGGATTCGTAAGATATGGCATTCAAATATTTTTCACATAACGGTACGATAAAACCGACGGCCGATGCGGTGATACCGCTCTCGAATGTCGAGTATTCGTATGGTTTTGGTGTGTACGAGACGATACGCGTCGCGCACGGGATACCGTACTTTCTTTTTGACCATGTCGAGCGCTTAGGGGAGTCGGCGCGGCTCATTGGGCTTCTGCATACATTTTCCGGCGAGCAGGTGGAGAAAAACATATTGGAACTCGTCAAAAAAAATGAGGTTGAAACAGCAAACTTGAAGATACTTCTTTTAGGCGCGCCGAGAAAAGAAGATGCGCAACTTTTTATTATTTGCCTTAACCCGCTCTTTCCCGACAAGAAATTGTATCGAGACGGCGCTCCTTTCGTTACCTATGAATATGAACGCGCATTTCCGCACGCGAAGACTTTGAACATGCTGCAGAGCTACCTCGCGTATAAAAAAGCGAGAGCGAGCGGCGCGTATGACGCGCTCCTCATAAACAAAGACGGCCGCATCACAGAAGGCACGCGCACAAATTTCTTCTGCATCACCGGTAAAACAATTGTATCGCCCCGCGAGAGCGAGATACTTCTCGGCGTCACACGAAAGGCAGTGCTTCAAGTTGCAGAGCGAAACGGCTATTCTATAGAAGAGGGCGACATCACATGGGGCGACATACGACGCGCCGAAAGCGCATTCATCACAAGCACATCTTCAAAAATTATTCCCGTGCACTCAATTGACGACCAGCAATTGAATCAATCATCAGCCGAACTCCGTGATCTCATGAATCTTTTTGATGAATTCTTAG
>CAYJVW010000065.1:0-4113 GCA_964373725.1 uncultured Candidatus Saccharibacteria bacterium | reverse complement strand
CCTTCGTAGCTTTGCTGCGAGGAGCTTCATAGAATTCATACCACATCAGTGATCCGAGGAAGTTGTTCAGGAATATGGACAAGTATTTCGTAGGGAATGGTGCCTATCAGGTGCGCGATTGATGCGACTGAGTTTTGATCTTTAGGGTTCCGACTCATCAGAATAACATCATCGCCGACAGCTGTTTCAGGTGCGTCCGTAACATCGACACCGATCATATTCATACTTACTCGACCGACGATGGGGCAGATTTTGCCTTTGATAGTTACGAATCCTTTGTTCGAAAGCCGTCTGTCGATGCCTTCAAAATAACCTCCGGGAATTGTTGCGATCATTGTTTCTCGTCTTGCCGTGAACGTGGCGCTATAGCCGACGGATTCTCCCGCACCGATCGTGCGAATCGATGCAACGATGGAACGCACTTCAAGGACAGGTTTGAGGTTCATTTTTCCAAATTTCGAGACGTCGAATCCATATAATCCAATTCCCAGTCGTGCCATGTTCGTAGTAGTTTGTCTTGCGAATTCGAAACCGGTTGTCGCGGCGATGTGACGATATTTGATGTTCGTAAACGAGTTATCAAACTTTTCAGACGTTTTGTTCCATGTTTCGACTTGTGCATCGGTGAATGTGGAGTTTTCTCCGTCTGCATCTGCAAGATGCGTACAGATGCCTTCGACGTTGAATAGTGGTTGCGCATTAATGAGCGCGATAACTTCGTCAGATTGGCTCGGAAGAATTCCTTGCCTATGCATGCCCGTATCAATCTTGATATGAAGCCGTACAGATTCTTGCACAATTGGTGATAGTTCGCGTAGCTCTTCGATATCCGTGATAGCGATCGCAGTGTTTGACGTGAGACTGGAGACTATATCACGCGTCCGTATGTATCCCGCGATCAGGATCGGAGCGCGGATTTTTGCGCCGCGCAGTTGTGTAGCTTCGTCCAGCGAATTGACTACAAGGAAAGGGACTTGCTCGCGATCGAGGATCTGTGCCACTTCAAGCAATCCGTGTCCGTATGCGTTGCTCTTGATGACGGGAGCAATAATTAGTCTCGGATACGAGTGTTGATATTCGCGCAAGTTATGCACGAGATTATTCTTGGAGATGCCGATCGTTACAAGCGAAGTACTCATTATGCCGGGGGTGGGACTCGAACCCACATGCCCTTGCGGGCTTTCGATCTTAAGTCGAATGCGGCTACCAATTACGCCACCCCGGCTTGTCCTCCGAAGCTTTAGCGTAGGAGGGCAGTGCCCTTCGAAGCTCGAAAGAGCGTAGTAGGGCTTGTCAGTATTTCTATCACGAGATGGTCATCTCTGCCTCTCCCGTTTTGCCTTCTCTTGTTCGTATACGCGCCTGCGTAATTCGCTCGTTGAGAAGTCGTGATCCCGCGCGTTGAAATGCACAGGGATAGGGAGGTCGTGTCCCGTAAATTCTTTTCCCCTCCAATCGGCTCCGACGATGCGGATATCTATGCCGAGCTTGTTTTCTTTCAGGATGTTATAGAGATCGGCTTCTCTTTCGTAGACCACTATTTCGTCTATATATTTGACACTCTCCAAAATAATCCCTCTCTCCTCAAGAGACATCACGGGCTTGTTTTTTTCGGGCCGATCAAGAGAGGGATCCGTCTGCAATCCGACTATCAGGTAATCGCATACGTTCTTGCACTCCTTAAATACGAGCATATGTCCCGCATGGCAAAGATCAAACGCCCCCGCCGTAAAGCCTTTTTTCATAGGTGCATCGTGCAACATGTACCGTGTACCGTCAATTTACATCTGTGGAGGCCTGGAGGGGATTCGCACCCCTGCATAATGGTTTTGCAGACCATCGCGTTGCTTCTTCGCCACCAGGCCGATGTGCGCCAATATAGCAGAGATTAGTTCTTTTTGCCCGCTAGTTCTGCATACGATAACCTTGTCCGGTCGGACGGAGTTATCGTATGGCTATTTTCGCGTTAGTTCGTCTACACGCTGGCGGTTTTCTTCACCGATGTCGAGGGCGAAGTCCACTGTCGGGACATTGCGAAGTACGGTTTTATCTTTCAGGAAATCATGAAAATCTGTGCGTACGCGCTTGAGGAACGCGAGGGCATCCATTTGCTGTTCTTTTGGAAGCACGGTAACGAAGATCGTAACGTTCTTTAGGTCAGGCGCTACATCGGCATGCGTAACGGTTATGAGCGAGCTTCTATTCGACTCCCGCGCGATGAAAATGCCAGCTTGGTGTGCGATTTCTTCAGACACTTTGTTTTGTCGACGACTCCTCATAAAAAGTATCAAATCACAAGTATCAGGTATCAAACAAATAGCAAGTGTATAAGTATCAAACGGGCATGCTCTTATTACTTTGTACTTTGAAATTGATACTTCCTTGATACTTGATACCTGCCACTTGATACTTATTTTAATCTTGTTACTTCTCGAATGTTCGAAAACATTCCAGCGTATCTCCCTGTGCGATCTCGAACGGCGCCGTGATCTCCGCGCCGAATTCTCCACCGGTCTCGATGCGCTCCACGTTCTGTTTGTGCGATTGAAGATTAGTTATCTTACCAACGCCGACTTCAACTTTGCGCCGCAGCACTCGCACTGATGCTTTCTTCTCGATTCGGCCTTCGGAGACGCTGCCGCCGACGACGTGCGTCTCCTTGCGGCTTCCGAATTGCTTTAGCACCTTTGCCTTGCCGAGCACCTCTTCCACTGTGCGTTTCGGCGTTTTGATTTTTAAGAGCTCTTGAAGCCGCTCTGTCAATTTGTAGATGATATCGAAGAGTTCGATGTCTATGCCGTGCTGCCGCGCGTGTTCGCGTGCCGACGAGTCGGCGCCAACGTTAAAGCCGATGACAACAGCAGGAGTTTCGGCAGAGGCGATAGCGGACTTGACGTCGTTTTCCGAGATAGTCCCAATTCCGGAAAGTACGATGCGTACCCTCGCGTGCTCATCTTCGATCCTCGCAACCTCATGCGCGATCGCTTCGAGCGAACCAGATGCGTCGGCGCGCACGATGATTGGCAAATGGAATCGTTCGTCTGCCTCGCTGGCGACGGCCGATTCCCGCGGAGAAGCCTCACTAATCTCTTTGTCTCGTGCGGCTTCGGCCTCCCGCTTGTTCTTGAATGTTGAAAACGGAATGCCGACATCCGGCAATGTATCAAATCCCACGAGCCGAACCGGAGTAGAAAAACTCGCCTCTTTCAAGGATATTCCCGCATGATTCTCCAGAATCCTAACCGGCGCGATCGCGCGTCCTGCTTGTACTGCCATTCCTGATCGCAGCGTGCCGTTTGTGATGATGAGTGTTGCTGCGATGCCGCGTTTGGGGTCGCGATGCGCTTCGATGACATATCCGCTAGCGAGCTCGGAGGTGTCACCTCCGAGTTCTTGCATTTCGGCGACAAGGAGCACGAGGTTAAGAAGCTCGGGGACGCCGGTACCGATTTTTGCTGAAATGGCCGCCCACGGGACATCACCGCCGAACTTTTCGAGGTACACATGTTGCTCGAGGAGGCTTGCTTGCGTGCGGGTTATATCAGCATTTGGCTTATCAATCTTGTTGATCGCGACAACGAACGGAATCTTACTTTCACGAATACTCGCGAGTGCTTCTAGTGTCTGCGCTTTTACGCCATCGTCCGCTGCGACGACGAGTATCGCGATATCCGCGACGTTCGCTCCGCGCGAGCGAATCGCCTGGAATGCGGCGTGCCCTGGCGTGTCAATAAACGTTATGCGTTTATTGACCCCGAGCGAAGTCGAGGGGTTGGAAGGATCTTTCTGCGCATGAATAACTTCATACGCAGCAACATGCTGCGTAATACCGCCTGCTTCACCGGCGACGACATTGGATTTTCTGATGAAATCGAGAAGCGTGGATTTACCGTGATCCACATGTCCCATGACTACCACGATGGGCGGGCGTTCCGAGTTGTGAGGTGGAGAAGTCATAGGAAAAATAGCGTTCCATACGAAGAGAGGAGTATACGCCTGTTTGTCGAAGTATCAAAATCCAAGTATCAAGTATCAAACAAGTATCAAGCTGACAAAGTATCAAAGCATCAGCGAATTAGCATCACTTTTGGTATTGATACTTCTTTGATATTT
>CAYJVW010000064.1:0-4285 GCA_964373725.1 uncultured Candidatus Saccharibacteria bacterium | reverse complement strand
CCCGGATACTCGTCTATATCGGGAGATCGTAACTCCCGATATCGGGAGTTACGATCTCCCGATATCTGACTTTTCGATGCATGTGAGACAATTGGTCGGATAATAATTTCGGGATCAACAAGACCTGTCGGTCGTACGACCATCTCCACCAATGTCCCGCTCTTTTGTATTTCGTATTGCGACGGCGTGGCACTCGTATACAACGTCTGCCCCGTATTTCCGAGAAACTCACTGAATTGCAGAGGTCTGTTGTCTACCGCGCTTGGCAGACGAAACCCGTGTTCGATGAGTGTTAGTTTGCGAGCCCTGTCTCCCGCATACATCGCGCCAATCTGCGGCACCGTTACGTGCGATTCGTCTATCACAGTCAGAAAATCCGGAGTGCCGTCTGCTTTTTTCGGAAAATATGAGAGCAACGTATACGGCGGCTCTCCTGGTTGTCTGCGGTCGAAATGCCGCGAGTAATTTTCTATGCCGCTGCAAAACCCAAATTCGCGAATCATCGCAAGATCTTGCCTCGTGCGACGTTTTAATCGCTCCGCTTCCAAAATTTTACCGGAATCATTGAGTTTCTTGAGCTGCTCGACCAGCTCTGCTTCGATATCCGCGAGAGCTGCCTCCATTACGTCACCAGGCGTCACATAGTGCCTCGCGGGAAAAATGAATACGGCCCCCACTTCTCCTCTGATAACGCGGGTGATCGGGTCCATTTCTTCAATCTTAGACACTTTTCCACCGGTTACATCGACACGATAGATGACCCGTTCGTTTGCAGGCATGATCTCAACTCCGGATCCGAGCGGTCGAAATGTACCGGGAGATAGATCGCCGGGGGTCCGCTCGAAATACATCGAAACGAGCTTCCTCGTCAACGCTGCGCGCGCCAACGTTTCTCCTTTTTGCAACTTCAAATTTACTTTCTCGTATTCGACAGGACTGCCCAAACCATAAATACACGAGACCGAGGCGACGACAATGACATCCTTTCTCGTAAGTAGCGCTTGTGTCGCAGCGTGCCGAAGCCGCTCGATGTCTTCATTTATCTGCGCCTCTTTCTCGATGTAGGTATCGGTGATCGGCACGTACGCTTCCGGCTGATAAAAATCGTAGTACGACACGAAATAATGCACCGCATGTTTCGGAAAAAATTCTCGATATTCCGACGCGAGCTGTGCTGCAAGGGTCTTGTTATGCGCGATCACCAGCGTCGACTTGCCCCATTTTTCAATGACATTTGCAACTGTAAACGTTTTACCGGAGCCAGTCACCCCTAACAACGTCTGATCGCGTTTTTCTGATTTGAGACCTTCATACAGCGCTTTGATAGCTGTGGGCTGGTCGCCAGCAGCCCGATATGACGATTTCAGCTTAAAAGACATCACAGCAGTGTGCAAAAAAATCGTGGAGATAGCAATGAATGGCTCCTGTTTTGATAGTATGGCGGTATGGCGCATTCGAACCACGAACTGATCGCGTATCTCATGTCAACAGGTATTCTGAAAACCGCCGCGCTCATAGATGCGTTTCGTTCTGTTGATAGGGCAGATTTTATCCCGCAAGAATCAATAGGAGTCGCGTACGAAGACTATCCAATACCCATCGGCTGGGGCCAGACTATTTCTCAACCATACACCGTGGCGTTCATGCTTGAGCTGCTCCAATTGGAACCCGGCCAAAAAGTTCTCGACATTGGCTCCGGCTCCGGATGGACGACCGCGCTCTTGTCTAAAGCAGTCGGACCAAACGGCGACGTCGTCGGTGTTGAACGAGTTCCCGAACTTGTCTCATATGGGCAGGAAAATCTCAGAAAGTATAGGTTCGATAACGCGCGCATAGAATTTGCAGAATCGATCGGGTGGCCCTCGGGCTCGCCATTCGATCGAATACTCGTATCCGCCGCCGGCAAAGAAGTACCAAAGGCGCTCTTAAAGCAATTAAGACCTGGGGGAGTCATGGTGATCCCGGTTGAAAATACCATCGTCAAGATTCAGAAAGACGACAGCGGGAAAGCGCACGAGGAGGTGTTCGGGGGCTTTGCCTTTGTTCCGCTCATTCATTGACCTTCGTCCTTAGTTATTCACGATGATGAATAACTAAGGACAAAAAATACATGTCCGAGATCCGGCGAACATTACTTTTTCTTTCGCTTCTTTCTATGAGGCCTACTGCCGCGGTTCTTCACTTTTCCTTCGAGGCGGGATGCTACACGCGGCGGCGTGCCTTGCGTATGCGCAAAACCTCCGACACCTTTCTTTTGTTCAGGTTTATCCATAGCTCAGCCCAGCACAAGGACGCACACATTTCGCTTACCGCGCTTTAGTATCGCATTGCCGTTTTTGAAATCAGTGGGATCAAGCCCGCGATCTCTCACTTTTTCACCGTTCAGGAGGACGGCTCCGTCCGATAGGAATTGCCGCGCTTCACGCTTTGATGTGGCTAGTTCGGAGCCAACGAGCGCGTCCACGATGGATGTTCCAATCCCCACTTTATACACTAGGCCACTCTGTTCAAGCATCGCAATATCCGACGCCGTGATGTCCTCGGCAACTTTCACGAACAACGAGTCTTTCACTTCCTCCGCGAGATGGACACCATCCTTGCTGTGCGCAAGCTCGGTCACGGCGCGTGCGAGCACTCGTTGGGCGTGCCGCTTGCTCGGGTTGTGTGCATGCTCTGTCATAATCGAAGCGATCTCATCTCTTGCGAGCAATGTCATCTTCAGGAGAAGTTCCTCGACAGCGTCATCGGAAATACGGAACCAGAATTGGTAAAAATCCGACACGGACGTCTTCTTGGCATCGAGCCATACAGTGCCGCCTTCGCTCTTGCCGAATTTTTTGCCGGTTGCTTTATCCACCAGAAGCGGCCATGAAAATGCGTATGCTGTATCCCCCGTCGTTCGTCGTATTAACTCCACGCCCGATAAAATATTTCCCCACTGGTCGGAACCGCCGACTTGCAAATCGCAGCCGTATCGCTTGTGGAGTTCAAGATAGTCATACGCCTGAAGCAACATGTACGAAAATTCAGTGAAAGAAATGCTTGCATCCGGGGTTTCAAGTCGTGGACGCACACTGTCGCGCTTTATCATTTCATTAACCGTAAAGTGTTTGCCTACATCTCGCAAAAATTCCATTAAATTCAGTCCGCGCAGCCAGTCGGCATTGTTGACCATTTTGAAATCAACGCCTGCCCCGTTAGAGGCCGAAGGCTCTCTAATGGGGCCGCCAAGAAGTTGCTTGAATTGTTTTCGCAGAGCTTCCGCGTTTTTGTCGATCGTCGCATCGTCCAAGAGATTCCTCTCGGCGCTTCTGCCGCCGGGATCGCCTATCATGCCCGTGCCTCCACCGACGATGATGATGAGTTTGTGCCCATCATCGACAAATCGCCGCAGGACCAGCACCCCCTGCAACTGCCCAACATGCATTGAATCCGCAGTCGGATCAACGCCTAAATAGAGAGTTCGTTTCTGACCGTCGGTAATTTCCTCAAGTGTTCCGGAGGAGTGTTGGTAGACATAGCCTCGTTCCCGCAAGACTTCAGAAAGCTTCATGACGAGAATATAGCATAAAAAAGAGGCGTCTTGTGGACGCCTCGCGCGGATGCCGTACCTCCGCAGTGCCTATGAGGGTCTAGCATGCCCTATCGCGTGCCGCTTATTGCGACTTCCGCGCATCGGGCCCGCACAGGGTTCATGGCATCCTCAACATATCACAAAAGTCAACTGTCATCTCGTTTTAATTCCCTTTCTCTCACCTCATGCTCATCCATACCGAAATGATGCGCGAATTCGTGCCATATGGTGTCGGAGACAATTCGACGCACTGCTTCGTTAAAGTTTGGACTTCGTAAATCCAAATTTGCAAATCCAATACTTGAATGCACGAAGTTCATATCCAGTTCGTCCGCTGCGGCTTCCAGGATAGGATTCATATAAATTGTTATCGTATCAGGCATTGTCATTCCAACGCCGTATTGCTCTCCGCGCGCCGAGAGCGGGATGCCTTGATAGTAGCCGAGCAATGTCTCTCCCCGTCCTAGACCTTCTCGTTTTCGCACTTCTCGCGACGGCTTGTCTTCCACCAGAAGCGCTACATTCTTGATCTTTTTCTTCACCCATTCGGGCAGCGCTTCAAAGCCTTCTTCTGCCAGTTTCTCGAATTCTTCCCGTGGCATCGGCGCATTATGAGTCCATAAAGGAAAAATTCAATGAAGCTCCTCGCTAGCCATGCTGCGAGGTATCTGCGGAATTCTTCGAAGCCGACCTACTTCGCTCCTACTTCGC
>CAYJVW010000063.1:0-4378 GCA_964373725.1 uncultured Candidatus Saccharibacteria bacterium | reverse complement strand
ACTGCCCCTGAAAATATTGCGGGAATTGATTTTTGAGTTTTTGCATTGCGGCATTGAGGTCGCCGAATTGCGCTTGTGCCTTCGCCCCCGTGCCTTGTATCTGATTCATCGTCTCCATCGCGCTTTGCATCACCGGTGCAAGGTACTGCATGTAGAGCCAGAACGGAATGATGATGAGCGCCGCCCACATGATGAGCTTAAATATGCCGCCAAGCCACGCATTTCGGCGCATGGCGTGCAGCATGCGATTGTTTTCTCTCGTGAGCTTCAGGATCTGCTCAAGCTCTGTTCTGTCCAAGTCATCCATGGACTATTCGAACCTGCCAATTTTATCTCTATGTAGAACAAAAAGTTCTTTCAATGGGGCCTCTAACTTATACTTCCAACCATAGCTATTACCGTTGTCGGCATATTTGGCCATGTCCGCCGCAACACCTTTGACCTTGTCAGTGTCTGACAGATCTGTCGACCATTTCTTAAGGTTATTAACCAGCTCCGTAATATTCTCTTTCAGAGTCGACATACTTCTTACATCTGACGCGGAGCGCTTACATTGCACGTCTCGCACGACTTGCAATCCAATTTGACGGGAATCGCCAAGACACCAAGAATAAGCGCGTTCCAAAAGAGAAACAACGGATCAAATTGTCCGATCGGCGCGCGGCGGATGACACTCACCCACGCAAGCACAAACGCAACCACGCTAAGTACCCACAACCCCTTCCAAATCCAGCATTTTATGAGATGTTTTTTACCCATATGTTCAAATGATTAATGTAATTAACGACGTATTCATTGTACCGCCCAAAGCCTTTTGGCCACTATCCGTTATCCACACTTCGATTCGCACTTTGCGTGCTCGCTCAGTGTAAACAAAGGATTTTAATGCGAATCAAAGTACCCAGAGCAAAGTCGAAGGGCAACTGTTTAGCAACTTTTGCCCCCGCCAAGAGTCGAACTTGGATTCTCGCGTTAGGAGTGCGAAGTTCTATCCGTTGAACTACGGGAGCGACGCCTGCACTCTAACATGAGGTCCTAAACTTTAAGAAGCTGTTTGAGCTGTTCATGGTCGTACCCAACGATGAGTGTATCCCCGACGTAAATGACCGGTACCCCCATCTGGCCGCTCTTTTCTATCATTTCTTTCCGCTTCACAATATCCGTCGCGACGTTGTGCTCGGTGAACGCTATCTTGTTCTCGTTGAAAAAATTCTTCGCCTCGCCGCAAAAATGGCACGTCGGCGTCGAATACATGGTTACCTGCGGTTGTGCTGCCATAGTCATAAAAAATTATATCTATGAGGTCCAGTATATCACGCTGATGCGGGTGAGGGGAATCGAACCCCTATCTAATGCTTGGGAAGCATTCATTCTACCACTGAACTACACCCGCCTTGCCCTTCATAGCTTTAGCGATGTAGGGCTTCCTAAAGCTATGGCGAACAAGCCCGCTATAGATTCAGTTCGCATAAATCTAGCAAAGAAATTCTCACTTCCCTAATATGCTTCTACTAACCTTAAGCGAGCGCCCCTAGTATCCTGTCACTAGTTTCCCACCTTCTGCGTTTTTCTGCGTGAAGTCTGCGACGTTCTGCGAGTGCCGCCTAAAGCGGCACTAATACCACCACGGGAACGCTTTATGCAACCATTCCATGGTGCGTGCATCGGTGGGCGGAGCAGATTCTTTCGGCTCAACTATCACAATCAACCCTTCGCCGTCTTTCGCGAGCTCATAGTCTTTGCGAAGCACTTCTTCCATCCCGCGATCGCTTTTAAGCTCGGAAATATCGGCGCGGAGAGATGCTTCACGCGCTTTCAGGCTCGCCAATTGCAACTCCGCCTCATGCCGTAGCTTCCTCGAGTCTTGTTCCTTTTGATACACTCCCCATACTCCCCTCACCGAAACGGCGACCAGAAGAAGGAGAATAACCAGAAATATCCGTCGCTGAAGCAATCGTACAGGATCCTTCCGTTGCCCCCACACTAAATATGACATCGTATTTTTTGCGAAGCGGATCTTCGTACGGCCAGATCGGATGTGTACTGCCGCATCGAATCGCTACTGAAAAGTAAATGTAACACGCTTCGCAATGTCATGTTTAGTGTCGGGGGCGTTGCATAAATATCGACATTCCCTATACTATACCTGTCTGCGTGCGAACACGCACAGGCAGGCGCTATTCTTTTGATGCTAACCGCTCGAGACATGAGTTTTCTATTTCACCACAAAACGAGAAAAGTAATGAAGGTTGTCTGGGGCTTTTTTGCTGTCATTATTGCTCTCGGAATGACCTTCTTCTTTGCGCCAGGACTGATTGATCTTCTCATTGCCTAGCATCCATCTCAAAAATGACCACAAAGGGTTACCCTTTGTGGATTACGTTACCTCACAAAGGGTTACCCTTTGTGGATTACGTCGCCAGTAAACCGTCTCTGCCGGTTTCTGACTTCTCGGCTCGGAACAGAACATGAGTACATGTTCTCTTCTCTCGCAACACTCGCCAGTAAGAAAGCGGCTCAACTCTGACGCACGACTTTCAAGAAGACCTCATTAGGTATATCAACCTTGCCTCTTGCCAACATCTTTTTTTTCCCCTTCTTCTGCTTTTCTCGCAATTTCATTTTTCGGGTGATGTCGCCGCCGTATAAATAGCCTGTCACGTCTTTTCGCATCGCGGACTTGCGACGCGACGCAATGATCCGCCCATGCGCTTTCGCCTGGATCTTCAGTTCAAAAAGTTGGCGAGGTAGAAGTTCCTCGAGCTTCTCTACCAAACTTTCCGCTTCGGTGTTCAGTCGCCGTTCGGACACGATGCGGGAAAATGCCGGCACCATTTCTTCGGCGACTAGAACATCCAGGCGTACGACATTCGCTTCGCGCAGTCCCAAAATTTCATAGGAAAGGGATGCAAACCCGGACGAGACGCTCTTCAACCGGTCAAAAAAACTCCGCATGAGTTCGCGAAGCGGCATTTCTGCGTGCAGTTCAACCTTTCCATCTGGGAGTGTTTCTGTGTGACCGACGGCGGCTTCGTGGTCATACAAAAGCTGCGAGATAGCGCCAATGTATTGCGGCGGTGTGAGAATCGTGACGCTCGCCCATTTCTCTCGCACGAGCTTCACCGTGCCGTCATCGGGAAATCGTGCGGGCGAGTAAATTTCTTCAACGGTGTCATTCGTTCGCGTAATTTCATACACAGTCGTCGGTTGCGTGACGACGAGCGCCATGTTAAATTCGCGCCGCAAGCGCTCAATGATTATTTCAAGATGGAGCATCCCGAGAAAGCCGCACCTGAAGCCGCGCCCCATGACTCCCGACGATTCTTCTTCAAACGAAAGCGAGGAATCGGACAATTTAAGTTTGTCGAGCGATTGCCGGAGAATCGCAAGATCGTCTTGAGATTCGGGATACACGCTGGCCCAGATGACCGGCGTCGGCGCAAGGTAGCCATGCAGCGCCGCAGCAGGACGCTTGCTCTCTGTTATAGTGTCTCCTACCGACGCAATGCCTGGTTTCTTGATGCCGGTAACGATGTACCCTATTTCTCCTTCTCCCAACGATTCTTGCGGCGTCTCTCCTGGAGTGAGTACGCCGACTTCGAGAGCGATAAAGTCTGTATCGGCTGCAACGAAGCGGAGATAGTCCCCCTTTCGAAACTGACCGCCAAAAATTCTCAAATACACGATGATGCCGCGATGGTCGGAATATCCGAAATCAAAAATGAGTCCTTGCGCGCCCGCCGAAGATCGCTGACTCGGTTCTGCGACTTTCTGCGTGCCGTCTGCGTGTGTCGGCGGAGGCACTCTTTCTATAATTGCGTCCAAGAGTGCCTCAACGCCCTCACCCGTTTTGCCCGAGCAACCCAAGACCTGTGATTCATCAACGCCAAGGAGTATGGCAAGTTCTGTCGTGATATCGGCCCGCCGCGCATTGGGAGAATCAATTTTCGAAACGACGGGAATGATGACGCGACCCAATTGCTTTGCAACAGCCAAGACCGAAAGTGTCTGCGCCTCAACGCCTTGCGTCGCGTCCACTAGCAAAATCACCCCCTCAACAGCCGTGAGAGCTCGAGATACTTCGTAAGAAAAATCAACGTGCCCTGGAGTATCAATCAAATTGAGAATGTATTCTTGTTTCTCGTTTGATACTTGATACTTGATACTTGATACTTCCGAATGCTTTGGCGTCCAAAGCATTCGGACTGGGGCCATTTTGATAGTGATTCCCCTCTCGCGCTCAAGATCCATGTTGTCCAACACCTGTTCCTGCATATTCCTTTTCTCGATCGTGCCTGTCTGTTCCAGCATTCTATCCGCCAAAGTGCTTTTACCATGGTCTACATGCGCGATAATAGAGAAATTTCGAATATTCATA
>CAYJVW010000062.1:0-4443 GCA_964373725.1 uncultured Candidatus Saccharibacteria bacterium | reverse complement strand
CGCCAGATGACGTATTGGCGCAAAAATACATCAACCAAATGGATAAAACCTGAGAGAATTTCCACCGACTTATCATTCTAGCGTTTTGCAAAATGCTAGAATGATAACTGTATCCTTTGTTCTACTACGCCGAATACCCCGCAGCTTTGCTGCGGGGGATGCTCGTGCTTCGTAGCGACTACTTCGCAGAGTAGCAAAGGCGAGAGAACCCTTCGTAGCTTTACTGCGTCCTTCGTAGCTTTAGCGAAGTAGGAGCGAAGTAGGAGCGAAGTAGGGTTGCCGGCTTCGAAGAATTCCGCAGATACCTCGCAGCATGGCTAGCGAGGAGCTTCATTGTATGTACGATGTGATGTAGAGATTTTTGCCGGTCATTGTCTCGGGCACTTGCAGCCCGATAAGCGAGAGCACGGTGGGTGTCACATCGGAGAGACCACCGTTTTTGAGTTTGCCACTCCGCGTGAGTATCGCAGGTACGACGTTCATAGTGTGAGCGGTGTGCTTTTCTCCGCTCGTGACATCCACATTTAATTCCGCATTTCCATGGTCTGCAGTGATAAAAACTACCCCTCTTGCCTTTTGTACAGCCTCAACAAGACGCTGCAACTCCTTGTCAACCGTTTCAACGGCCCTTATGATCGCAGCTTTGTTCGCGGTATGCCCTACCATGTCCGCGTTCGCGTAGTTCAGAAAAATAAAATCGATTCCTCTCTGAACTCGTTCGATCGCAGCGTCTGTGATCTCTTTCGCACGCATTTCAGGCGCCAGATCATGCGTCATAACATCCTTCCGACTCTCAATGAGCACATGCTCCTCTTTGTCGTGAGGTTTCTCGCGCCCGCCGTTTAGAAAGTATGTCGCGTGAGCGTATTTTTCCGTCTCGGCGATATGAGCCTGCGTAAATCCAGCCTTGGAGATCTCGGCTGCTAATGTCGTTGAAATAGCGATCGGAGGGAACGCTACCTTTGTTTTTACCTCCTTGTCATATTCCGTCATTGTCACCAAATAGATATTCTCGGCATCGCATAAATGCGTGATACGTTTCGAAAGCATCCGCGCGCGATCGGCGCGAAAATTGTACATGCACACGCCGTCGTTCTTTTGAATCGAGCACGTCCGTCCTTCAAGGTCAGTGCACAGGATCGGTTCGAGCAATTCATCGATCACTCCCTCTGCATACTTTTCCCGCAGATGTTCAGAAGGACGCGACGTTTTCGCGGTCGCTTTCCCGCGGAACATCGCATCCTCGGCTTTTTCCAGACGATTCCAATTGTGATCCCGGTCCATCGCATAAAACCGTCCGCACACCGTCGCGATTCGACCGACCCCTATCTCTTCAAGATGTTTTTCCAGTTCGGCAAGATAATCCGCGCCGCTTCTCGGCAGTGTATCGCGCCCGTCGGTGATCGCATGCACCGCGACTTTGGTAACTCCTGCATCCTTTGCGGCGCCGAGGAATCCATACAGATGTTCGACGTGGCTGTGCACTCCACCTGTCGAAACGAGACCGATAACGTGCAGCATCGAGTTATGAATAAGACAATGCCTAAAAAGTTCATTAAACGCGGAGTTTTGGTGAAATTCCCCAGCGCGCATCGCTTTCGTGATCCGAACAAGATCAGTATCAATGACTTTGCCTGCGCCGATCGTCATATGTCCGACTTCGCTGTTTCCCATTTGCCCCGAAGGAAGACCGACACTTTCCTCGCTGGCGTTGAGAAGACTGTGCGGAAAAGTCTTCCACAAAGAATCAAAAAAAGGTGTCCTTGCTTCCGCGATGGCGTTGTGCTCGACGTCTTCGCGATGGCCCCATCCATCCAATACGACGAGCACGAGTGGTTTGATTTTGGGCTTCATGACGCTAACGCATGTGTACCCGCATACACCGCTCTCTTGCCTAGGATTTCTTCGATGCGGAGGAGTTCGTTGTATTTCGCGGTGCGATCGGTGCGCGAGACTGAACCAGTCTTGATCTGTCCTGTTCCGAGACCGACCGCGATGTGCGCAATCGTCGTGTCTTCCGTCTCGCCGGAGCGGTGGGAAATAACAGCCGTCCACCCTGCTTCATGCGCCATATCAACAGCGCGAATGGTTTCCGTGAGCGTACCGATTTGATTGACCTTGATAAGAATCGAATTGGCCGCTTTTTCTTTGATGCCGCGCTCAAGGAATTTCACGTTCGTGACCAAGAGGTCGTCGCCGACCAACTGCACTTTAGAACCAAGTGCCGCAGTCAACTTCTTCCAGCCATCCCAATCATCTTCCGCGAGTCCGTCTTCGATCGACAGAATTGGATACTTTTTACAAAGTGTCGCATACCAAGTAACCAATTGTTCCGATGAAAATATGGACACGCCGTGTCCATATTTCTCCCGCTTGAGTTCGTAAGTGCTATTTTTAAAAAGTTCTGTTGACGCAACGTCGAGCGCAAGTGCAATGTCTTTTCCGAGCGTATAGCCCGCTTTTTTTACCGCTTCCGAGACGAGATTGATGGCTTCTTCATTACCGCCTTTCACTCTCGGCCCTCCTCCGCCAAGGCTTCGGAGGGCAAGCGCAAAACCACCTTCATCCCCCACAGTCGTTCCATACCCCTTCGCTTCAACGACTTTTTTAAGTGTTTGGAATACTTCTGAAAGGCATCTGACAGCGTCGCGAAATGTTTTCGCGCCGATCGGCAGTATCATGAATTCCTGAATGTCTGTTGATTCCCAATTGGTGTGCGCACCGCCGTTTATGATGTTGCACTGGGGAAGCGGAAGTATCGGATCGCGAGGAGCCGCAGAAAGAGTACGGATGTATTCGAAGAGCGGCGCGCGCGGAGCGCGCGCCGCCGCATGTGCTGTTGCGAGCGAAACCGCGAGTATCGCATTAGCTCCAAGCCTTTCTTTATTCTCCGTACCGTCGAGCTCTATCAAGGCCTTATCTATCTCTGCTTGCTTCGTCGCATCCTTCCCGATCAGTAATTTGGAAATCTCTCCTTCGATATGTGCCACCGCTTTCAATACGCCCTTGCCGCTATATCTTTTTTTATCGCCGTCTCGAAGCTCGTGTGCCTCATGCGCGCCCGTTGACGCGCCTGAAGGCACTGCGGCGCGACCCATCGTACCATCTCCTAGAAATACGTCCGCCTCGACAGTCGGATTTCCCCTGGAGTCCAGTATCTCCCTCGCTCTGATCGACTGGATGGTCATATACAAATGAAAACCGAATTATACACGAGGCTCGCATGCGCGATATACTTGAGGACGTGATGCCAAGTTCGCGTACCGAGGTCTTGTGGCTTTTCACGTGCGGCGCGATAGTGCTTATCCTTTACGCGTCGCTTGTGCCGGACGTTACGCGTGCGGTCAAGAACGACGCCAATAAGCAATGTCCGCCCGGCGGGCAAAAGGGACAGCCGTGCAAAGATAACACGAATGGATATATTACGAACGGAAAATGCAAGTTCATCTATTTCTGCTCGGCGACAGATTACGATAAAAACCCGCCGAGCAAATGCGACGGCGCCATCGGTTCGCAAAATTGTCCCGTAGGAAAACCGTACTCCGCGTCTTCGGCGACACAACCCTCGGCAACACAACCCACAGGCTCAATCTCAAAAAAAGGCGCCGCCAGTACCCCGCGAATTCGTATCTCTGGAAGATCCATCTCGGAAATCGAGGATGGCGTCTTGGATGCGGCATTTTCTTCCGAAGAAGATGTGTCTCCGGATGTCGATCCGGAAGTATTGAGCGAATCTGGAAACGCCGCGCTCTACGCATTACTTGATATGACCGCCGAAGAGGCAGAGGAAGAAGGATTACTCACGTACGCGCCGGAATCATTCGGCGCGGAGACGAGCACGCTCTATCAATCACTGCGAGATTCCGCTATCCAACTTTCGGCCAACAAACCGGAAGAGAAGGACGCCATCCTGCTCTACCCCGAAGCAAATACACGCGTATTCATCTCCGACGGCAGCTTTGAAAGCGTAACGCTCTACGCGTCTGGCGGCTCAGACCCGAGAAGCCTGCTCACGAGCCGCGCCGGGTGGTCAGCGTTTTCAGGATACCTTTCCTCAAATCTGTCGAGCTGGATAGGATCGCTCTTGAGCGCGCTCGTGCACGTATTGCTCGCAATCGGTAACATCGTGATCGCGGACTTCGCTGCATCGGGTGCACACTGGGATGCTGCACAGGCGGACTTCGCGAGTGCATACGCGCATCTCGGCCGCGCATTCAGTGCGTTATTCATCCAAGCCTTGCAGATCCGATTGTGGTAAAGTGTAAACTCTTTTCTGACTCCTCGGCTCGGAAGAGAACATGAGTACACGTTCTCTTCTCTCGCTCTACGTCGCCAGTAAGATCAACACCAAAACAAAGAAAACGCTTATCGTCCCGAGGTATTTGAAGCTCCGGTCCATAGGCGAGATTCTATCAGATGTGTGAACCTTGTGCCTATTTTCCG
>CAYJVW010000061.1:0-5133 GCA_964373725.1 uncultured Candidatus Saccharibacteria bacterium | reverse complement strand
GCGGCTCCGACTATAGCTATAGCAACGAGAGCGAAGAGGGGCTTTTGGCGCATCGACGCATAGTACCGAAAGCGTGCCATTTGTGCGAGAGGCGAGTCTTTGCCGTCTCCCAGCGTGAATGTTGCTTTGCGCAACTATCATTCCGTTTTCACAACATACGTTCTCGACTTAGGCAACAAGAGGCCAAACCAGAATCCCTCGCGCTCTCTACAAGACGCCGCGGTCGTAGAGAGGCTTTTTTGATCTGCGATTGGTTTTGCATCAATGTCAATCCTCACGAGCGTGGTTCGAAATACGAGTGGCGTGCCAAACGGGTGGAAGCAAAAACCAAAATGCGTCTGCAATGCAACCTTCGTTTCGGGTACAATGGTGCCGTTGATAAAAGTCGGGCGAAGGAGAAAATAAGACGCTGCCGTTACCAACGCCACAATGCCTACCGCAATTTTAATTCCTGTTCGCATGCGCATGTAAGTAAGTCAATAGTATCGCCGAGAGAGGCGGTGGATAGAGGGGATTCTATCACGAAAGCACGCTACCATAGAGCGACGCGAGTTCTAATGTTACTGCGGATACTGTGCATAGCGAAACCCCACCGCCCCAAATAAACTACCTCGCAGCCAAGCTGTCGAGGTATTTCATTTTGAGAACCACTCTACTCAGACGCTCGCCCGAGTACGGGCTCACTGCTCTCCTCCACGGGGAAAACTACGTTTTCCCCGACCCCCTTTCCTCATGCGCGATTCTCTCCCGCAGCCAAACTGTCGGGGAATTCTGCGCATGGATTAACGATTTCGTACACAATTAATCCGCATGCCATCCGGTACAAGTGAGCAAAACGCCTCTCGCGATTGCGTATCCGAAAATATAAACCCGGCGCGAGAGGCTAAGAGCCTTAAGCACGAATCAAGGATATTCAGCTTGCCGTATCACATCGAGCGCGATATATGTCCGGAAACTGCCTGCAAATATCTTGCTTTTTCTCTTGCGGGTAAAAGCGTAGAAGCCGGCGTGCGAGCGCGTCGTAACAAACCGTATCGCCGCCGCGTGCCGGAAGCGCCGGATCTGAACAGAGGTCAAGCACTTTCTTATATTCTTCGCCGGGAGCGCCATGCTCCATCATCCCATTTGCCGAACTTACGATGCATGTTGCATACAATCCGGCATCCGCGATTCGCACGCATTCTGCAAGAACCTGCTTGTATTCGTTTAACGCAGTCGACGGCTGCATCATTCCTGCAATCATGACGCCAAACGTCATAGTGCGCAGCTCCGTGTCCGGAATGGACTCTGCGAAATGCGCGGCTTTGAGGGGGCTGGTTTGCGTAATTTTGCCCAGATTTTGGCCAAGTTCATAAAAACACGCGTACTGCCAACCACTCTGCAGTGTCGAACATAGCGCAAGTGGATTCTTGAAATCGAATGCGAGGTCGTAATTTCCCGTATCCATCCAGTCAACGAGCACATTGAAAACGCCTTCGCGGCAGTCTTCGATCTCGCTTTCATTGGTAGGAAGTTTCTCGCACTCCTGTAGCGAACCTTCAATCATGGCGGCCGGTTTCCCCCACATCTCTTTAGGCAGCGCATCAGCCTGCGCCTGCATAAAGCCATGGCCGCTTGCGTGATAGCAGATGGTGCCAATGTCGCGCATGGTTACGGTGTATTCAGAGCGGAGATATTCGCACGTGTCGACGACAAACGCTATGTCAGGCCGACTCTGGATTAGGTGCTCGATAAAGCCGTGGAAGAACCCGTAGCCGCACGTGGTCGTTTCCTGCGGAAACTGAATATCCGTAAGTTCAAGATTACGGGCTATATAAAATTCATAATACGCCGCATCGCCTACCTTATGCGCATGCCGATGACAGCCGGATGAGGCGAACAGAGGGTAGGTGTCGTACAAATAGGCAAATGCCCGGAATCCGGAGTTAATCCCGCTCTTTTTGACAAGATCAAGTGGGATTGCAAGCCAACAATCAATTTTTTCTTGCTGCGCTGATTGTTGTGCGTCGCAGTTATCCGCCGCGCGGATAATCGAAATGCGCTCAAAAAGATACGGTGCGGCAAGCAGTATGCCCGCAGTGAATGCGGCCGCCCCCACTGCCATATACCGCGCGCTATTCGACCACATGGATGGTGCCGGTGAAATATGGCCGCAGATGATCATGGTATCCGAAGTCACCCGCGCGGTCGAAGATAAAACTCCAGTTTTTGCCGGAAACTATTGGCTGTTTCGGATCAAATGCGGCGTATATACCGTGATTCGGATGTACATTGGACGCTGGCCAAAATGGCCGCGATTCACTTGTTGAAAATGTCACCGTGCCAAAGCGTTTGATCGAAACCTCATCAGGAACGAAGCCCTTGCTAGTTAATACGATATCGACACGCGTGGGTACGCTCATGGGTACGCTGCGCTCATACACATACCACCCAAAAAATATAATCACGACGAGTGAAGTCAAGACGATGCCGCGCATGAGATCATATCGTAGCAACACTCTCTCACGTTCACAAACAATGCCCGCGTAGACAAATGCCTACGACTACCGCAATGTTTGTGCGTCACGTTTTGAGAGCTTCCTGAACGAATTTCATGCACGCGCGCCCCTCTACGCTTCCTACACGTTCAGAAATGTAGGTACATGCTTTTTTCTGCAGTTCAGGAACAAGTCTCTCGACGATCGCGGTTGTGACGCTTGCAAGGCACATCGGTATGCTCCTTTGCGGCGCTGATGTACACGCATCCACTGCGACCTTATATTCTTCTTCTGGTTTCCCGAATTCTATAAGCCCAACCACGACTCCGCGAATACAATCCTCTTGCAAAGTTCCTGACACGGCGGAACATTCGGTGAAGAACGTAGATGGATCGTTGTCGCTTGATAGCGCATGCCGCGCGCGATAACTCGCGAGACTTTGTACTGCAACTGAAACATACGCGGGCTCGGCGCTTAAAGCGACGCTCTGAAGCGCCTCGCTAAACGTCGCGTGCGTATTGCTCACGTACCCGTTCATTTGGTCATAACATGCCTTGCGCGCATACGGCCGGGCTTGTTTTTTGCAGACGGCATAGGGATCACGCGGGTTCCCCGCGATGCGGTATTTTGGCGTCACATACGCTATGGCAAGAGCATTAAATACACCCGAAGCGCATCGCTCCCGCCGCTGTTTCTCATCGGAAAAGGTATCGCATAGCGCGAGCCCGTCCGCAATAAAAGCTTCCGCATCTCCCCATGTGGACGGATTGCTTCCGTCAACGACGCCGTGCCCTATGCCATGATAGCAGGCGAAGGAAACATTCTCTAAGGTTGCCTGTAATTTCGCATCCACGTACTCGCAAAACCGATCAGCCTGCGATAAATCTCCCGTATCAATCAAGAGCTCTTCCATAAAACCGTGGTAGAAACCGAATCCGCAATATGCGGTCTTTTCTGACAACGAAAAGTCCCTATTCTGCTTAAACAAATCATAGGTAATTTTGCCAAGCTCATGTGTTGCACCGTGACAGTTAAGCGCGAACTCTTTATCAACCGACATGAGAGCAAGCGCATCGAGACCCGCGTCTATGCCTTTCTCTTGCGCTACCGAGACCACAAGATCGTTGTAGCACTGTTGCTTCTGAGGCCCTTTGGCATCGCAGACGCGTATCTCTGAAACTGCGTTGCCGCCGGTGAATGCGTATACATACGCGGCATACGCAAAGACGCCACCCATCAATACGACGCCACAGGTTGCAAGAATGCCGCGCGTCTTCAACGTAGTCATATCGCGATAGCAAATGTAAGCGGCATATGCTTCATGATACGCTAAAGAAAGAACTTCACTACTTTTTTGCCATGAACTCGATATTCGCTCCTATAGGAAAGATTCCAGGATGTTGCACCGTGATAATCCCCGCTATAGTGATCATCATACTTTCTGCAATTGTCGCAGTCGCGTGGCTCGAAAAGCCGCATGTAACCCCTTCCCCATCCGCAAATAGTATTGTGGCAGCATGCGGAGAAAAGACTGACTTGGCGTGCTTGCGGGAAACTATCATGAATTTGATACAGACCAATGGCTTGCGATACGGATTCCTGGCTATTGACGCGTGGTATGCGCGCGATCCTAGTTTCAGACCCGATTGCCATGCCTTCGCGATGCGCATAGGCGCAGAACTCTATCGGTCCGTGCCTGATTATAAATCGCTTGCATTCACACCCGAAAGCGTATTGTGCAATTTTGGCCTGTTTCAAGAATATCCGCACGCGCTTCTTTTGGAAACGGGAGACCGTGAAAAGGCGCGGGCGTTTTGCGAATACGTCGGGGAACGTTTGAACGAGGCGGCGCCAAACGCGGAGGCGGAGTGCTTTAGAGGAATTGGGCGCGGGCTTCCGTTCAGCGATCCTGATCTGAAAGGCGACGCGTTGGCAATGGCAGCGTTCGCCGTTAAAGAGTGCGGACAGCTGGCCCCAAAGACCGGGAATTCCTACAAGTACTGTCTTTCAGGGGTATTCAACAGTCTCGCGCGAGAGATGGCGGCGCAGAAATTTGGACTTTCAGTAGATAGCATGTCGCCTATGACTATCTGTGACAGTATGGAAGACACGGTAAAGCAACGGTGTTTGGGTAATCTGAAATGGACCGTCGTGTCGCTCCTCGCTCCGCGCGGATCGCGCGATGGTGTAGATGCTCTGCCTCGTGTCGAAGCGGGACTCAAAATGCTCGTACAACTTTTCGGAGCGCAAGCATCCGATTATGCAATGCCTGTCGCTTGGACGCTCTCGTATGAGCAGGCCCGTAGAGATACGGCAATAACGCCGCCTTCTTTCGATGCCGCGATCAAAGAATGTTCCGCACTATCGCTGGCGCTGGCTATAGAATGCATACGGGGGTACGCCGTCGGCCTCGCAAAACACGGCGAGCCTCTGGCTCAACACGAACAAGTGTTTGAATTCTGCAGACTAGTCGGCAAAGCCGCTCCATCAATACAGGCCGTTGATTGTCTTTCTCCGCCAATGAGATATCTTGAGGGATTCTATAGGCCCTCGTATTTCCTACGTGTCTGCAACAAAATGAAGAATATATTTGCCGTATCCTGTGAGAAACTGCAGCCGGACGCTTGATTGTCTATAATCCACCTATGATACCCTT
>CAYJVW010000060.1:0-5474 GCA_964373725.1 uncultured Candidatus Saccharibacteria bacterium | reverse complement strand
AACAAAGAACAGGAGAGTTTGCTTCATTTCATCAGCCACGAAGTGAAGGGGTACCTTACGAAGAGTCAGGCGGCGTTTGCTGCGATCGTTCAGGGCGATTTCGGGGTTGTTTCTGAAAAACTTACCGCTGCAGCTACATTAGAGCTGGCGGATACGAGGAAGGGTGTGGATACCGTGATGGAAATACTATCCGCATCGGATTTTGAGAAGGGTACGGTGAATTTTAAGATGGAAAAGTTTGACTTTGTAGCGGCTGTTCGTGATGACCTTGTTGCGCTCACTAAAAGTGCGAACGAGAGGGGAGTAGCACTTCATGCGTCGTTGCCAAACGATTCGTACGAGATAGTCGGTGACAAGCATAAGATCGCCGAACACCTCATTCGGAATCTTATCGACAATGCGATCAGGTATTCGCCGAAAGGTTCGGTAGACGTGTCTGTATCCCGCACCGATGGACGCATCCGCTTTTCCGTAAAAGATACCGGTGTTGGCCTCACCGAAGACGACAAAAGAATGTTGTTCACCGAGGGCGGTAAAGGAAAAGATTCTCTCAAAGTGAATGTGGATTCAACCGGCTACGGTCTGTATATCGCCAAACAAATAGCGGAAGCGCACAAAGGGAAGATATGGGCGGAATCCGATGGGCGAGGGAAAGGCTCGAGATTTGTTGTTGAGTTGCCAATTCAATGACAGTCCTATCCTCACTGGCCAACTCCTTTGGTTGTGCGCAGTGCAGCAATAAGCGCAACAACTTCTTTCTCGCTGCTGCCATACTTTGGGTCTTTCTTAAACAACTTGGCGAACTTCTCCAAAAAATCGACGAATGCTTTAAAATCGAAACCTGGAACGTTTACATCAATGCCCAATATATTCGCGAGTATCAATACAATTCGCCCGCCGCCTGCACGTAACGTGTAAAAAGTCGCTTCTGCGAGCTCGAATTCGCGCGCAACGGGACCAGAAAGCTCAATGTCAAAATCTATGTGTAAGATAGTGCTCTGCGCACGCCTTATTGTCCCGTGAATGTTTTCATTGTTCTTTAGCGGCGAAACGCGGGGCACTACGAGGATGTTTGGCGCCCATCTGTCTCCATAAATTATGCCGTTTGCATGCGCAAGTCGAAGGTCAGCAAAAAATTCATGCACGATGTGCCCCATCTCATCAGGAGAAGCATGAGGCAAGAAATGCTCTAGCGTCTGTGCCCCTTCAATGAATCGGTAATACGTAAACCCCTTTTCATCGATGTATGCAGGCGGCAGCACCTTGAGACCACGACCTGCGGCACGCTGAAGAAAACTTCCTTGTTCATCCGCAGAGCGGCGCCGGAATGATCCGCCCCGATTCGTGAATCCAAGAGCATCATGTTCGTGTTTAAGCAGTTTGGAAACCTGCTCGGCGCTTTTTGGATATCGTTTCAGATAGCTTCGCCCAGCGTCGTCTGTGACCACGACATTTACGTTCATACCACCTTCGAATGCCATTCCCGGCACTTCACGTAAACGCATACTTTCAGCGCGGTGCCGGCAAATCATGGATCATGCCAGGTTGTATTTCTGATAATGACGACACAAGCGCTGTCGCCGGAAAGTCGCCTGAACCGCTTGAAACGAGGCCAATACATGCCATCCCGGCGGCACGTGCACCTATCATCCCGCTGCGGCCGTCCTCTATCACTACTACTTCGTGCGGCGCGACTCCTAGCAGTGTTGCTGCAAGCAAGAATATATCAGGAGCGGGTTTCCCCTTCGCAACTTCCTCTGCAGAAACGACTGCATCGAAGTATGCGGATATGCGAAGTGTTCGCAATACTTCATCGATGAAAGCTTTCGGTGAGGCAGATGCGACCGCAAGTTTAAAGCCTTCGCGTTTTAGATCCTGGATAAGCGAAATGGCATTCGGGATAGGTACCATGCGACCGTCTTTTGCCTGATGCATGCGTTCCCATTTGGTTCGCACTACATCCTCAACTGAGCCCGTGAGCACGGTATATCGCTCGAAAAGCTCCCGGAACATTGCACGGTCAGAAACTCCTGCATACTCTCGGGCGATTTCCTCGGGTGTCATAACGATCCCATATTCATTAAGTAACGCGCTTTCAACTTCAGCATGAAGTTCCTGCGTATCAGAGATGACCCCATCCATATCGAAAATGACAGCTTTTTTCTTAGCCTTCCTTGAGTCCTTATTCATGGCCTTTTCGCGGGAACAATTCTCCAACCACAGTGTGGGCAAGATCTGCGCTGAAACTTGGATTCCTTAGGTCATTCAATCGTGCGTTCACGATAGAATACCGCATCGGGTGCGGCTCGAGTTGCATCAGAATGTGTGCCGCCAATGCCTCGAGCTCTTTCTCTCGGCCTTCGTATTCGGATAATAGGCCGAGGCGGCGGATCGCGGCAAAAAGGCGTTGCCGGTCCTTGTTGTTTTGCAACGTCGCCATAAGCGCAATGCCCAGTCCGACACTTACTCCATGCATGATAGGGTCTTTTTTCCGAAGAGCCTCAAGTTCCATGAATTTTGAAAAAATGTGCTCTGAGCCACTTTCCGGCCTCCCATTACCGTAAAGTCCGGTGATATACGCTGCGTTCACAATCAAATTAAATACCGTTCGATTGTCCAATGTATCGGCGCCTATTTGCCGAAAACAAGAGTCGGCAATCTTTTTGGCTTTCTGATAGATCGGTTCGTTTTTTAGCGATGGATCCTGCGATATTGCCAGATCCCAATCGTGTAGAGCGGTTGCTATCGATAATACATCGGCTAAGCCATATATATTTCTCGATTCCAACGTATTAAGATAATCAAAATCAACGAGTATTTTATTAGCATAGCCAGTATGAAGGGTGGTCTTTGTTCTATCTTCGTTAAGGTTTTCGTAACATCCGAACGGCGTGCCAAGCGTGTTGGTCGAGAGTAAGGAGGGAATTATGTTTAACTTCTTCCCGTGCAGATACGCAAGATATTTTGCAATGTCTATCGCTCTTCCCGCTCCAAAAACAGTAATTTCTTCACAATTGTACGGTATTTGTACCTTTTGAAGTTCGGAAAATGCAATCGAAGTGTCGCGATCCGATTTAGCACGCGACCCAAAAGCGCTCTCTTCAAATCCAAGCTTGTCTACCGCCGTCGGCGAGTAAATTAGAAATTGATTATCCGGGAGATTCGATAGATGTCTCGCCACATGTATCTCTTGAATTTCGGGTGAATCAGGGACTTCAAGTAGCTCTGCTTCAGGTTTGAATTCTAGCGCCGCGGACTTTTCTGGAGCTCCCTTCTTTACTTGAGGAATTTCAGCTCTTTCATCAGAAATGGCTTTTGCCTTGAGCCTCATTGCTTTTTCCGCGTCCTGAAAACTATGGAATGTTTGGGTTGGCTTTTCCGCCATTCTTCATTCTAACCCAGTATCGTCCTTACTTGTAAGCTATACTGAGAGTGTTTCTGGAGATTTTTCTGATATAGTGGCGCAATGATGCGGCTTTTGACGGGATTACAGCCTTCTGGCGTATTACACATAGGGAACTATTTGGGCGCGCTCAAGCCTTTTTCTGAACTCTATTCAAACTACGAGAGTTTTTTGATGGTCGCGGATTATCATGCACTCACGTCGCTACGAGATCCAAGGGCCCTCCGAACGAATATTTTAGATATCGTTCGGAGCTATGTCGCGGCGGGTATTGACCCCAAAAAAGCAGTGATATTCCAACAGTCGCACGTACAGGAACACACAGAGCTTGCGTGGATATTTGAATGTCTCGTAACAGTTCCATTTCTTGAACTCGCGCACGCGTATAAGGACAAAGTTGCAAAAGGACTCGAGGCGAATGCAGGCCTCTTTAATTATCCGATGTTGATGGCCGCAGATATTTTGCTCTATGACACCGATGTGGTGCCCGTGGGCGCAGACCAAAAGCAACATCTTGAATATGCGAGAGAAGCCGCAGCAAAATTTAATAATGCGTACGGACACACATTCAAAGAACCGGAAGCGAAAATACTTGAAACGGTCGCGGTTGTGCCTGGGACTGATGGAAAAAAGATGAGCAAGAGCTACGGAAATACGATCCCATTATTTGAGCCACGAGAGACGTTGGTAGAGGCAGTTATGTCTATCGTCACCGATTCGGGAGGCGAGAGGCCGGAAAACGTCTATCAAGTACATAAGCATTTCAGAAACGAAGCAGAACTTGAGTCGCTTTACAACGCGAATAAAGGAAAATACAAAGCGTTAAAAGAAGCTCTTATTGAAGACATTGATGCGGTAGTTGCTCCTATGCGCGAAACATATAACTCCATCTCGGATGATGACGTGAGGACTATTTTGGAAGAGGGAAGTCAAAAAGCTCGTGAATTCGCGTCTGCAAAAATGAGCGATGTCCGCAGCAAAATCGGAGTCGCAATGTAAATATGCCCGCACACTAAATTTGTCGTTGTCTCTTATGAAAACTACCAAATATATTCTCAATAAAGCCATCAAAGCGCAGGCTCTCCAGAGGTCGCTGGATCTGTCACGACAGGAATTACGACAAAATTAGTGTGCGGGTATGAATCGAACCTATATCAAGAATTTACGGGAGCATGTCGGTGAAAGCGTGTGCATAAAGGGATGGATTAGCGTCAGGCGCGATCAAGGAAAGATGGTTTTTTTTGATGTGCGGGATATGACGGGAACCGTCCAGACTGTGGTGCTGACAAAAAGCGCAGCCTTGGAAACGGCTAAAACTGTAAATCGGGAATTTACAGTCGCGCTCACGGGAGTGGTGAATAAACGGCCGGAGAAAAATGTGAACGAAGGCGTGCAGAATGGTGATATTGAGCTATCTGTCGAGGGAATTGACGTGCTTGGATCGTCGGATACTCCGCCATTCGAAATCACGGGCGATACATCGCTTATTGATGAGGAGACGCGCCTTCGCTATCGGTACCTCGATATTCGAAGCGAGCGCATGCAAAAGAACTTGCGGCTTCGCAGTGAATTCGTCCGCCTCGCCAGAGAATTTCTTTTCGATGAAAAATTTGTTGAGATCGAGACGCCGCTTCTTACCGAATCAACGCCGGAAGGTTCTCGCGATTTTGTCGTGCCATCGCGCATACATCCGGGCAAATTTTATGCACTTCCGCAATCGCCGCAGCAATATAAACAGCTCCTGATGGTGGGAGGTATTGAAAGATACTTTCAAATAGCTCGTGCAGTTCGCGACGAAGATTTGCGGGCAGATAGGGGATTTGAACACTCTCAAATTGACCTAGAAATGTCTTTTGTGGAACAGGAAGACGTTATGATTCTGGTCGAGCGAATGATGACAGAAACCGTGGAGAAACTGGGCTTCACGATAAAAGAAAAGCCGTTTCCGAGATGTACGTATGAGGAGGCTATGGCGAAATTCGGCTCTGATAAATTCGATCTTCGCAGCGATGACGAAAAGAAACGGGGAGTTCTTGCCTATGCGTGGGTATATAAGTTTCCCTTTTTTGAA
>CAYJVW010000059.1:0-5554 GCA_964373725.1 uncultured Candidatus Saccharibacteria bacterium | reverse complement strand
CAGGTGTTTCGACCGTAATCGATGCGGCAGATGTATCTCTCGGCGGCATATCGGCGGGTTTGTTCTGTTCGCTGTTTGCGCGCGTGGCAAGAAGCGCACGCGTTTCTATTGCGCCTTGCAGGGCTCGGTTGTACCGCGAGTTCGCGCTTTTCTTGTCGCCGCGAGAAAGCGCATCTTCCGCTTCGGCAAATGTCGATTTTGCGCTTGAGAGTCGCGCGCGCAGTTTCGAGCGCGTATCGCCTCGCATGCGGCTTTCGTTGCGAACAACAAGACGTTCGGATACTTCGATACGCTTTTGCGCAACGCTTCGGGATTCTTCGACATCTCCACTCTCATCGTCCGAAGCGTCTTCCGAGATACTAACGGCCATTACGCTAGTAGTTTCTACTTCACGCTTCCCCGAACGCGCCGAGGCAAGTCCTCGAGACGATACTTGTTCGATAACTGTGTCGATACGAGCCTGGGTTTCGGAGTCTTCTACTTCGGCTCGCACGTCGGCCAAAATGTCCGCGTGCGCGCGCAGCGCTGCTCGCAAATTAGTGCCAACTCGCGCGGCCGCAAGAGTGTCGCTCTTTTCCAATTCCGCTTGTTCTTTTTCCGCTTCGGCGACGTGCGCTTCGAGCCGCGCGCCCAATTCTTCATTTTTCTGTTCATCCAGAGATCCCGAAAGAGCGAGCGATGCTGCTTCCTCGATTCGGCGCTCTGCGCGCTCGATTGCCCACGACGCTTTTGCTTCGGTTGAAACGGAGAGCGCGCCTATCACGGGCTCGTTCACGCTCACTTTGATGTCGTACAAGAAGTCTCCCGGCAGGGCATTCTCTGCGGCAAACGCGGTGCTTCCTCCGAGGACGACGATCATGAGCGTTGCGATGATCGGCATGGGACGAATGCTGAACGCAAACCAGTGCGAAGAACTTTGTATCCGCATATGTGCGCTCGAAATACGGATCGGTTTCATGCGAACATACTCGCGCAGCATCATACGCGTACGCATCTTCGCATCTTCGCGTAATTCAAATTGCGTTGCAGACCGAATGAGGTCTGCGAGCTTTTTTTCGTTGTTTTGAAATTGAGTCATCATATGTTTTTTTCTTTTCCGGTGATGTTTTCGCGAAGCTTCGCTAACCCACGATGTATGCGCACGGAGACGACATTTTCCGAGAGTCCCAGAACTTCTGCGATCTCTTGGGGCGGAAGATCTTCCGTGTAACGGAGCAGTAGCACATCGCGGTAGATCTCGTCGAGGCCCTTGATCGCTCCCTGAACACGTCTGACCTCGGCGCTATCGACGTATCTTTCATCCGCGCGATCTATGATCGAGAATCCTTGATCGTCGATCATGACGTCGAGCGAAAGGCTTCGTTTCTTGCGGTACCAGTCGACCACAAGATTGTAGGCAGTGCGGTATAAGAACGGCTTCCATTCCCGGATCCGCTCTCCTTCCCGGCAGTAGTCCCACGCACGCGTGAACGTCTCTTGCATAAGGTCCCTCGCTATTTCAGGGTCCGACACCTTGCTGGCGAGAAAACGAGAGAGGCCGCTCGCGAATGCATCGTATGCCTCCAAAAAAGCTTTCTCTGCCTCCACTCCTTCAGACGGATGGTTCATAAGGTTGCTTACTATACCAAGCACCTTGTGACGCGCCATAATGATACGGATGAAATGCGCCATGAATCATTGGCGGGCAAAGGTGTTTGGTATACCCATGATCGATTCGTTTGTAAAAAAATGCGTGGCAGGTATACCCCCACACCAACTTTCTTTTGCGAGAAAGTTGGTGTGGGGGTATAGTAGTTCCATTAGCGATCTAATTTTTCTATGAGCACAAAAGCGATTGTCGGTTTACTCGTTGCGGTAGCGGTTGTCGGCGTTGCAGTGTGGTATTACTCGAATGATGCAGGGTCTGCTTCGATGCGGACAAGTGAAACGGGAATGCGCGAGCAAAATATGATGCAAGCAAGTTCCGGACCTCTCGCATCGTTGTTTGCGATGAGCGGCTCGTATACGTGCACTATCAATTCCAGAGATCCGAATTCTGCGACGGACGGCACGGTGTATATTTCGAACGGAAGCGTTCGAGGAGACTTCGTCAGTTCCGTGTCTGCCGGCGGTGGTCAGAACGTCCAGGCACATATGATCAAGACGGGGAATGACGCCTATATATGGTCAGACACGATGCCGCAAGGCATCAAAATGAACGCGGCGGTGATGATGAGCGGCTCGGGCAGTTCCGCGAATAGTGCGGCCTTCGATCCGAATGTATCGGTCAATTACTCCTGCGTGCCGACTACTGCAGACGCGAGTCTATTTATTGCGCCGGTTGATGTGCAGTTCATGGCGCTTTAGTTATTTTAAACAATGCAAGAACTTCTGACCCTCAATCCTGAACATGCGTCCGAGGACGAGGTGAAAACGTATCGGATGCGAAATGCTGCGCGGGCAATCGTGACGGACGAGACGGGGAACGTTGCGCTTCTTCACATAAAAGACGGCTACTACAAATTGCCCGGCGGAGGAATAGAGGAAGGCGAAGACAAAATTACTGCGCTTCGCCGTGAGTGCGAAGAGGAAATAGGATGTGATGTCGACGTGACAGGAGAAGTCGGCATTGTCATCGAATACAGGAAATTTCTTACGCTCAAGCAGATATCATATTGCTACACGGCGCGCGTGAAAGGCGAGAAGGGCACACCGAATTTCACCGAACTTGAACTGGAGCGGGGATTTGAAGCAGTGTGGGTCTCGTACGATGATGCGCTACGTCTTCTTGAAGAAAGCGCACAAACTGCAACGAATATGGAAGGAAAACTCTACATCGTCCCGCGAGACACACGTGTTTTGGTGGAAGGAAAGGTGTTGCTTTGATCGTACGGTCACTGTTGCTCAAGCCACTCCAACACCTGTTCGTTTTGCATGGCATGCGCGAGGTGCGCTTGGGATGCGTGCCTGTGGGTAATTGTATGTACATTTGTATATACATGGGGTAATATGAGAACGCATGGAAGGAAACGTGCATGACTTTGATTGGGATGATGCCAATACAGAGAAGTGCCAAAAGCATGGTATTTCGATAGCCGAGATAGAACGACTCTTCATGCGTGACCCGGATGTTTATCCAGATCTTAAACATTCGGAGACTGAGTCGCGATACTTCGCAGTTGGAGAAGATGCCGCAGGGAGAAATATCGTTGTCGTATTTACCTATCGGCTGCGCGAAGGTGAGACCATTATTCGTCCTATAAGTGCACGTTATATGCATAAAAGGGAAGTTAATCGATTCGAATCATATGAAAAAGAAGCTTAAGAAATTACCAAAACTGCTGTCAGATAAACAGGCAGAAAACTTTTTAGAGCGCGCAGATTTATCGGAGTACGATCTTTCGGGTTTCAAGAAAGTACATTTTGAGTTTGAGCCGAAGTCGCGCGCCGTGAATGTCCGTTTGCCAGAAAGCTTGTACGCCGTCGTAAAGAAAAAGGCAGCGACTGAAGGAATCAAAACGCAGCGTTTTATACGTCGAGCGCTCGAGCGAGCGGTTTCTTAAACGTGCGCAGTAACAGAGATTGGTGCCTTTCCGGTGGTTTTTTCACTGCTTCGTAAGTACGCACTGTATGGGATCTGTATGGGGATCCCCGAAAGATCATGGAAATATGATAGAATGCGAAAGCTATGAACACACTCCAGAAAGTCGCGCTTTTTTGGGACGTTGATCGTTCAAAACTCGATACAGAGAAAAATGCCGAGTTCATTATCAAACGCATTCTCGCGTACGGTGATATTGATGACGTGCGCTTTGCGCTCACGGCATACGGGTCCGCTCGTATGGCCGGTGTCTCTTTGCGCATGCGCGGTCTCGACAAGAAAAGCAGGAACTTTTGGAACATGTATTTCGCTCATGCATAGGGAAACGCTTGAGAAAAATGCCGCGAAGCTTTTTGCTCGTCTCGGAAGCGGAGGGATTTTAAGCAGCGAGGGTTTTTATTTGGCCGGTGGTACTGCGCTCGCGCTGCATGTAGGCCATAGGCAGTCGATAGATCTCGATTTCTTCACGGAAAAGCACGACTTGCCGCCGCGCCTCATCGAATATCTGGAAACCGTAGGGAAACTTTTAGTCGTGCAAGAAGAGGACAGAACACTTCACGGGGTATTGGACGATGTGAGGATCAGCTTCATGTCTTATCCGTACAAGGTACTCTATCCGTTACTGGAATTCGATGGAATCAAACTAGCTGATGCGCGCGACATTGCTGCCATGAAGATCGCGGCAATATCAGGAAGAGGCGCAAAGAAAGACTTTATTGATTTGTATGCGCTTCTTCAAAAATACTCTCTTGAAGATATTCTTGCGGATTTCGAGAGGAAATTTGCAGGCAGAGAATATAGCAGACTCCACATCCTCAAAAGCATTTCCTATTTTGACGACGCGGAACAAGAGGAGGAACCCATTATGCTCGCCAGTTTTTCATGGGCTGACGTCAAAAAGAAGATGACTGCTGAAGCAAAGCGACTGGCAGTGTGATCACCGCCCTTCAAGCCACTCGAGGACTTGTTCGTTGCGCATGGCGTGGGCGATGTGTGCGCGGATGATGTCGGGGCGGGCGTTTAAGTTGTGTTTCTTGGCGTGTTCGATTTCATGGGCGAGCCTAGCTTCATCAGGCTCGATGTGTTCTTTCCGAGCTATTTCGCTTAACACCAGACGGATCTTGGCGCGCTTGTCCGCTGCCTCGCTCCATTCGAAGCGGATGCCTTCCCGTGTTTTCTTTGTTTCGATGAGATAGAGGTCGAGTGTTTTACCCATCCTCTTCAGGTCGACCTCGAGCCGCTCCTCCATTTCGTCGAGTTCGTACTCCTTCAGGATTGCAGGGTAGAAAATGCTCGATTCTTTTACCAGTGTTTCAAGAATCTCGGCGCGGTATTTATTTTTTGCTTGCAGTTCTTTTTCATTCTTGATCTGCGAGCGTAGTTTTTGGGAGAAGTCTTCAGCATTTGTGTAGCCAAGACTTTGTACGAACTCGTCGTCGAGAGGAGGCAGGTCTTTTTCTTCTGCTTTTAGTGATTCTTCCTTAGCTTGCTCGGGCGCTGTGCCCGCCTCGATTTTTTCTATACGAAAACGTTCGCGACGCAAGTGCAGCTCGGTGTCTTTGTGCTCATCGTCTGAAACCGTCACGGTTTCCTTTTGTGCGTTTAATTCTTTCGCGATCTTCTCGTAGTCGGGAAGCGTTATTTCAGGCGCGAGAGGCGCCCTTGCGGTGAATGTGAGCGGCTTATCGAGAGCGGGCGTGTCGACAGTTACACGCGGCGCTTCGACGATATTTGCTTTCTCTTTTGCGAGTATCGCCGGCAGTTCGCTTTTGACAGCGAGCTCGGCCGCGTGATTGAGGATCGCTGCTTCACCGTATTCCCGTATGAGTATCGTCTCGGGTACATGCCCGACACGAAAGCCGCTCACTGTGGCGGTTTTTCCGACATCCCGCAGCGCTTCGGTGCGGTATTTCGCGAGTACTTCCGGGGGAAGTTCCGCTTTTATTTCAATTTCCCAACGCGCATCATCGCGCG
>CAYJVW010000058.1:0-5828 GCA_964373725.1 uncultured Candidatus Saccharibacteria bacterium | reverse complement strand
AGCCGTTGGCTTTTGCTCGTTATTAGCAGCTTTAGCCTCTTTCTCTTCCATGGCTTTTAACCTCCGTGCCGTCTAGGAGAGACTGGGACAATCTATCAGCGCAATCCACTTCAGGCAATATCCTTGCAGTGGATTATTCGTTTTCCCAGATTTGCTATACCCTACACCCTATTGGCTAGTGGCTATTCAAGTTCCCTCCTGCCAACTCGCAATATATTTTTTTTGTTCGGGCGTCAGTTGGTCGATCCCGATATTCATAGCGGCGAGTTTTGTCGTTGCGACCATTTCTTCGATTTCCGTAGGTACGTCATATACGGCCGGATTTAATTTCTGCTTGGAAAGCCATTCGCACGCAAGCGCTTGCGTGGCAAAGCTCATATCCATGACCGATGCCGGATGGCCTTCGGCTGCAGCGAGATTGACCAGTCTACCCTCAGCAAGAAGATAGATCCGCTTGTCCGAGGTTTTGTCCGAGGTTCGACCTCGGACAATATACTCGTCGACAAACGGTCGAACATCTTTACGCACACTCTTCGCGAGTTTCTTTAGTGCCACGACATCTACTTCCACGTCAAAATGCCCGGAATTGCATACGATGGCACCGTCTTTCATGTGTTTGAAATGGTCTTTCGTGACGACGCCGATATTCCCGGTCACGGTACAGAATACGTCTCCTATAGAAGCCGCTTCGCTCATCGGCATGACGCGGAATCCATCCATCGCTGCTTCGAGCGCTTTCACCGCATCGATTTCGGTGACTATCACATTTGCGCCCATGCCGCGGGCTCGCATGGCTAAGCCCCGTCCACACCACCCATATCCCGCAACAACAAAATTCTTTCCAGCGAGCAGTACGTCTGCCGCGCGCACTATTCCATCGAGTGTCGATTGCCCCGTGCCGTACCGATTATCAAACAGATTTTTCGTCTTGGCGTCGTTCACCGCGACAACTGGAAATTTGAGTGCGTCATCTTTCGCCATCGCCTTCAAACGCTGCACGCCGGTCGCTGTCTCTTCGGTCCCACCAATTACACGCGCTATCAAATCCGTTCGATCTTTATGAATCAACGACACTAGATCTGCCCCATCGTCCATCGTCAAATTCGGCTTGAAATTCAGCACCGCATTCAAATGCTTGAAAAATGTATCTCGATCTTCACCTTTTACCGCAAACACTGAAATATCAAATTCCTCCACAAGCGCTGCAGCGACATCGTCCTGCGTAGAGAGCGGATTCGACGCGCACAAGGCCACATTCGCGCCGCCATCTTTCAGCGTCCGCATCAAATTTGCCGTCTCGGCTGTCACGTGCAGGCACGCTGCAAGCGTCTTTCCCTTGAACGGCTTTTCTTTAGCAAAGCGTGTCCGAATCTGCGACAAAACCGGCATGTCTCGATCCGCCCACGCGATCCGTTTTACACCTTGCGCAGCCAGCTCAATACTCCTGATATCTGAATTCATGATGCTAATTAAACCACACCCCGCGTAAATGCCCAGACTATTCTGAATATTCTGTAATGTTGGCTAAGGACAGATATACACCACTTCTATCCGACCGGATATAGTTGGTGTATGCGTTATCTGTCGAGGATAGCGAGAGAAATGCAAATGCGGAGCATTTGCATTTCCGAGCGTCGCAGACAGCAAAGGTTAAACCTTGGCGGCTTGCCGCGGAATTTCGTGAACGAGCGAAGATTGGTTCACGAGAGTCCAGGGCATGACAGAGGCGTTTGAAACCTTTCATTTCAGTCCAAATTCTCTCTTGAGTTTCCAATCCCCTTCAATAGAATCGACAATCATGTACAGAAGCTCATACCCGAGTTTGAAATCCGCTTTGAGTAACGTTATTGCTTCCTCACAATTATACGGATAGACCCATACGCTGTCCTGTAAGCGTACGAAGCCTAGTCTTGCAAGCATATTTCGAATGTCCGATCGTATCTTCCGCTTTCGCTCGGGTATGTCGAAGATCAGGACACGCCACTCTCCATCCCAACGGAGGGGTTTCGGAATTTCATATTCTATGAGGGATAGGTGGCGCAGCGCTTTCTCGCCGCGCGGCGTGAGTCGGAGACGTGCTCCTTCTCTCTTCAAGAGACCTTGCTTTTCCAATCTTTTTCTAGTTCTCTGAATTGATTCTTCTTGACGATTGTGCGGTATGAATCCCAACTTTGCCAGCGCGCCAAGTACGTTTGGCGCGACTACCGCAATGCTGATGAGACCTACAAGCGAAACAGCCTCAAGCACCATTTTCTTGAGATTCGCCCTTCGTTTTCTTTCTGCAGTCGCTTTCTCCAATTCGACCATACACCAATCTTATCCTATAGGATAAGATTGGTGTATATACTATCTATGATGTACGTGTATAGCGAGTGAGATATGTAATTAGATCTCCAGCGCTTCTCCATATGCCGCTTGGTAGCGCGCCTTGAGTTCGTCCATCGTGAATGTGTGGTTTTGCGTGCCGACGTGTTCGATGGCATACGCGGCAACCGTGCTTGCAAGTTGAACCGATTCTCGGAGAGGTCGCTTCGCCAAAAATCCGACAATAAACCCGGCGCGATATGCATCCCCCGCCCCCGTCGGATCGACGACATGCGCAACCGGCACGACTTTCACTGCACGCTCACCTTCTTTTGTCACTATCCTGGTTCCTTGCTCACCAAGCGTTATGACAAGAGTAGGAACACGCAGCAAAAGGTCTGCTTCACTCCACATAGTCTTTTTTGAGATCATCGAGAGTTCGTAATCATTTCCAAAAAGCACATGTGCTCCTTCGAGACCTGCGCGAAGCGCGTCGCTCGAGAGCGACGGTATCGCTTGCCCGGGATCGAAAAAGTATGTCGCGCCTACTTGCTTAGCCATTTTGGGAAACACTTCCATATCCGTAAGATTTCCTGCTCCAGCAATAAGCAGGTCTGTCGGAGCAAAATCGATCGCGCCAGCATACGCCTTGCCGCCAGCACCCATGTGAAAAGCGGTTATTTGATTGTCTCCCATATCGGTAATGATGAATGCGCTCGAAGTGAGTTGGTCTTGAATGAGCGGTATCGATTCGAGAAGAATGCCCTGTTTATCCAAATGCTCTGCGTATTTCTTGAAATCGGATCCCGCGTTCGAAAGTATCGTCGGCTTTTTGCCAAGCAGCGCAAGATTGTAGGCGATGTTACCCGCCGTTCCCCCAAAATGTTCCTCAAGTGATTCGACGTTAAAGCTGATATTGAGATTATGAAGTTTGTCCGGCAAAAAATGGTCTTTGAAAAGACCCGGAAAATCCATGATGCGATCATACGCGAGCGAGCCGGAGACGAGTATCTTTGGCATGTCTTACAGTATGTAGCCTAAATGTCTGCGCACCAAATATCCTACAAGGAGGGCTGTTCACTCACCGCTCAACAGCCTATACTTCATGTACCTATGATTGATCAACTCGATCCCTCGTTCGAGCAAACGCCCGGTACAAGAGCGTTTGCGTTCATTCAAGACCGAATCAAGGCCGCAACGCCTGCCGCAGAAGAAGGAGTCGTCGATCTGCTTGAGGCCGGAGACATAAAAAAGATCTTTCGGACGTTAGTGTCACGCCTTGATGGCTCGCGAAAAAAATACAAGACGCTTGGCGCTCTTCATGACAGAGACAAAAAGGCGGCAGAAGCAGCGTCTCCGTCACTCCCCACAGAATCGGCGCAGAGACATGCCACATTGGTACGGCCTGACCAAGGCAAGCCTTCCCAACTCGAATATTGGTTTCTCACGATTCTTTCAACGGATGAATGGAGGGAATTTTGTGAGACTATTTCCGAGTTGACCGAGGAGACAGACACGTCAGGCGCGCTTACCTTGCGAAATGTAATTGAAAATGTGTTGAGCGATGAGCCGCGAACCAAAGCATTTATCGCAGCGACTCGAGAGAGGGTTAAGAGATTCAATAGCGGCCCGATACAAATCTATGATGTCGGCTGCGGGCCGTTTCCTGTACTTGCTATAGCCGCAGCATTAGCGTCTCCGGAAGCAAAAGTAAAATGCATTGAGATTAATCCGCTTTCTGCAAAAATTGCAGAGCGCATCGTTCACAAGCTCGAACTTTCGGGTCAAATTAAGAAGGATCAAATTACCATAACTATTGGTAATGCGTTGAATGCGGATTTGCCAGAACTTGGATCCGTAGACATTCTTGTCTCTGAGACAGTGGGTCCGGGACTCATGGACGAGCAAGTGACTAAAATATTGCCGCGATATGCTCGGTGCTTAAACGAAGAAAAAGGTACCGCCATTCCAGCTCGCGCGCGTATTTCGGCTGCACTTACTCCGAACGACAAAGGTATTTCAGCAAAAAGCCGTACATCGAAATATGAACTAGTGCTCAATACGGACGGAGAATATATTCCCATACAACCCGACAATGATTGGCATGCGCTTATGGACGCAGATCTCACAAAACCACTTCCCGTGATTTCAGGAACCATCTCATATCCGGCGCACATATCGCCCCGAGAGCTGCACAACAACTATTCGCTCTGTATCGCTGCTGAACTTGTACTCGATCAAAAAGGCCCAATAAAAAATGGAAAAGGCAGGCGTATTTTGTCGCGGTACCAATCCAGGCCCACGTCGCCTGCTTCGCTAGGGCTTGTTAGCGTCCCGGCAGAGCTTATGGACGAGGATCCAAAAAATCTTGAAATACGATTTCAGTACGAGCCTGGATCACGTTCGGACATAATGGCTAATAATCGGGTCAGTGTTGAACGAAAGTCGTGACGACCAGGCCGCTACCCTATTCGTGAGACCAGTGGTGCGGTCTCGACCGTCAAAAAATTTGACCTCACGGAGAATCGAACTCCGGTTCCAAGCTTGAGAAGCTTGTGTCCTAGCCGCTAGACGATGAGGCCGTGTTGAGGAGTATAAAATAAAACTGGTTCGATTCCAAGGAATCACCCGGCCTTCTATCATTGAGATACAGGAGTCTAGATGCTAATCAGTTTGCCTGCCCATGAACAAACTTTGGCTTTCACAAACAATCTCGCACATAACTATCAACATAACTGTCAAGGCGACGCCTTGACAGTAGTGGCAACTCGCGGGAACGTTAGCTCGACTTACGCGACGTCTTAAGAGACGAAATAAGGATCGTCAACAGCGATATCCGCATAGTATGCGCGTGCCTCTTCGAGCATTTTGAGTGGCCGCTCGGAGTCGTATATATCGAAGCCGTCGGACGAAAGTATGACAGCGGTGCGTCGTTTCTCACCAACATAGTCGGGAAAACTTGAGTATCGATACATGCGGAGTTGATGCTCCAGTCGGCGCATGTTCCGCACCACTCCCTTTTTCCACCCAGGTTCGAATCGTTCAACAACGTTGCAATGAATGTAATTGATGACGCGCTGGAAATACCTGTCGTCGTATACATGGCGCGAACGAAAGGGCTTCATAAATAAATTACCCGTGCGGCAATTCTTTTTGTTAAAGTACATCGTATACGCCGTGCCCAGCCTTTGCATAAATTGTGCGATGCCGCCCTCAGACGTTTCTTTCAAGAGTAAGTGAAAGTGATTTGGCATGAGGCAGTATGCGCCGATAGACACCAGAGACTGCCCGCGTTCTCGTTGAACAATATCTTCCGTTTTTCGATCAGCGAGGTCACTTCTATGAATTTTCTCTGTCGAATTAGTGAGAAACAAGAGCTGAAGAAAACGCTCGGAATCATTCTCGCTCTCAAAGACGTCCCGCTTTTCTATGCCGCGATTGTAGCAGTGGAACCATTCGTCGATCTGGAACGGAACGGGTCTCTGTGCCATGCGCCCAGCATAGCACGTAACTGTCAAGGCGAC
>CAYJVW010000057.1:0-5857 GCA_964373725.1 uncultured Candidatus Saccharibacteria bacterium | reverse complement strand
TCAACTTGCGGATTCGCGGACTGGAACGCAACGGCGAGCGTCGTCAACATACCAATCAAAACAACACCGGCAACAAGCGAGTTCCCTTTGGACATACGTGTGCCCCAATGATGCTCCCCAAACGCTTACAGCGCAATACGCGCGTGTGGAAACTAATACTTCAGATCGCGTGCCCCGTGATAGACACGCAAGATCCACAACTGCGCTTCGTGTACTTCGTACACAACAACATAGGGCGACCCCGAGATCGGAATCTTGTGCGTATCTTGTACCTCGCCTAGCTTTCCGAGGTACGGAAAATCCGCAAGAGTATCAATGAGCCTGCGGACACGGACAATAACTCGCGCCGCAGCGTCCCGCGAATCACGCCCTATGTAGATTTCAATTGCTTCAAGATCATCGATCGCTTCATCAGTGAAGCGAACCGCGAGTGTCATACACCAAACCTTGAAAAGAAAGTCTTAACTCTTTTTTGACTTGCGAATTTTCCCCTGCGGGCAGTCGCTTGCGCCTTCTTCACGCCAGCGATCTGTTCCGACGTGAGGGGGTATGGATCATCTTCCGAAGCCAAACGCAGCAGGAATCCTGCAACCGCATCCTGGCGCCGCTTCGGCAATGTTTTTACTTTCTCAATCGCCTTTTTGAGTAACGTGGTCACATGCGCGATTGTACCATATCCTCTTTATTCTACTACGCCGAATACCTCGCAGCTTTGCTGCGAGGAGCTTCATTCGCTCCAAGAAATCGGTGCTGCGGCAGCATACTTGCGTTGCAGAAATACGGTAATACGGTATCATGCTCGGGTATGCAGACAACCATCAAAATACAAGCGCGTGGGGTTCTAACGCTCCCCAAAAAAATTCGCGAAAAGGCAGGATTGAGTGCCGGTTCTATCGTTGATATCGAAGCCGAGAGCGGCAAGGTGACAATGCGCCCAGTTTCTCGGCTCGATCCCGATTTGCAAGAAGATTTGCGCAAGTCTCTTCACGATTTCAAAACTGGAAATTACATCGAATTTTCTTCTGCCGATGAATTTCACAGAAAGCGAAAAGCAAAGTGGGGCCGCAAAGCATGAAGATACGATTATCGGAGAACGCAGATATCCAATATCAAGAACTCGCCCCCGCACTTAAGAAAGCGGCGGATAAACAGTTTATATTTCTCGCCGATAATCTTCGGCACCCATCGCTGAAAGCGAAAAAGTACGACGAGGCGTCAGATCTATGGCAAGCCCGCGTTTCCGGCAGCTGGCGATTTTACTTTTTCATCAGCGCCGACGCATATTCCATTGCGAGCATCAAAAAACACCCAAAATAGCTACGCACCATTTTTTGCCCTCGCCAGGAATCGAACCTGGATTTTTAGCTCCGCAAGCTAATGTCCTATCCGTTGAACGACGAGAGCATCGAACTAGGACAGAATAGTCGAATTCCCCATCAGAGTAAACAGAGCAATCTATTGTGCAAGTGCGCGCACTCGCTTCACGATTCTTGATTTGATGCGAGCGGCAGCATTGGCTTTGATGACGCCGCGCTTCACTGCTTTGTCGACTGCTTGATAGACCTTTGGAAGAAGCGCGACAGCTTCCTCTGCCTTTTTCCCGGCGATGAGTTGCCCCGCCTTTTTTACAAAATCTTTCATTACTTTTTTGCGACGCGCATTAAAGACGCCCTTCCTGACGGAAGAGTGCTGTGCTTTCTTTGCGGACTTTGTGATGGCCATAACTCTGGATAGTTGGATACTAGATGCTGGAGACTGGAAAATTCGAACAAGCTAAATCCCGCTCCAGCAAGAGTCGATACTGTAGCCGGGAATCGCACTCTAGTCAATAATTCGGTATCATTCGGGAATGATCGGTTTTATTGAAGGCTCCGTACACGCGCTTCGCGGCACTCACTGTATCTTGCTCGTATCGGGGATCGGCTATAAAGTCGCCGCGACAAAACAAACGCTCGCGACTCTTTCGATCGGATCAACAGCGTCGTTCTGGACACACCTCGCGGTACGAGAAGATGCGCTCGACCTCTACGGATTCAAAACAGAAGAAGAGCTGCGTCTTTTCGAGATGCTCCTTACCGTGTCCGGCATCGGACCTAAATCCGCGCTCGGCATACTCGACATCGCGTCGGTCGAGACGCTTCGTTCTGCGATCGCGCATGGAAAAGCGGAGTATCTCACCAAAGTCTCTGGCATCGGACGAAAAACTGCGGAAAAAATCGTGCTCGAACTGAAAGACAAAGTCGGTGCGGCAGACGCGGGCATGGGCGCTGCTCTAAAAGGCGATCAAGAAGCGCTCGAAGCGATGCGGAGTCTCGGCTATTCAACGCAAGAGGCCCGAGACGCGCTGCGAAACGTACCGCAAGAAATTGAAAAAGGGAGCGAGCGACTGCGTGAAGCGCTTAAGATATTGGGTACGCAATAGATATGCAATCTATTAAACGATTACTTCATGACATCGTTCCTGGCCCTATCTTTTCCCTCTACCATTTCGCGCTTGCGTGGATCGCTGCATTTTTGTACGGCTTTCCTTCGCGTAACCTCACTGTCGTCGGTGTAACGGGCACGAAAGGCAAGTCAAGCACTATAGAATTCTTGAATACGATCTTCGAGGAAGCGGGATACAAAACTGCGCTCGCAAATACGATCCGCACGAAGATCGGCGAAAACTCCGAGAGAAATCTGATGCGCATGACAATGGCCGGAAGATTTTTCACACAAAGATTCCTCGCAAAAGCCGCCAGGGAGAAGTGCGACATCGCCTTTGTAGAAATGACATCCGAAGGTGCGCGTCAGCACCGTCATCGCGGAATTGAACTCGACGCACTCATCTTTCTAAATCTCGCGCCGGAACATATCGAATCGCACGGGTCGCTCTCGGCGTATGCGGATGCGAAATTCGAGTTGGGAAAACAGCTTGCCCGGTCGGCAAAGCGGCCACGCTACATGATCGCAAACGCGGAGGACGTGCAGAGCGCACGCTTTTTGACGCTTGCTGTCGAACACACAATCGCGTTCGCCCTTAAAGACGGCTCCTGGCAGAGCGATGAGAGCGGTGGCCGTTTTAATTTTGAAGGCGAGGACATGCATATCAATCTTCCCGGAAGATTTTCCATACTGAACGCGCTTGCGGCGGCAACGCTCGCGAGATGGATGAACATAAAAGCACCAGTGATCGCGCGCGGATTGGAAACGTTGAAGGCGATCCCCGGCCGCGCCGAGCGCATTGACGCGGGACAAGGTTTTCTCGTTATCGTCGATTATGCCCACACGCCGGACTCTCTACGTGCGATCTACGGAGCGTACAGGGGCAAGCGCATCTGCGTTCTAGGCGCGACCGGCGGCGGCCGCGACATATGGAAGAGGCCCGTCATGGGCAGTATCGCCGACGAAATGTGCGAGCATGTCATCTTGACTAACGAGGATCCATACGACGAGGACCCGCGATCGATTGTCGACGGACTTGCGCGAGGCACGAAGCGTCAACAACCGGAGATCATTATGGACAGACGCGAGGGGATTCGAAAAGCCCTTCGACTTGCTGCCGAAACCGTTCGACCCATTCGACAAGCTCAGGGTCCCCGTGATCAAAACGACGTTGTCGTTTTGATCACGGGGAAAGGCACCGACCCCTGTATATGCGGACCAAGGGGCACAAAAATCCCGTGGAGTGATGCGGACGTCGCAAGAGAAGAATTGCAGAAAATACTAAGCACTAAATCCTAAACTCTAAACAAATTCAAAGCACCGCACGGGCACTTCCATTTTACTAACGCGGAGTACCGCGAAGTAAAATTGGTCGCACAAAATTCAAAACATCGACGTTTCCGATTTCGAACATTATGATTTATGATTTGTTTAGGATTTAGATATTAGAATTTAGAATTTTTCTCATGATCCGCAACATTCTGCTTGCCCTCTGCGCGTTCATAGTTCTTGCCGTGATTGGCGTGTGGATTTTGAACAGGGGCCCGCAGCGCACTCTCGAGAAGGTCCGCACATTCTCACTCACGAGTGCAACTACATCCGGTACATTCGTGCTTCCCTGGCAGCCGACATCCCTCTTTCCGTTCATCGACGACAAGGATCTTTTCGGAGATTACGCGATCACAAACGACGACTCCTACGCCAGCCCGGAAACGCAGTTAGCTGATATTGAGAGACAATACGCGGAGATCGTGAAAAACGTGAAAGATGTGCAGACATTTGGAAATCCGTCTCCACTCTTCGGTTCCGTGCGGATTGTGCCTGTGCTTTCCAACACAGCCGGTGATTCCGCGAAAAGCGAATTCATCATCCTCGAAACACCCCCCTCGAACACTTCTCCCGTTTCGCTTCTCGGTTGGTCGCTTCAAAGCGCGCTCACAGGAATTCGCGTTGCCCTTCCGGACGCCGCCTCCTCCCTCCGCAGCGGCGACGTAAATAACACCCGAGCAGTCTCGTTGAATCCGGGCGCTTCCGCCATTGTATCTTCCGGAGTCTCTCCCGTCGGCGTTTCTTTCAGAGAAAATCTGTGCATCGGGTACATTGCCCAGTTTCAACAATTTTATCCGGCACTGCCTTTGCAGTGTCCAACACCTTCCTCCGATCTTCCACTCACCGCTGAAAATCTGAGACAATACGGCGATGCGTGTTTCGACTTCGCGAGCACGATCCCGACGTGTGAATTTCCGCAGCAGGTTCCGGACGCTGTTTCTCCTGCCTGCCGCGCCTTCCTGCGATCAACGCTCTCATACAACGGCTGCCTTGATCGGCACAGCTCCGAGTACAACTTTCTCCAGAATACGTGGCGCCTGTATCTTGGCAGCGAGAGGGCGCTCTGGAGAAACTCGCACGATGCGATCCGACTTTTAGATTCGGAAGGCCAGACGGTTGATGTATACGTTTACTAGCCACTAGCCAATAGGGTTTAGGGTATAGGAAATTCAGAATGCGCTTTCTAGTGGCCATACCCTAATGGCTAATTGCCTGAAACAAAATGATGCCGGCCGCGACGGAGACATTGAGTGATTCTTTTCCGCGCTTTGTATGGCGCGGATGGTGAGCTTGTCGAACCATGGCGCCGTGCATGGGAATTTCTATCAACTCATCGCACTTGTTTCGAAGCGCACGAGAGAGCCCGCGAACCTCGTTACCAAACACAAACAAAGCCGGTCCGCGATACTTCTGAACGCGGTAATTGCGCGCCCTCGGATCCTGCTCCACTCCGATAATCCTATAACGATTTCGGAAATCGTTAATGATGGGCAAGGGAGATGAGTGATATTCCCACGGCACAGTTTTCTCTGCGCCAAGTGCGGTTTTTGCAATCTCTTTCTGGACGCGACCGAAACGATCACGAGGCTTTGGCGTATATCCGGTTAGAAACATCCTCTCGACCCTCGCCGCATCCGCCGTTCGGAATATTGATCCGACATTGTGCGCACTCCGAACGTTGTGAAGCATCACTGCAACTTTCGATTTCATATCGGCACGGTACCACATTGCTTCTCGTCGCTAAACGCTATACGCTATACGCTATGCTTTCCATCTTCCCCGAACTCCTATTCCTATCCCCTTTCGCCGCTCTCATGATCCGTGTTGCGCTTTCGATAGTATTCGCATACAGCGCGTGGCAGAGGATCCCGCATGAACGCTCGCTTCTGAAAGTATTTGGCGTTATAGACCTCATCATCGCGGTTTTGTTTCTCGCCGGCGCGTATACGCAAATCGTCGCGATAGTCGGCGCTCTCTGTGCAGCCGCATGGCTCATCATTCCGTCCATCAACCCCGTTCCACGAAGCACGGCGGCACTTGCCCTCGTCATGTGTCTCTCTCTTCTCATCATGGGCGCCGGCCCGTTCGCGTTCGATTTGCCGCT
>CAYJVW010000056.1:0-5914 GCA_964373725.1 uncultured Candidatus Saccharibacteria bacterium | reverse complement strand
GAAAGCGATTCTGCAACTCCTGGGACAGTAGTGCATGCCGCACGAGCCGAGGCTCGTGCGGCAGGATGGCCGTTGCAAGCGGCCTATGAAGGTGATAGGATGTAAATGGCACGTGATGTGCCCCTAATTGTATGCCGCAAGTAATCAGAAAAAACATAAAAGGTAAGCCATTTTTCTATCTTACCCAGCGTGTCCGCATCGGGAGAAAGTATAAAAAAATACAGGTATATCTTGGCAAACGTGTCCCTAGCGACCTGCGGACATACTACGCGCGATTGCGCGAAAAAGAACTTTTGCTCGCAGAAGAGATTGCCGCAGGTCAGCGTCTTCCTGATACGCGAATTTCTCTCCAAGAATACGCCGACGTGGAGCGGTCTCGTATCATGTGGAATTACCATCTCCACTCACATTCCCCGAGCAAGCAAGAGCAACTGTGGCGCCAGTTCGCCATCAATTTCATTTTTGAATCAAACGCAATCGAGGGAAGCCGCCTATCAAACAAAGAAGTCGAAGCAATCGTGCGTAGACGATATGTGAAGAAGTCTCTTTCTAGGCGCGAAGTGAGGGAAGTGACAAATGCTCTCGAAGCGTTTGCATCCGTACACCGGGGGAGATTCCGACTCACCGAGAGAGGAATCATTTCCCTCCATGCTGCGTTGACTCGCGGTCTCGGAATCGCGCGTGGCTATAAGCAAAAGGAGATCGTCGTCAACAATAAGGAAACGACGCCGCCCGGGCGCGTACGCGCGGAGATAAGCGTGCTTGTTACCTGGTGGAAAGCGCAGAGGAAGGACGCGCACCCATTCTTTCTTGCCCTCGCATTCCACCAGCGTTTCGAGCGCATCCACCCGTTCGAAGACGGGAACGGCCGCGTCGGCCGCATGATCCTGATCTGGATGCTTCTCAAGGAAAGATACGGCGTTATCCTCTTTAGAAACAGAAATCGTCGCACCTATTTTTCCGCGCTGGGTGACGCGGATGACGGTTGTCCGCGGGCGTGGTTTCGCTACTGCATAGCCGCATACAAGCAAACAATGCGGCAGATCCTTCTGTGGTAATGCGCGGCAAGCAAGGCGCGGTCCACTATTATCCACATCTTTCACTTCGCGTTTTCGCCTGCAAACTTCTACATTCGATACTATGCGCATGATCACGTTGCGTTTAGCGTTCGCCATGTTCATTGGCCTCGCTTTCCTCCCACTCCTCTTCAGCCCAAGAAAATCAACCCCCCGCAACATGATTGAGATCGTAACTCAATCATGCATATAGCCCGCACTCCTCGCACTATCAGTCCACGAAAGCGCGCTGAAGGCTCTCCTCAAACTCTTGGGGCAGTAGTTTTTGTGCTCGGCCCCAATGACGTTATAGTAGTATTGACAACGAGGAGGTATTGCAATACGATGGCTGCATGCAATACACAACAATAACCCCAAAATACCAGGTGCATATCCCGGCAGCGGTACGACGTCAAATCGGTCTCGTAAAGCATGGGCGAGCTCGCGTATACGCAGAAGGCTCGAAAATCGTGATAGATCCCGCACGTGAAAGCTTTCTATCGCTCGGCGGCACATTCCAAGTCCGGAAGCCCATACGAGCGGAAAAAATTCGCGCGCGCATAGTCTATGGCGAAAAAAAGCGGTAGGACTCTGAAAAAGGTGTTTATCGAAACAAGCGTCTTTATTCGCTTTCTCACCAACGACGATCCTAAAAAAGCAGGGGAGTGCCACACGCTTCTGGAGCGCGTAGAAAGCGGTGCCATACGACCCTACCTCTCAAACATCGTTGTCTTGGAGGTCGTGTATGTGCTCCACAAGTTGTATCGTTTTCCTCGAGTTGAAGTGCAGCGTGCGATCAACATGTTGCTCGAGCTGCGGAATGTTACGCTCATAGAAAAGACCGACACGCGCCAGGCGCTCCTTTACTTTCGCGCGGGGAAAGCGAAATACGGCGACTGCCTCATCGTTTCGCAACTGCCGCGGGGCATGCCTCTTATTACCTACGACGCGGATTTTCAGACCCTGCCCGAAATACAGGCGATGACGCCTGCTCAATTCATCGCGCATCGTTCGGTGTCGACCCCAGTAGAACAATGAATTAGCCCAACTGAACATCGGCTCAGTTCAACGGGCCAGGTGGGCCAGGCTGCCGCAGGCACCGCATCTGCAACTTCGCAACTCGCCCTAATCCCGCAGAGCGGGTCGGGCGAGCAAGCGCAGCTCGCTTTAGCCTCCGCATTCTCCGCACTCGAATCTGCCTGTGCGTGTACCTGTCTGCGTGCGTACACGCACAGGCAGACGCAGACAGGTCGGCGCCAAGGACGATTCTCAAACTCTTAACGCACTAGAACTACGTAATTTTTCTTGACATTGGGTTTAATTCTGTTACTCTTCGTGCATCAACTTTCTCTGCGGTTTTTGGTCTTGAGAGATTCTCAGGGCCCGGACGTCGAATATAGTTCGGAAACCTCTCTCGAGACCGTTGGTTTAACTATAAAGGGATTTTTCCCACGCTTTTGGAGCTACACATGAACAAGTTTTCAACACATAGCCGCTCTTCCCGACCTTCCTCGCATAGGAATTATCGTCGCTCGCGAGGTAGCTACGGCGGTTCTCGCGGATATCAGGGCCGAGGCGCGAACCCCATTAGAGGCGGTAACCATTTCGGAAGTTCTCGAGGACGGAGGGCCTCTAACGGGGCAGGCATCCACTATTCAAAATTTATACAGAAAGCCGAGACCGTCGAAGGCGCGGTCGCGTTCACGCCGAAACATACATTTTCCGATTTCGCTATTGATGAGCGGCTCAAGAAAAATATTGTGAAGAAAGGGTACGAAACACCGACGCCTGTTCAAGATGCGGCGATCCCGTTCGCGCTTCTTGGACGCGATGTCGTTGGTCTCGCAGAAACGGGAACGGGGAAAACCGGCGCATTTCTTATTCCGCTTTTGGATAAAATATTGAAACATCCGAACGAGAACGTCCTCATCATGGCGCCAACGCGTGAACTTGCCGTGCAAATTGCCGATGAATTTCGCGCGTTTGCGTCCGGCCTCCCGCTTCATGCGGCGCTTGCGGTGGGCGGAGCCAATATCAACTCGCAGATTCGAAGCCTAAGGCAAGGTGCGCAGTTCCTTATCGGAACACCCGGTCGCATCATGGACTTGATGGAGAGAAGGGAAGTCAACCTCGCAAAGTGCGCGAACGTTGTCTTGGACGAAGCAGACCGCATGCTCGACATGGGATTCATCGAGAGCGTGCGGCATATTCTCGGTACGATGCCTGCGAAGCGCCACACGCTTTTCTTTTCGGCGACATTTCCAAAAGAAATCGAGCGTCTCATCGGCGATTTTCTCGATCAGCCGGTGCGCATTTCAGTAAAAAAACAAGACACCGCGCGGAATGTCGAGCAAGACATCGTCCGCGTCCAAGTAGGGAAGACAAAACTCGATCACCTCGCGGAGCTTCTCAAGGATCGGAATTTTTCGAAAGTCCTCGTGTTCGGGCGCACCAAACACGGTGTTGAAAAACTTTTGAAGCTTCTGAAGCAGCAAGGCTTCAGCGCTGAATCAATTCACGGCAATAAATCGCACGGACAAAGGCAGCGCTCGCTCAAGCTTTTCAAAGACGAGCACGTGCAAATTCTCGTCGCGACGGACGTCGCGGCGCGCGGCCTCGACATTCCGAAAGTCTCGCACGTCATCAATTACGATGTACCCCGCACGTACGAGGACTACGTGCACCGCATCGGCCGAACGGGGCGCGCGGGCGAGCGTGGCATCGCGCTGACGTTTGTTGAATAAATATATGCCCGCACACTAAATTTGTCGTTGTCTCTTATGAACATTAACGTACGCATTCTCAATATGTCCACCAATACTTTGACATTCCAGAAGTCGCTGGAACTGTCTCGACAGGAATTACGACAAAATTAGTGTGCGGGTATGAGCAAAAAACCAGAATCACTCCCGGTACAAAAAACCTCGCAGCGAGGCAAGTATGTCTACAAACCAATCACGAGCATCATCGTGCTCTGCTCGTGCGGCGGAAAATATGTCATGACGCGTAAGGGTCAGACGACCTGCATCCGCTGCATTCAGGAGAAATAACGGATCATTATGGTTGTGTAGTACCGCGGCAACAGTTTCAGGAATTGAATGAAGAATACGAGCTTAAATCAAAAGCGATCGTCACGCACGGTAAGGATTTCGACAGATAAAAACTTTAGCTGCTCAGATATAAAGTGTCAGGCACCTAATCTGGTGTACGCTATTATACGGTGTCCGGCAAACCTCATGTGATGAATTAGCAACGTGAACAATAACTATGAAAACAGCACTAACTATCGGCGGTCTCGCTGCGCTCGCAACACTCGTGGTTCTCGCGTATGTCTTCGGCGGGGCGGTTTTTCAAGCTGCGGCACCTGTCCTTGAAAGTCAGGTTGCTCTGCTGAAAGACGGCGATTCTTATGACATGGTTGCCGCGCGGGTTGAGAAGGAAATCAACGGAAAGACGTATCGCATGCTCGCGTACAACGGCATGATTCCGGGGCCTCTCATCAAGATCGAACAGGGCGCGGCGATCACGATCAACTTCAAAAACGATACGGGCATGAAGACGCTGCTTCACTCTCACGGAGTGAGAATGGATAACCGCTTCGACGGCTCGCAAACGGCACAGAAAGAAATGGAGGATGGAGAAACTTTCGCGTACAAGCTGAAATTTCCCGACGCAGGTGTGTATTGGTACCACCCGCACGTGCGCGAGGATTATCAACAGGAACTCGGACTCTATGGAAATTACCTCGTCGTTCCGAAGGACGAGAGCTACTGGTCGCCCGTCAATCGCGAGGTACCGCTCTTTCTCGACGACATCCTGATCGAGGACGGAAAGATAAATCTGAGCGAACATGGTGCGGATCGCACGCTCATGGGGCGGTTCGGGAATGTTATGTTTATCAATGGCGAAACTAATTACACATTGAAAACTAAGAAGGGCGAGGTCATCCGATTCTATGTGACGAATGCCGCGAATACACGGCCGTTCAACTTTGCGATCGAGAGGACGCGGTTGAAGCTCGTGGGCGGCGATGGCGGCGCATATGAACGCGATGAGTGGAAAGAGTCGGTGCTGCTCGGGCCGTCTGAACGAGCAGTTGTGGAAGCGTTGTTCGATTCGAGCGGAACGTTCGCCATCCTGAATCGGACGCGAGAGAAAGTGTATACGCTCGGCGCAGTATCTGTATCTGACGAGATGGTGGACACATCATATTCTGGCCAATTCTCGCAGTTGCGAACCCACGAGGAAACAGTACATAGCATCGATCCGTTTCGTTTCGCACTCACCAAAGAGCCGGAGAAACGAATTGCACTATCCATCGATCTCTCGGGTGGAATGATGAGCAGTATGGGAGGCCACGCGATGCCGGAGGGCTCGATGATGGGAGGGGGAATGATGGGAGGAGTGCCCGCGGGCGGCATCGAATGGGATGATTCCGATATGCAAATGATGAATGAAATGTCTAACGCTGATTCTGTGAAATGGCGGATGATCGATCAGGATACCGGCAAGAAAGACATGGACATTGATTGGACTTTCAAAACGGGCGCACCGGTCAAAATCCGTATCTTCAACGACCCGAAATCATTGCACCCGATGCAACATCCGATACACTTTCATGGTCAGCGGTTCCTTGTCGCTGCGCGTGATGGCGTGCCACAAACGAATCTTGTATGGAAAGATACGGTGCTCGTCAAAGCGGGAGAGACGGTTGATATTGTGCTCGACACTTCAAATCCCGGCACATGGATGGCGCACTGCCACATTGCCGAACATCTAGAGGCTGGCATGATGTTCAGCTTTAAAATAGAATAGTCATATAGTATTCTACTACGCCGGTGCTCGTGCTTCGTAGCGAC
>CAYJVW010000055.1:0-5942 GCA_964373725.1 uncultured Candidatus Saccharibacteria bacterium | reverse complement strand
TCGCATCGAAAACACAGGCGCTCTTGTTTGCAGAAGGTGATTCGTTGTCGCTCAAAAAATTGGCGTTGCTTTTGGATTGCGATGGAGCGACGCTTTCTGCCGCGCTGGACGCTCTTTCGGCGCAGCTTGCGGGTAGCGCGCTTACGCTCGTCCGTACTGACACTGAAGCGGCGCTTGCGGTTGCGCCAGGTGCGAGAAGCGTCGTCGCGTCGGCCGCAAAAGCCGAAGAGAAGGACATCGGAGAAGCAGGACTGGAAGTTCTCGCTATACTTCTGTACGAGGGTCCGTCGACGAGGTCTGACATCGACTACATTCGAGGAGTCAATTCATCATCGACGCTGCGAACGCTCCTCTCGCGGAATCTGGTAGAACGCGCAGGGAACCCTGAAGATGGCCGCGAGTACTTGTACCGGCCCACTATCGAGCTTTTGGGACACCTTGGAGCATCGAGCGTGAGCGAACTCCCGGAATATGCTACAATCGCTCGCGAACTCGGCGCATTTAAGAGCAGAAATGAACTATTCAATGGAACCGGAGAAGACAGCGGAAATGCCAGCGCCAGCTCTCCAGCAGCCGGAGAATAGCCGAATGGCCTTTGTAGTAGGAGCGATCGCTCTCTCCGGGCTGGTGGCGATGTCGTTCATAGCGTTTTCCACGGCCTCGCAGCATATTTCAGCGTTACGTGCGACGGCGGCAGCGGCGGCATCGCAGAAAGTACCATTCGAATTCAAGGGAGTGGCAAAAAGCGTTTATGTGTATGATCTTTCGGAGAAACGCGTTCTTTTTGAAAAGAATTCCGATGTGCAACTTCCGCTCGCCTCGATAACGAAAGTGCCGCTTGTGCTCGTCATCTCGAAAGTCTTGGCGCCTGAAGATACGGTGATTGTCTCTCGCGAGGCCGTGGCGCGGGGCGAGGGAGGGGGATTGGGGACAGGGGATACGTGGCGAGTCCAAGATCTCATTGATTTTACGCTTGCGGCATCCTCGAACGCCGGCGCCGAGGTTCTCGCGGAAGCGGCCGATGCGGCTCTTCGCGCCAAATATCCAGAAATACCGGAGTCAGAAGCAGCTGCCGTGTGGAGAATGAATGAACATGCACACGCGCTCGGCCTCTCTCGCACGTATTTTCTGAACCCAAGCGGCATTGATTTGAGTTCCACCCAAGCGGCGTCCATGAGCACGGCGCGAGAAGTGGCGATGATGATGAGAGAAGCTGCAAAAACACCCGAATTGTTTTCGGGAACCACGAAATTCGATCCCGAGCTAGGTCCTTTAAATGGTACGGTCAAGAAAATTCATAACACGAACGAAGCGCTTCCCGACATTCCTGGCTTGATTATTGGGAAAACAGGATTCACGGATCTTGCCGGCGGCAATCTCGCGGTCGTGTTCGATACGGGACTAGGCCGCCTTGTCGTTGCGGTCGTTATGGGCTCTACGTCCGAGGGCAGATTCGAAGACATGAAGCAGATTGTGGAAGCGCTGCGAGAACAAGCAAGCAATCTCTAATCGAGTTACAATGCCACCATGCCCGCACACTAAATTTGTCGTTGTCTCTAATGAACCCAATTCAACTCATGCTTAATGAAAGTTCGAAAGCTATGACACTCCAGACGTCGCTGGATTTGTCACGACAGGAATTACGACAGAATTAGTGTGCGGGTATGGTCTCTGATACGGTTAGAATTCTCGTGCCGGCAGCAGCTACGTTCGTAGTCGGCATGGCTCTGACCCCGATCCTCACGCACTATCTCTACAAATACAAAGTGTGGAAAAAGAAGCCGGGGAAGAACGGTTTGGATGGCGCGGTCGCTGCGGAGTTCAATCGCATTCATATTGAAAATGAAGTCCGGGCGCCGCGCATGGGCGGCATCGTCGTGTGGGGGAGCGTCTGTGTCACGATTCTTGGTTTCGCCTTCCTGGCGTGGATGACCGAGCTGCCCGTCGCAGAAAGTTTCAATTTTCTAAGTCGCAACCAGACATGGGTGCCGCTTGCCGCGTTACTTATAGGGGCACTGGCGGGCTTCATAGACGATCTTATGGTCATACGGCCAGGAGGAGAAGGGCTGTCGCTCAACATTCGACTCGCAATTGTTGTCGGCCTCTCGTTTCTCATCGGACTTTGGTTTTATGAAAAGCTAGACGTTCACACGATCAATATTCCATTCAGTACGCCTATAGAGCTTGGCTGGCTGATTGTGCCGTTCTTTATCGCTCTTTCGCTCGCTCTCTACGCCTCCGGAGTGATAGATGGGATTGACGGCCTTTCAGGCGGCGTATTCATGTCTGCGTTCGCGGGATACGCCGTGATAGCGTTTGCGCAAAATCAGATAGACCTTGCCGCGTTTACCGCTTCTATCGTCGGCGGGCTTCTCGCGTTTCTGTGGTTCAACGTTCCGCCCGCAAGATTTTATATGAGCGACACGGGCACAATGGCGCTCACGCTCGCGCTTGCCGTCATCGCGTTTATGACGGATAGTCTCGGCGAAGGCGTCGGTGTTGCGGTGCTTCCGATCATTGGAGCGCTGCTCGTTATTACGGTCGCGTCCAACATCATCCAGGTCACGTCAAAATTCCTGTTCGGAAAAAAAGTATTCAGAGTCGCGCCGCTCCATCATCATTTTGAAGCAATCGGCTGGCCTGGCTACAAAGTCGCGATGCGCTACTGGATCCTTTCGATCGTATTCGCATTTCTAGGGGTCATTCTCGCGTTGTCTGCAGTTCAGTAATGTATGCCCGCACACTAAATTTGTCGTTGTCTCTTATGAACATCCCCCGATACATTTTCAAGGAAGATACTAAGGCACTGGCAGTCCAGAGGTCGCTGGATCTGTCACGACAGGAATTACGACAAAATTAGTGTACGGGTATGCGGACCATTCCCGTTACCATGGCGACCCAGCATCCGGACAATGCGTGTCCGTCGCCGTTTACGGGAAAACGATTTGTCGCATCCAGTGAGGAGATTGATGAATGTTACCGATGCTTTGCTGAACTCGGAGTGCACGAGTACATGTGGGATTGGGAGGGGAAATTGGTAGATGAGGCTGTTATTGACCGACTCTATCAGAATTATTTTGATTATTTCAAGCAGAACCAAATCGGCAAAGACATATTTCTCACCTTTCGAATACCAAACGTGTGGGTTGAAAAGACGCACAGGCTTCCGCGCAGTTTTATAAACGTGTTTGCGGCCGAGCATGCCGCGAGACAAAACGGATTTCATACGCCGCCGATTTTTGAATTGATTTTACCGATGACTACCTCGGCCGAACAATTACAGCAGATGCAGGAGCGATTCCATAAGATCGCTGAAGCTGCTGAAAGTATCTTTGAAATGCCGAGCGAATCAAAATATCTCGACGTCATACCTCTCTTCGAAAGTATTGAAACAATGGAACAAGCGCCGGCTATCATGAGCGATTACCTTGATTACCTCAAAAGTTCGCACTCTCTTGTCCCCGAATATTTTCGCGTATTCATAGCGCGCTCAGACCCGGCAATGAATGCCGGCCTCTTGCCGACAGTCTTGGCGGTTAAACGACTGATTGCAGACTCCCACGCACTAGGGAGGGAACGCGGGATACGCATGTATCCTTGGGTAGGCGGCGGCAGCCTGCCCTTTAGAGGGGGAATTAATCCTGAACATATTGATGAAACGATCGAGCAGTACAAGGGAGCATATTCGCTCACTATTCAATCGGCGTTTCGCTCGGATTATCCTCTGGCTGACGCAAAGGCCGCGATCGCGCGGCTTAATTCGGAGATTCCGAAAAATATCGACAGGTATGAAAAGCTAAGCAGGGAAGAGGGTGAGGCTGTTTCGGCGTTCAATACGAAAGCTGCCCGGTATTTTACCGACACGATCACGCCTCTTGCGGATATAATAAATGACATTGCTTTAGCGCTTCCTAGCCACCGCGAGCGTGCCCAGCACATCGGCTTGTTCGGATACTCGCGCGGTATGGGCGGTGTTCAACTGCCCCGTGCTATTAAATTTACCGGCGCTTTCTATTCGCTCGGCATTCCGCCCGAATTGATCGCGACCGGGCGGGCATTAGCGCTTGCGACGTCAATGGGAATGACCAGTCTTATCGAACGTCTCTATCCAAACATAAAGAAAGACCTGATACATGCCGGAAAATTTCTAAATAAAGAAAATTTGAGACTTCTCACAGACGAAGATAATAGATTTGCGGCAATTGCCGAAGATATAGGCGAAATCGAGTCGTACGTAGGGCGGCCGCTTGGGCCCGAAAAAAAACGACATTTCTTGCATCGAAATCATACGTCAAACATTTATTATCTTTGGAAAGATAAAACGGCATTCGCCGAAGATGCGCTTTCCGCTGCGATGTATAGAAAATCACTCGGATAATATGCCCGCACACTAAATTTGCGTTAGATTTTATGTACTACGTTTACACACTCTGTAGCACGAAAGATAAGAATCTTTACGTTGGATGTACCAATAATCTCCGGCGAAGACTTGAAGGGCATAACAACGGAGAATCATTTGCCACCGCCCCGCGCAGGCCGTTTAAACTAGTGTACTATGAAGCGTATATGGCCGAAGAAGATGCAGTACGGCGAGAAAAAAACCTTAAGCAGCGCGGACAAGCACGTAAACACCTGATGACTCGTCTACCATCAAGTCTTCGCCAAGCGCAAAATTAGTGTACGGGTATGCGCGCACGATTAGACAAGCCCCTTGCAATTACAATCGCCGTTCTGGTAGTCGGCGGCATAGGTATTTTTACGTCAGCTGCATTTGGCCTCTTGGCGCGCGGAGAATCTCATATATCATCGGTTGTATTCAATCATCTCGTGCTAGGCGTAGGGCTCGGTCTTATTGCGCTGCTCGCGGCATATTGCATCGAATATCGAACATGGCGTCGGTTAGCGCCCTACCTGTTTGGAGTTGCACTTGTCGCGACGGCGCTCGTATTCGTACCGCACATCGGATTTATGCATGCCGGCGGGCGCCGCTGGATAGATATCCTCGGCTTCACCTTTCAGCCATCCGAGGCTTTGAAGATCGCGACTGTCTTAATGATGGCCGCGTATTTCTCTGTGTTGCGGGAGAAGAGCGCTTCGTGGCATGGCTTGTTAGCATTTCTCGCGATTATTACGCCGCCTTCAATTCTCCTCATCGCGCAACCGGACATCGGAACGCTCGGTGTCATCTGTATCTCGGCCCTTGCCGTCTATGCCGCGGCTGGCGCGCGCCTCCGGGATATCGGTATCATCGCAATTGCCGGACTTCTTTTAATTGGAGCACTTGCATACGTTCGTCCATACATGCTTGATCGTGTTACGACATTCATGAATCCCGCTTTGAATCCGCTTGCCGAAGGGTACCAGATCAAGCAATCATTGATCGCGGTCGGCTCGGGCGGGCTCTTTGGCCGGGGATTCGGGCAGGGTGTTCAAAAATTCACCTATCTTCCGGAGCCGATGGGGGATTCGATATTTGCAGTTGCCGCCGAAGAGGTTGGGTTCGTGGGGGGAGGCATCATCATCGGCCTTTTTCTTTTGTTGGCTCTCCGTGGCATGAGCGTCGCGAGCCACGCGCCGGATATTTTCGGAGCGCTCGCGGCTGTCGGTATCTCGACCTATTTTGTGAGCGAGGCGTTCATCAACATAGCCTCGATGCTAGGGCTCGCGCCGCTAACCGGCATCCCGCTCACGTTCATCAGTCAAGGAGGTACGGCCATGCTGGTCTCTCTGGGAAGCGCCGGAATTCTCCTCAATATCTCGCGGCACCGAGCAAGGAAGTAATATCACTTGTATTTGTGGATCAACATGCCAAAGCCGATCCCGCGCACACGTGCGCCTCAACAGGTGCGACAGAATTTCATCCCAACCAATGACGTGTAATACGGGTAATCCACCCATACGATAAAGTATTGCTATAGGCGGAGTTTATCGTATAGAGCATG
>CAYJVW010000054.1:0-6038 GCA_964373725.1 uncultured Candidatus Saccharibacteria bacterium | reverse complement strand
GAAGTAGGGTTGCCGGCTTCGAAGAATTCCGCAGATACCTCGCAGCTTTGCTGCGCGGAGCTTCATCAAGGATGAGCGCAATGTTTATACGTCTATGTCATGCAAAAAATGCGAGGGAAGAACGGAGGGGTTCAAATGCGACGTCTGCTCTGAAGAGTCGGCAGTGCACGTGGAGAGTCACAAGTGTGGCGGCGAGCATTGCGTCGCCAAGTGCGCGGCGTGTAATGAAGCCGAGACGAAGTGCACGTGCTAGCCGCTGATCACAGGTGGTTGTGTAATGTTGGGGAGCATGAAGCGTCGTATTGATATATGAATTCACCTATTCGCATCGCGGGCATCGTCATTATTCTTGCGGTGGCAGGCTATTTTCTCTATGCAAATTCTGCGCCGCAGACCAAATCCGAAGTGAATACAAATATTGATGAGAGCACGTCAGCGGGCATGAGGGCAGAAGAGAACATGGTTGTTGTCTCCGAGCAGCGGCCGGGGAATATCGTCACTGGATCACTCATGTACCTTGCCGCGCCCGGGTATCTGGTGATTCACGAAGACAACAACGGCGAGCCTGGTGCGATCATCGGTTCAAGTGCGCAGATTGACGCAGGCGAAAGCACGGATGTCAAAGTAACTCTTTCGCGATCGAGCAAGGATGGCGAGATATTGCACGCGATGCTTCATTTTGAAAAAGGCGGTAACTCGGCTTTTTCAGCGGCAGAAGATACACCGGTGCCAAGCGTTCTTGGCGGGTCAATTCACGGATGGTTCGAAGTTTCTGTCGACGCATCGGTGGATGTTCCGGTTACTAGTCTAGAGCTTGTTCAAAAACTCTTGACGGCTCCGACCTCGTGTGGCGGGCTGTGCGGGATGGCGGTTCGGAACACTCAAAATATCCCGGATATTCTTCGCGTTCCTCACCGCCCGCTCGCCTCGCCACACGAGGTCTCGCCTGTGTCAATACTTTTTTCACAAGCTCTAGAGCATATCCCCGGAACCTCATTCCGCGGATTTGCGGACTCCGATTTTGGGCTGCGAACCTTCGCACGGCTCCAATATCGCGGATATTCTCCGGTCTCCGACTCGTTTCTCGCCGCAAAATCGGAGTCCTCGGCTCGAAAGCGGGCTTCCGGACATGCTCTGGCGATTTGATGTGGGTGCGATATGCTTGAAGTGTGAGGATTGCGTACAGCATCTTGGGCGTTCTCGTGGCAACGGGGATGGCGTTCGGTTATTACGCCATCTCGCCGCTGTTTAGAAACGTGAAAGTCGATGAAGCTGCACCTGCGGCAACTACGAATCGACAAATAGCCGCCCAGCAGCAAGGGCTTTCTCCCGCGTCAGTGGCCACAGGTGCCGCTGAGGTAACAGGAATGCTCGGACGTCCGGCAAGCGGTACCGCGCGCATCCTTGAGGCGGACGGCAAGAAATATCTCCGCTATGAGAATTTCACGACCATCAACGGGCCGGACATTTATATATATCTTTCGAAAGATCTCGATGCGATAGAATTTGTGAATCTTGGTCCAGTGAAAGCGACCGAAGGCAATATCAATTACGAGATTCCTGGAGACATAGATCCTCGCCTGTATCCGTATGCGCTGGTTTGGAGCAAAGTATTCGGCGTCCTGTTTAATTCTGCAAAGCTTTACTAAGAACCTGTTCATAATCTTCCCCCTGCCCAAAAAGCCCAGTTTTTGGCTGCGAAACTTCACCTCGTCCTCAACGTAATGCAATTACGTTTCGGACTCCGGCTCGTTTCTCGCGCAAAAACTGGGCTTTTTGGGCTCGGGTACCACGAGATTATGAACAGGTTCTAAGCCCTAGCCAACTTGATTCATGAAGCTCCTCGCAGCAAAGCTGCGGGGTATTCGGCGTAGTAGAATAAAGGAGACATGCTCTTACACGTGTCAATACACGTGTACTAATACGCATATGAAATCAACAGCAACATTTACAAGCACGATCTCTCCAGACCTTATCGCATGGATAGATAGACGTGCACAAACAGAAAAACGCACGCGTCGCGCGGCCCTGGAAGAGGCTGTGAGATGGGTATCAGCGAGAGATTGTGCGGGGGAATCTTAGGGAAGGATTCAAGCGCGCGTCAGAAGATCCTGATATCGTGGAACTTGCCGAGTGGGGAATGGATGATTACGCGCACCCCAGGCAATAGCTATGCGCCGAGGCGAATCTCTGGTTTGCCGATCTCGATCCAAAAAAAGGATCTAAGCAGTCTGGCAAGCGATAGTTCAAAAGAGACGTATGTTGAAGTTGTTGGCTATAACGAGCAGGCGATTGTTTTTTACTGGATGACGCCGAGAATGCCCCGCAGCTTTGCTGCGGGGATGAATCGGCGACCTTTAAAGTTAGTGCGGCCGGTGGGCCGCTCCTCTTCCAGCATAAACGCCATGGTAGCCGTCCGCGAATGCCCCGCACCTTGGTGCGGGGATCGACGGACGGCTCGTTTTTACGAAAAACTCGGATTTCGGGATACAGGTGTGAGGAAGCAAGACGAAAAATTCCGGATGAAAAGCGGTGCGATTTTTACGGAAATGGAAACGGTATTGAAAGGGGTGTAAAGTTGTGGCACAATGCGTGTCACCGAAGGCCACACGGCCTTTTGTTGTTTATGGAAATTAGGAACATAGCAATAATCGCACACGTCGACCATGGGAAAACGACCCTGACGGATGCGATTCTGCGACAAACGGGTGCGGTGGAGGCGGGGGTGTCGATGGACTCGAATAAACTCGAACAGGAGCGGGGGATCACTATTTATGCGAAAAATGCGGCGGTCCAATATAAAGGCACGAAGATAAATATCGTTGATACCCCTGGGCATGCGGATTTCGGCTCGGAGGTGGAGCGCGTGCTTCGCTCTATTGACTCGGTGTTGCTCGTCGTTGATGCGCAGGAAGGGCCGATGCCGCAGACGCGGTTCGTTTTAAAAAAGTCGCTGGAACTTGGCCTGAAGCCGATCGTCGTTATCAATAAGATAGACAAGCCCGCCGCAGACCCGGCAAAAGCGGAAGAAGGAGTCTTGGAACTTTTTCTCGAACTCGGCGCGAATGACGAGCAATCGAATTTCCCGGTTGTCTACGCGATCGGCAAGCAGGGAATCGCAAAGAGGCAACTCACGGACGAATCAAGCGACCTCACGCCGCTTCTCGATGTCATTTTGGAACAAGTGGCCCCTGCTTCGCGTGAAGCTACGCAGGGTGAGACGTCGCGAGCTCAACCTTTTAATTTGGCGTATGACAATTTCCTCGGACGCATGGCGGTCGCGCGCGTATACGAAGGCTCTCTCAAAACCGGCGCGAATGTGTTTGTAAAAAAGCCAGCGGGCGAATCGCGTACCGGAAAGATAACAAAAATGTTTTCATTCGAGGGTCTAAAACGGGTAGAGACAACGGAAGTAACGGCGGGGGACATCGTTCTTATCGCGGGCATTCCTGATATCGAAATAGGCGAGACGATTTCGACGAGCGCGGATGTCGAGCCGCTTCCGGCTATCGCCGTGGACGAGCCGACCATTTCTCTCAATTTCTTGGTCAATAATTCTCCGTTCGGGGGACGCGAAGGGAAGTTCGTCACATCGCGGCAGCTACGCGAACGATTGGAACGAGAGCTCGAGGTGAATGTGGGTCTCCGTGTCGAATTTTCGTACGAGGGCAGCACCGAAGGCGTGTTCAGAGTGTCTGGCCGAGGAGAGCTCCATATCGCGATCTTGCTCGAAAACATGCGGCGCGAGGGCTACGAAATGCAGGTCTCACAGCCGAACGTCATCATGCACGAAGAGAATGGTATTAAAACGGAACCGTTTGAAGAAGTGGTTATCGATACACCTAGTGAATATCAAGGAGTCATCATCGAACGTTTGGGCGCAAGAGGATTTGTACTCCAAAATATCCTTCCAGTCTCCAGCCACCAGTCTCCAGCCTCCAGTGTGCGCTTGATATTTGAAGGACCAACACGAGGATTGTTGGGATATCGCAATCAATTTGTGATTGATACGAAAGGAGAGGGAATCATAGCAGCACGGGTTATCGGCTTTCGACATTTCGGGGGCGAGATCCGAAAACGAACGACGGGTTCGATGATTTCAATGGCAAGCGGCAAAGCTCTCGGCTATTCTTTGTGGAATCTTCAAGACCGCGGTGTTTTGTACATCGGTCCGGGCACGGAAGTATACGAAGGCATGGTACTTGGCGACACATCGAAAGGTGAAGAGATGGAAGTGAACCCGACGAAGAATAAGAACCTTACGAACGTGCGTGCGTCGGCATTGGATGAAGCTATAAACCTCGTCCCGCCGTATACGCTCACCATCGAACGCGGTCTGGAAGTGATGGCAAAAGACGAATATCTTGAAGTGACACCGCAAAGCGTGCGACTGCGCAAACACCAACTTACGTCGAGCGACAGGGCGAAAACAAAGCGCAATTCGTAATACGATTAACTATTGCGACCGCAATAGTTAATCGTATGGGCTATCCTGAGGTCGAATTTTTTGTTGTACAATTTTTGAATGATCAAACAGGTTGTGTTCGGAGGAGGTTCCCAGCACCAAACTTTGGCTCGGCCAAGAAATTTATGAGCGATTCGAGTTTGCTGACATGGCATATTTTGGACTGATGTGAGTAATTTCGAGAATACTGTTTAGAGCCAAAGTTGGTTCATGGGCAGGGCTTCTGGTGTCGTTTGTTGTACAATTTGGCGATGAGTAAACAAGCGGTATTCGGCGGTGGTTGCTTCTGGTGTGTAGAGGCGGTATTTCAGATGCTCAAGGGTGTGAGCAAAGTGGAGCCTGGCTATGCGGGTGGAAAAATGGCCAATCCGTCGTACGAACGAGTTTCGATGGGGAATACCGGTCATGCTGAAGTTATCCGAGTCACATATGATCCGGCAGTAATCACTTACGAAGATTTGCTCACCGTCTTTTTCGGCTCGCACGATCCGACAACTTGTAAATCTTGAGAGGCGGCCCGCCTTCCGGCGATTTGCGCTCCTCGACGAGCTCGATGTACTTCTTTTCCTCCGAGACCATCCTCCGTATACTGGAATATATTTGCGAGGGGTCGATCCAGACCAGCGTTTGCAGCGACAGCTGCTCCAGAACGTTGTAACCGAAGGCCTCGGACCCGAGGTCGTCCAGCTTCTTCAAAATCAACGCCTGCAGGTGGCCGAGCGGCGGTTCATCCAACAGCGGCACGGTCTGCTTGGCACGCGACGATAGCACTCCGATTTTGTGTGTCTTGATCGGCATCTTTGTTTCCTTTGACGCCGATGGGACTAACAGAAAGCTGGTCCTAGCCGTTGCGACTATGTAGCACGGCTCAAGATAGCCCACAAGAATTCCACCTCAAGTTGAAAGCTCAAGAATGATTGTTCACTATTTGTTCCTCTGGTATAAGTATCTTGGTACGGAGCTTTTCGCCGATGGGCGGCTCCGTCACCCTGGCTTCCTAGCCGTTGCCAGCGACCCCCGGTCGCTGGTTGCGGCTGGGGGTCTTTTTTTTACCGTTCGTGGGTCTTGCTTTGCGGTAGCGTGTACATTAGCGTACGCGCACCCGTTCACATCACCACTAGTCCAGCCCCTGATGCCGTTCTTCCCAACAACCTTCAAGTTTCTGCCGGCCGCTTCCCCTACGCCCCGGCAGCCTTCGCCCGCGTCGAGTCGTGTGTCCACCATCCCAATCACAGAACCTCCCTCCAAAACGCCAAGCGACCATCGCATCGCCTATGCGATGAAGATCTCACCCGACTTTGCGCTGTTCGAACAAATCCTCGCTGCCATGGCACTCGGGTCGTAACACACATCGCTAAGCTCAAGGAATTCTTTCCGGCAGAGGAATATCACAAGAATTATTTCAAAAAGAATACGTCCGCGCCATATTGCCAGCTCATCATCGAGCCGAAGGTAGAGAAGGTGAGAAAGCGGTTTGCGGAGCTGGTAAAGCAATAAATTTCAATGGACTATAATTGGACGATCGTCCAATTATAGTGCTTGGGACTTTTATTCTACTACGCCGAATACCCCG
>CAYJVW010000053.1:0-6110 GCA_964373725.1 uncultured Candidatus Saccharibacteria bacterium | reverse complement strand
TGTCCGCCTGCGTATACGCTTGAATGGGGGGACGGCACCAAAGATGTTCAAGAAGGCAACCCCCCAGGCACTGGGTGCACCGCGGTTATGTCAACTTTTCACAAGATACACACATACGCGTCACCCGGAACTTACACCGTCAGGTTTACAAAGCAATTGCCAACAACTTGTTCGCAACTTGAAAGCTATCCATCCAGAACGATTTGCGATCCGCCCCAATATAATATCAGTACCATGACGATTACCGTGACCGGCACATCGGTGGCTCCGAACGACAAGCAGTCGTGCGAAAAAATAGGCGGCAAATGGGGAAATATCAGTGATGCGCCGAATGCGACGCTGTATTGCAACATGCCGACGAGTGATGCGGGGAAGGCATGCACGGATTCATCACAATGTCAGAGTTTTTGCCAAGCGACTACCTATGCCGAGCCCGGTACGCCCGTTGGTGGCGCATGTTACGGATGGAAAGAGGGATCATGCACGGGAGGAATCGCGAATGGAAAAGCAGTCCCCGTGGCGTGTTATTAGTCTGCACTCGCCTCCCTAAACCACGCAAGCAATTTCTCGACATCCGCCTTTCTGTCCGCGGAGCTAAGGACGATGATGCCGATTGTCCTCATGTCATTTCCGACCGGTACCTCGAAGAGCGCGACCATAGTCTCACGCGCTTCATCGGTGTAGCCGGTTTTGCCGCCGAGGAATCCTTCCTTATCCGCGAACACATTGAAATTTCCGATCGTGTAGATTGTCCCGCTCTCACTCGTTATTTTTTTAGTTTTTTCGCGGCTGATGTTCAATATGTACGACTGACTGTCATGGATGTAGCGAGTCAGAACGAACAGATCGCTTGCTGTTGCCATGTTGCGCGAGGAAATTCCCGAAGGATCCTCTATGGTCGTGTGTTCCATACCTATCGCTCGCGCCTTGTCATTCATCCACCTTATGAAGTTATCCTCCCCGTAATATCTGGCGAATGCATAGGCGACGGAATTGTTCGATTCCATAAGAAGGGGGTAGAGAAGGTCGCCCACCGTGAATGAGTCGCCCGATTGGATTGAGCCTGGCGTCCCTTCGGTTTGCCTCCTATCATCGGCAGTTACGGTGAGTGTGCGGTCATAATGAATCGTCTCGTTCGCGACGAGCGCGGTCAGAAGTTTTGTGAGCGAAGCGATAGCTCGCGGCTCGTTTGCGTTTTTCTCCGCGTACACCTCTCCTGTTTTTATATCCGCGACGAGAAACGCTTTTGCAGATATTTTCGGCGGGACTTTCTCACCGATGGATATTGTTGTTGTTGCGGCAGTTGTATTCTGATCGGTGCCGTTCCAAACAAAAATCGGCGTTCCGAGCGCGGCGAACGCGAATATATCCTTTGCGTCTTTATTTGAGAGACGGATACAGCCGCCGGAGTAGCCTTCAGAAACCGGCGTTCCGTCGGGATAGTACGGCCAGCCGTGTATAAAAAAGTTGCCGAAGAATTGCATTGCCTTCGGCATGTGCACTTCGCCAATAGACGAAAAATGGTCTTCCTCTTTGGTTTGTATTTTGTAGAGCCCTGTCGGCGTTTCCCACCGCGAGCCGCGTTTCCCCTTGGAGAGAATGTTATATTCCGCAATTGCCTCGCCGTTTTCAAACAGGTACAGCTTCATCATGGAGAGATCCGCACCGATCAAGCGCTCATGAGCTGATTTAAGGGTATCTATAGACGCAGTCCCAATGTTTCGGGTCGCGAGTTCGCTTTCATACGTCTGCAATTCTTGTAAAAGACGCACTTCGCCGATCGAGCGCATCGTGCGTTTCGCTCTGATCTCCTCGAGTTGGAGATCTATCGCAGCGTTATTGCTGCCATGCGCTGCAGCGATAACGACTTCGGAGCCGAACGCTGTTCCGTAGTGCGCGATAGAGACGAGGACAAGCACGCCAGCGATAAAGCGCATGCAGAATGCGAGACCACGCGAGTCATACGAGACGCAACTCGTCTCATCGCTCTCAAAGCGGGCGAACATGTATCAGTATTGTAAACCAGTTTTCTGGCTCCTCGGCTCGGATATCCAAAAGCAGTGCTTTTGGATATCGCTCACTCTACGTCGCCAGTAAAGGACAAAAGAAAACAAGCGGTGTCCTTTTCCCCAGACGTTGGGAAACGCACGTATATTGATCGAACTACCGCGGAGTTAGGATTTGTCTCGAACTTGGTCCGTCGCTCTTTCGATAATAAAAGCGCGCTCAGTTTCGTCTTTTTGCTCCCATTTCTGATCCGTTTTAATCTTTTGCGAGACACTCTTTCGTAAATTTGACGTTTCAAGCGCATTCTCGATCACCTGTTCTGAAATGTTATGAGTCGGATAAAGCTGGTCCAGCATCCGGACAATGACACGAGCGTGCGCTCCCGCATCAAGCATGCATGCTGCGATCAGGGCAGCACGGGGCTGGATTTTCCAATAGGGAGACTCGACAAATTGAGCTTCTGCCGATATGGGTGCTGCAAGGGCAGTTTCAGGGTCTTTCTGGTCTATTGGTTTCTGCTCGCGTGATCTGGCGCCGCCTTTTGGCTTGGGGGAGCGTACCTCGTGGGGGAGAGCTCGAACGGCTTCTTCTGCGAGTTCGATCAAAACATGAGCTTCGTCACCTGCCGAACGATCGATTGCTTGCTTCAGTGAAGCAATGCGATCCGATCCGTGGTCACGGATAACGGCTTTCACACTATTGTAAACAGCCCCGTCAGAGCTCTCTATCCCAAAGATCTTAAGAATTCTAGCTGCTACGGCGAAACCGCTATTGTTTCCAAAAGGTTGCAGAGTGGCAAGCATAAGCGCTTTTGCCCAGGGGTTTAGGAGCGATTTGCCATATTTATCAGGATGAAATTTTTCGGGCAACCTTGCGGTGAAATCACTTGCGATCCGTTCGAAAGCTCTAACGTCGAGATTCCTCTTTCCGCCATCATCCAAGTGACTCATACGCAGTCTTCGGATTATATCATCCTCTTCTTGACGTTTTTCTTGCTCTTGTGCTAGTATGTGGGTACGCAATGAAGCGGTTTTCTTTTTGCCTGGTTTTGCAGGCTGGCCCTCAAAAAAGCGTTGGTGTTTGTAATTAGTAATTATTTATCACATGGAACTAGATCTGGAATGTACAGAATCTTCCAGCATCTAGCCTCCAGTAACCAGTAATCTAGAGTATGGCCGCAGAATTTAATCGCACGAAGCCGCACATCAACGTCGGCACAATCGGGCACGTCGACCACGGCAAGACAACTCTTACCGCGGCAATTTTGAACGTGCTCTCGAAAGCGGGCAACGGCTACAGCGCGACGGTGAAGGGAGTCGATGATATCGACAAGGCGCCGGAAGAGAAAGCGCGCGGCATTACGATCTCGCTCTCGCACTCTGAATATGAGACGCCGAATCGCCACTACGCGCACGTTGATGCTCCCGGCCACGCCGACTACATCAAGAACATGATTACGGGCGCGGCCCAGATGGACGGCGCAATCCTCGTGGTTGCAGCGTCAGATGGCGTGATGCCCCAGACGCGCGAACACATTCTCCTCGCGCGCCAGGTTGGCGTTCCGAAGGTCGTTGTCTTTCTCAATAAAGTTGACCAAGTAGATGACAAAGAGCTCGTAGACCTCGTTGAAGAGGAAGTGCGGGACCTTCTCGAGAAGCAGGGATTTGACGGCAAGAACGCTCCCGTCATCCGTGGTTCCGGCCTCAAGGCTCTTGAGAATCCTGCTCCGGGCAATGAATGGTCGGACAAGGTGATGGAACTTGTGAAGGCGATTGATGAATACATCCCGCAGCCGATTCGCGAACTCGACAAGCCGTTCCTCATGCCTATAGAAGATGTGTTTTCTATCGAAGGCCGCGGCACCGTTGTGACGGGCAGGATCGAGAGAGGTGTTGTGAAAGTTGGCGCCGAGATAGAGATTGTCGGTATCAAAGATACGACAAAGACGACGGTGACCGGCGTTGAAATGTTCAACAAATCGCTTCAGGAAGGCCAAGCTGGCGACAACGCAGGGGTGCTCCTCCGAGGTACGAAGAAGGAAGACGTACACCGAGGCCAAGTCCTCTGCGCGCCGGGCTCGGTGAAGCCTCACACCGAATTCGAGTCAGAAGTATATATTTTGACGAAGGAAGAGGGAGGCCGACACACGCCGTTTTTCACAGGCTACAAGCCACAGTTCTACATCCGAACGACGGACGTAACGGGCGAAGTAACGCTGAAGGAGGGCGTCGAAATGGTGATGCCGGGAGATACGGTAACCTTCAAGGTAAAGCTCGTAGGACCGATTGCCATCGAAGAGCAAATGCGTTTCGCAATTCGTGAAGGTGGAAAGACCGTAGGAGCTGGCGTGGTCACGAAAATAGTAGCTTAGAGCAGGTCCTAGGTGCGAGGTTACAGGTGCCAGAAAAGAAAACCCCGCCCAACGGCGGGGTTTTCTCGTATGAGATTATTCGAGAACAAATCTGCATGCGAGCCGGTTCGTGCAAGCATTCACGCAACCGAAGGGAGAGCAAGCGAACGCTTGCCGACAGTAACTGTCCCGAAATTTTTTTTGCCGATTTTCTCACTCGCGCCAATGATCTCGATATTGAGAGTATTTCCTTTCTTGTCTAAATCAATCATAATTTCAGGCGCAATTTCAAGCGTCTTAGCTACCGCGCCCGAGCGGAGCGAGACATTCAGGGCATCCACTTCCTTGTCGTAGGTGATTTCCACACATTTCAGTGTAGTCCGTAAAACTCGTTTAAGCAACCCAATGCGTCGTTACCACGACAATATGTCCCGTATTCCCGCATAATGACAACTTTCAATGAACGTTTGCGGAATTTCTTGTAAAGTGCTTCGCGACCGCTGTATGTGTATTCAGCTCGGTCGGGGTGTGCAATAACAGTGAATATTTTGCTTTTCGATAGTTTACGCTGCTGTATTTTCAGCAGAGCATGATTGCTAAAAACCACATTCATGCGACGAGCATATCATGAGTCTGTGACCAGGTGATATAGTGTGCGAATGAAAATCTCTCTCAAAGAAACCGAAGCTTTTGATAGAGGAGAATTCAAGGGCAATTTGTACGTCCAGAAAAAAGATAACAAAGGATTCAATGCGCTCTTGGTGGATTGTCTGACCGGACACTACAAGACTCGCTTGAGTGGCGCAGTGCGGATGTATTTGGTGCTCGAGGGTTCTGGTATGTTCATAATCAACGGAGACAGCACCGAAGCAGAGCAATACGACCTCGTTATCATCGAAAGCGGCGATGAATACTCGTACCAAGGCACAATGAAGCTGTTCGAATTCAACGTTCCCGCAACCGACGCAAGCAACGAAGAAAAATTGATATGACCTGGAAACCGATTTACAACTTCTGGTTCAAGGAATGCGGGCCGGACCAATGGTTTTTCAAGAAGCGGAAGAGTTTCGACACGTTGCTCCGCCGGAAATTCTTGGAGACGTATTGGAAAGTCGTTCGCGGCGAACATGCCGATTGGAGAAAAAGTCCTACGGGCAGGCTGGCGGAGATAATCATTGTCGACCAGCTGTCGCGCAACATGTTCCGCGGGACGCCCGGCATGTTCGCCAACGACGCACTCGGACTTGCTCTCGCGCAAGAGGCCGTACGCGCTCGTGCGGACAGAAACATGACCCAGTGGGAAAAGGTATTTATGTATTTGCCGTACATGCATACCGAATCGAAGAAAATACAGCGAGAATCCTTGCGGTTATTCAAATCGATAGGGGACAAGCAGAATACGCGGTACGCAAGGGATCACAAGAAAATAATTGACCGTTTCGGCCGTTTCCCGCACCGCAACAAGATACTTAGCCGCAAAAGCACCGCAGCCGAAAAGAAATTCATGCGCACACAGAGGGGGTACTGATTGACGGCACGTTACCCTGTGGTATCGTCGGGTCATCGGTATGAATAAGCTCGCACGACATGGCAGCATGATAGCGGTTACACCGCCGGCTTACTCGATGTACGAACCGTGCGGCGTTTGAACCCTACCTCTTATAAAAAACCAAGCCCGCACAAAGCGGGCTTTTTTAATCTCAAAAATCTATGAAACTCATCACAGCAAAAGATATCAGTAGAATTAAGTTCG
>CAYJVW010000052.1:0-6157 GCA_964373725.1 uncultured Candidatus Saccharibacteria bacterium | reverse complement strand
TTTCTTAAGGAATATTATGAAGGTCGTTTCCCTTTAGGTAAGCGTGGGGCGGGTGGTGGTCTCCTGTAATGCGCCAGATACGAATCTCCACAATGATCGAATGATTGAGATCGTAACTCAATCATCGTGAAAGAACGCGTGGCTTGAGATCGCTGTTCAGCCTTTTTTGTCAGCAGATGCTTCCACAGATGCTTCCGCAGTTTTTTCTTCAGGCAACGTCGCTGATGTCTGCGCTTCTTTTTTCTCGAGCGTTTCTCCGCCCGCAGAGCGGATGTCTATTTTCCAGCCTGTGAGGCGTGCGGCGAGGCGCACGTTTTGTCCTCCTCGGCCGATCGCGAGCGACTGCTGGTCTTCAGATACTTGAACCGCAGCGCGATTCTCGTCTTCGAAAAGCTCGATTGCTAAGACTTGTGCGGGTTTCAGCGCTTCTTTTACGAAATCGGCAGGGTTTAGAGACCATTCAACGACATCGATTTTCTCTCCTCCGAGCTCTGATGTTACGACCGCAACGCGGACACCCCGCTGACCAACGAGGGCGCCCACGGGATCCACGTGCTCATCGTTTGAATGTACTGCAATCTTCGCGCGGCTTCCCGGCTCGCGCACGATTCCTTTCGCCTCGACGATTTTATTTGCCATTTCGGGCACTTCCGTTTCAAATAGTTTCTCCAAGAAGCGCGGGTGCGAGCGAGAGAGGCGGATGAATGTGCCGCGCACGCCTTCGTCTACGCGAAGGAGAAGCGCGCGAACGCGCTCGCCTTGGCGGTATCTCTCGCCCGGGATCTGCTCGTCGTAGGGGAGGATGGCGGTTGCGCGGCCGAGGTCGACATATAAATTGCCGCGCTCGAAGCGTTGCACATGCCCTGTCACGATCTCACCTTCGCGCTCACCGTATTCGGAAATTATAGAGGCGCGCTCTGCTTCGCGGATCTTTTGCATGATGACTTGCTTCGCGGCCTGCGCGGCGATGCGGCCGAAATCTTCTCGCGCCTCGAGAGGGAAAGAGATCTCCTCGTCCAGTTTCGCGTCTTTGCGAATGCGTTGCGCGTCTTCGAGCATGATGTGCTGCTCGGGGTTAAATCGAGAGCGGTGATCGTCCTCCACCGCCCCAGCTTCGGGGGACAAGTCCTCTTCGTCCGGTGTCCGAACAAGCGTCTTATCAACTACGATTTTCGCTTGGCGGAATTCGATGTCGCCGGTTTCAGGATTAAAGCTTGCGCGGATAATTTGTCCGCGCTTGCCGTATTCACGGCGGTAGGCGGCAGCGAGTGCTGTTGCAAGCGCGTCGATTACGCTCTCGCGCGAAATGCCGCGCTCCTCTCGGAGTTCCTCAAGAGCTGCGTTAAGGGTTTTCAAATCCAAAAGTGCCATAGAGTATTATTAGGTTTCGTAAATCTTATATTAATGCTGGTTTTTCGTTCGAGGCTTTTAATAAAAATGTCCGCCATTGGCGGACTAAATACATCGCTGTATTCAGCTGTACCCACAGTATATGTGCAGAAAATCGTTTGTCAAATTTTGGTGCTAGACTTAACCGCATGATCAATTCTTCTGAACCTAAACCTCAAGGAGAAACTATTCCTGGCCTTCCACAAGATTTACAGCTGGTTGGTCGGTATTTCTTAAGCAAAGTTAAATACACTGAATTCGCAATCGGTTACAAAGAAGAGGATAAGAGGAAAATAGAAGAAGACCCTACAGAGGAAGAGCTAGATATTGAAGAGGAGGCTAAGATATGGGGAATGAGCAAGCAAGAAGTTGCTGCGGAGAAAGAACAGCGGCTAAACCCAGAGAATCTTCAAGAAGAAATTGATGGACTTAGAAACGAGCGGAAATATTACGTAGATTTACTCGACGGACTGAAGAAGGGAGAATTTAAAGCATGCCTTGATTATTTAAGGAAGAGTCTCGAAGCGAAAGAGTTGGCACAATCGCTCATAACATTTGAGAGCACAAGCCCGCAGTACAGGGAGAAAAGTCTGGCAGAAACACGCGCGCTGCGCGAATATATAAATTTACTCGAGAGCAAAGCTAAATAATATCTAAACCTTTGACAAAAGGCCGCGAGTAGCCATAATAGCTATTATGGCTAAAGTAACTATTGTACCGGCAAGGGAGGCGAAGAATCGTTTCGGGGAGCTACTGGACGCGGCGCAGCGGCACCCCGTCATCATAACCAAAAAGGGCAGGCCCGTTGCCCGGCTTATTGCCTTCGTCGACAAGAAGCGATTTGAGGAGGTCGAGGACATGATTTGGGGGGAGCGAGCGGAAAAGGCTGCGAAAACAGGGCGATATTTGAGTGTCAAAGAAACTAAGAAATTTCTCGATCAATTTCGCGACTAATGTTGGAGATAAAAATCCATTCGCGCGCAAAAAAGTTTTTGCGGAGAATACCGCATAAGCATGCTAGGCAGATCACGGGGAAAATCGATGCCCTCGCGATCGATCCGTTCCCGCCGGATTCGAAACGCCTCAAAGGCATGGATTGGTATCGTGCTGATGTTGGCGAGTATCGCATTGCCTACAATGCGTTCGGTACTGTGCTTGATATTCCGCTTATCGGCAAACGTAATGACGGTGAGATTTACAAAAGGTTGGAACGGTTGGGAGGGTAGCTGCGCATGCCTGGTATACTATTGTCACGTGCGCTTTTGCATTTCCCTATACCCTAGTGGCTAGTGGCTAAACCCTATGTATATAAGTGATACCCACCTCAAATCGTTTCTCGCCGACGCGAATCTTGTCTCGCAAAAAGATTTTGATGCGGCGGAGCAGGAAGCAAAAGCAAGCGGGAAGACTATCGGGGACGTACTGCTTGCGCGCGGCTCCGTCGGAGAAGACGAGCTCCGGCGCACATACGCCTACGTGCTCGGCATTCCCTTCGTCTCGCTCGCCGGCACAAGTATTCCGTACGAGACGCTCGCCTTGATTCCCGAGCCGGTTGCTCGCCGGAACAACATTATCGCCTACAGCAACAAAGGAGACGAACTTGAGGTCGCGATGCTCGACACGGACGACTTGGCGGCTATAGATTTCATAAAAAAGAAAACGCACCTGAAGATCCTGCCACGTCTCACCGATGTCGCGTCGATCAAGGTTGCATTGAAGCAATACCAGAAGGGCCTTAAAGACACGCTCGGGGATGTCATTAAGCGTGAGACGGTCGCACTCGAAAAAGAAAAAGGCGACGTTGGCGAAGTTGATCTGCGACAGATGGCGGAGGGAGTATCCGCGGTTCGTATCGTTGACACGTTGATCCGCCACGCGAATGCGCAAAATGCCTCGGATATTCATATTGAGCCTCAAGAGGGTTCGCTTCTCATACGCTATCGTATCGATGGCATCTTGCATGATGCGATGGAACTTCCGAAGCACGCAGCCGCCGCTATAACCGCGCGCATCAAGGTCTTGGCCAGTATGCGGCTCGATGAGCACCGTCTTCCGCAAGACGGGCGTTTTGGCGCAGAGTCCGGCGGCGAGAAAATTTCCTTCCGCGTGTCGGTCTTGCCCACGTACTATGGCGAGAAAATTGTGATGCGGCTTCTTCGCGATTCGATCTCCGGCTTCACGCTCGAGTCTATAGGATTCCACGGCACGGGTTTGGAGCGCATGCACGATGCGCTTCGTAAAACGACTGGCATGATCCTCACGACGGGCCCTACCGGCGCGGGAAAATCGACCACGCTTTACACGCTTCTCGACATCATCAACACGCCCGATGTGAATATTTCCACGGTGGAAGATCCGATCGAGTACAAAATGGCGCGCATTAATCAGACGCAGGTGCGGCCGGATATTGGATTTACCTTTGCGACTGGCCTCCGCTCGCTCGTGCGGCAAGACCCCAATGTCATCATGGTCGGCGAGATTCGTGATAAAGAAACCGCATCGCTTGCGGTCAATGCGGCCTTGACTGGCCACTTGGTGCTCTCGACACTCCACACCAACTCTGCCTCTGGTGCTATCCCGCGGCTTCTCGATATGGGTATCGAGCCGTTCCTTCTTGTTTCGACGCTGCGCGTTATCATCGGCCAGCGGCTCGTGCGAAAACTCGCTGCGCATGATCCGTATGAGCTCTCGCGCGATGAGCAAGGGCAACTTGCGAAACTTGTGGATGCGGGAATCGTTCTGAAGGCCCTGAAAGAAGAAAAAGTGGTCGCAAAAGAAGCCACGTGGAACAAAGTGCCGTTCTATAAGCCGAAAGAAATGCCCGACAACCCCGAAGGGTATGCCGGACGCATCGGCATTTATGAAGTCCTGCCCGTTACCTCGACAATCAAAGAGCTCGTCATGGCGAATGCGACGGGGGACGCGATTGACAAGCAAGCGAAAAGCGAAGGCATGCTCTCGATGGCGGAAGACGGGATATTCAAAGCAGTTCAGGGCATTACCACGATAGAGGAAGTATTGAGAGTTATTTCAGAGTAATTGTTCTCCGGTGATAGGGGCGGTGCGAGGTGAGACGGGGGTGGGGCCCCGTCGCAAGGCCGGAGCGCGTCGTCTGCCTTAGCGTCTAACCGGCAGACCCTTTAGCGAGGCGAGGTCGCGCAAATTTGCAGCAGCGACCAGATTTTCTTGACGGTAATCCGTCTTAGAAAATCGAAGTACTCTTGTGGTGCAAATTATGCGTGACTGACGACTATAGAGGAAGTGCTGCGCGTGATTTCGGAGTGATCTTCAGCGCGCGTCTTTCAGAGTTCCCGAGACGTACTTGTGTACGATTGACGAAAGCAGAGTTTGATACGGGATGCCTTCCTGCACTGCGCGTGCTTTCAAGCGGTCGATATCCCACGCGTTCACGCGAAAGGTCACGCTCTTGTTCTTGGCGATGGTATTGCGTGCTGCTTCTCGTGCCTCGCGCATCAGGCGTTCACGTTGTGACTTAGGATAGGGTCTTACCGTTCCTAATTGGAGCGCTCGCTCAATGTCACGTTCGTATGCATCAAGCGTGTGGTCAAAATTCGCTGTCTTTTTGGAATTTTTCATACGTCTGTTTTCTTACTCTGATAAAGAGACTTGGCTGCTCGGCTTGGATACACTGTTTTCAGAAAGAGCGTCGTAGCGTTCTTGCGAACAAAAGGAACGCAGTAGATATACCCTCGAATGACAACGATATACATCTGCTGATGCGGATATTTCTTTTGGTTCGGGTGTGGCACGGTGTCTCTGAGACCCACGCCCTCGATCGCAAGAACCACATCCTCAAACGACACGTTCCGCTCCGTCTTCAGCTGCGCATTTTTCTTATCGCTCCACTCGAATACGAGCATACATACTATGATAGGGAAGTGTACATCTTTTGTCAATACATTTGATAGAACAGGCGCAGAGCGAGGGTATGCTCACAATGACTGAAGATGGGGTTTTGAAGGCAGTGCGAGGAGTAACCACGATCGAGGAAGTGTTGAGAGTAATTTCGGAGTAAGTCGTTTAACCATTGCTTTACATCACTTACCGCACCATCCACAGATTATCTTGTCTTCCAGAAGTTTTGTTTTATACCGAACGCTGGAACTTATTAATAAATGCGGATTTATATGCGTCAATTAAGACCATTGAGAGAACAAGCAGCTGATGAATGAAAGAAATTTAAAGATAAAGTGGAACCAGATCGTGGAACGACACTGAGGGGCCGAGTAATTGAAGTATTACGAAGTCGCAACAAACTTGCAGGAGATGCCGATGGAATGCTGGATAAGATGTTTGATGGATGGAAGAAGTATCAAGCGTTTCTTAAGAGTGGCGGAAGGAACATGAATGTTCCCGCTCACGCTATTAGCGCCGACACAATTATTGAGGCAGTGGAGAACGGAAATTTTTATGATCCGCCTCAATATGATCGTAAACGCTTCGAGAAACCACGTACTGGCGAGTAGGTTGTCAGAGCCCATTACGGTGGCAATCACATTATGTGTATGTTACGTGCGATCGGCGAGTGAATGATATGCTATTTGTATGTGTGGTTTAGATGGAAGTTTAGATAAGCAGCAGCGTAAGCCTAAATCAAAGCTCCTACCAAACGTCTTCCTTGGTACAGTGGCAGCTGCTAAGTTGGTAGCACCTCTTATGCCTGGGGAGAGCGTAATGGGTGTTCAGAATGCACTTAGACAGTTGCAAACAAAAGTGACGATTGAGGGTCCTGCCAAAGCGGGGACGA
>CAYJVW010000051.1:0-6275 GCA_964373725.1 uncultured Candidatus Saccharibacteria bacterium | reverse complement strand
GCACTTGTCGCACTGCTTTTTCTCGGCTTTCTCGGTATCGGCCATTTCGGCATGACTGGTTCCGGAGGGCAAATGTCAAATTGTCCTTTCATGGGGATGACGGCAATTTGTCAGATGAGTCCGCTTCAGCATATTGCAGCCTGGCAGCGTTTGTTTACCATATCTCCAACAGACCCGCTCACACTCTTGTTATTGCTTCTTCTCGCATTGGCCGCGACTCTTTCAATAGCAAGTCTGTGGCAGATACAGAAGTATCCGCCTGACGATTACCGTCGACGTCGTGCGCGCTCGCGAGTTGATACGCCCATCGTTTTTGCCTCTCTTCTCGAGGCGCTTTCAAGAGGCATTATTCACCCTAGGATTTTTTGAATAGATCGTATTTCGGCAGACTCATTCTGCACATCTATTCGTCTAGTCTAAAAAATCATGGAGCCACAATTAAAGCAAAATAATCTACTAATCCCCGGCGCAATCGTCGTCGCGGGAGCGCTGATAGCAGGCGCTCTCTACATGTCAAACGTATCAGGCGGCGCGTCTCCGAGCGCGGCACAACAGCCGGAGATTGCGCAAGGCGACCTCGGGCAAATGACGCCAGTTACCAGTGGGGATCACATTCGCGGGAATCCGGATGCGAGGGTGGTGATCGTCGAATATTCTGATTTCGAGTGTCCGTTCTGCAAACGATTCCACGAAACGATGAAGGAAGCATCGGCAGAATACGGCGACAATGTCGCCTGGGTCTACCGGCATTTCCCGCTTGACCAATTGCACCCCGTAAAGGCCCGCAAGGAGGCTACGGCTGCGGAGTGCGCGAATGAACTCGGAGGAAATGATGCGTTCTGGAAATACGCGGACCGGTTCTTTGAACTAACGCCGTCAAATAACCAGACAGACATCGAGACAGTGCTGCCGCAGATTGCCAAAGAAATTGGCCTTGATGCGGCTAAGTTTGCAAGTTGTCTTGCGAGCGGAAAATACGACGCGCACATCGAGGAGAACGTGCAAAATGCGACCGCAACCGGAGGCAATGGCACCCCATGGAGCATCGTCGTCACGAAGAGCGGCAAGAAGTATCCGCTCTCCGGCGCGCAGCCGTATGAGGCAATCAAACAGTTGATCGAACTGGCGCTTCAGGAGAAGTGATCAGTATGCAGTACGCTCTGGACATCAAAACAGCATTCAACGAGGTGTTCAGCCGCACCTCCTCCATTGCGCTCGCGCTCGTACTTGCCGCGCTCGCATTCGCGTTTGCCGTATGGTTTCCGAATATCGGCCTCATCGCGGAAGTGTTCAGCACTTCAAGCGCGCCGTTTGCAGCAAAGCTCAAGGTTGCCACGAGCTTGCTTCTCGGCATCGGCACAAACTTCAGTCTTCTCTCCGCCGGGTACACAATCGCAATCGCAATACTGTTTGGCATCAATGTCGCGATGATCGTCTATCTCGTGCGAAGATCGCGCGGGAATGTCGGGAAAGGGAACGTTCTTGCGGGGAGCGGCGGCGTTGTTTCCGGAGTGCTCGGCTTAGGCTGCGCCGCCTGCGGCTCGTTCCTCTTGACGGCGGCCCTATCCTCGTTCGGCGCAGCGGGTGCCGTGGCGCTCCTGCCGCTTCGAGGCGGAGAATTCGGACTCATCAGTGTGCCCATGCTTGTTGTGTCGCTCGCGCTTATCAGCAAAAAAATAGCGGGACCATTAACATGTAACACTAAACCATTATGAACAACAAACTTACAATTCCCATTCTTATTATTGTTATTGTCGCCATCGGTATCGGCTACTTAATTGGCACAAGAAGCAATCCAGCTATCAGCTCGACACCTGATCAATCAGCATCCTCATCGTCTGTGCGTGCGCACGAAGGGGGTGATGCAACGCAAGCCAAAATTCCCGGCGCGCACCATATCCATGCGCTTGCTTATGATGCCAGCGGGAATCTTCTCCTCGGAACTCATGGAGGATTGTTTAAGAGCGCTGACAAAGGAAAAACTTGGCAAAAGGTTGCCACCAAGGGGAGCGTGAACGCAGATGACTGGATGGGCCTTGTCGTTGATCCAAGAAATCGCAAAGTGATTTTTGCAGGAGGACATGACCTCGGCGTGATCAAGAGCGAGGACAACGGAGTTACGTGGATGCGCGCCGACGAAGGCGTGCGTGGAACGGATATCCACGGACTTGCAATCAACCAGCGGAATCCCGATTTCCTCTTTGCCTATTCAGTAGACAACGGCGTATTCAAGAGCACTGATGGCGCTGCATCGTGGATACGAATGGATGATGGCCCGGAAAACCCGGGAGTTCGCTCCTTCGCCTACATGGCAGTGCAGACTTCAATGGATAAATCAATGGGCTGGGACAACTGGGGAGTTCTTCTTGCTGGAACAGCGGATGGCATCTATCAATCATTCAGCTGCTTCTGCGGTTGGACAAAAACGACCGAGGCTTTCACTAACACCACGGTCTATACACTCGTCACCCTCCACAAGGATTTGCGCACCATGTACGCCGGAACAAAAGATGGGATATGGAAAAGTGCTGACGAAGGGAACACCTGGAAACAGCCTGAGGGTCTCAAAGGACTAAAGGTTACAGCAATCTCCATTAATCCCGACAATTCTCGAGAAGTCACCGCCTCGACTGAGGATGGAGCTGTCTATCGGTCAGAAAACGGCGGTGATTCATGGCAACAGATGAATTAAATATGGTAACGGTAATCCCGGTGATCATGTAACTCATTAAAAATCAAGGTATGAAATGTGATCTAAAAACGATGTTCACAATTGCTCTCGTCATGGCGGCGCTTGTCGGAATTGGATTCGTCGCGTTCCCGCAATTTCGACCGACGATAACAGCTATCGCTCCGTTTGCACTCCTTGCGCTCTGTCCGATCTCTATGATCGCGATGATGTTCTGGACCAAAAGCGGAGAGCAACGAAACACAGATAACAATTAACCCAATTACTTCTACGTCTCCAATCAACATGAAAAACATTAAAACTTCGTACGTTCTTATCGCGCTAGCTGTTCTTTTTATAGGAGGCATCGGACTCACCAAATATCTTCAAGCCAGGGACCCGAACATCGCCTCGACCGGCGCCTTCCATTGGCATCCGGAATTGACGATTTACGTGAAAGGCAAGAAGCAGGAGATTCCTCGAGGCATTGGTCTCGCGGGGGTTCACAAGCCGATGCACACGCATGACGATCTTCCTATTATTCACCTTGAGTTCGGCGGGGCTGCGAAAAAAGAGGAAGTGATGCTGGGAGCATTCTTCAAGACATGGGGCAAGGAATTCAACTCCTTCGGCTCAAACGTGAAAATGACCGTCAATGGCCAAGAAAATACCGAGTACGAAAACTACCACATGCAGGACAAAGACAAAATCGAACTACGCTACGAATAACTATGCGCGGATGCGCATTCCTCCCATCGGTCTTGACATGTCGACAAGAGTGATGCATCGTCGTCCAACTATGGATTCCTCGCAACGACCGCCGAAAAAGGTCTTCTTCGCGGTTTCTCTCGTGCTGTTCGTATTTTCGCTTTCGGCCGCGGATTCTATCGGTTTTGTCCCATACTATGTCGATGGTACGGAGCCGCGCTCTCTCGCGCTCGATAGCCTCCCCGAGCTTGGCGAGGAAAATGCCATTCCCGCGCTTCCGCAGGCGCTCGTCACGAGCATTCTTCCAGAGCGCATACGCAGCAATGCTATCAATCTCGATCTCCCGGTCCAGGATTCCGATACAAGGGACATTGAGGCGCTCTATGAGATGCTGAAAAACGGTCCGGTGCGCTACGTCGACTCGGCGAAACTCGGCGAGAAGGGCAATGTGCTTATCTTCGGTCACTCATCGCAGCTTCCGATTGTGAAAAATCAAATGTATAAAGCGTTCAACAAAGTTCCCGATCTGGTGGCGGGCGAGACGATAACTATAGAGGGCGGCGGAAAAGAATTCGTATATAGCGTCGTTTCCGTCAAAAGCGTGGACATCGCGGACCCGACCGCAGTCGTCGATCTTTCAAAAGAAGGAAATAGGCTCACGCTCGTGACGTGCGACACCTTGACGGGCAAAACCGCGCGCTTCGTGCTCGAGGCCGAACTGGTTGGCTCATACGACGTGCCATGAAAAAGCGCGGGTTTATGATTTTTTGGGTGGTGCTCGGCGTTTTCTTTGTCGGCGGCCTCGGCGCGAGTCTCTACGCTAAAAAATTACCCGGCAAGTATGATCCGCTTGCAGAGTGCCTCGTCGAAAAAGGCGTCATATTCTATGGCGCGTACTGGTGCGAGAAGTGCAAGGAGCAGAAACGGCTGTTTGGAAGTTCGGCAAAACTCCTGCCGTATGTTGAATGTTTTGATGACCTGACGACGAAGACACCGCTGTGCGTTGAAAAGAAAATCGTAAAGCATCCGGCATGGGATTTCGCCGACGGCTCCCGACTTACCGGCGTGCAATTGCCCAAGGTGCTCGCGGAAAAAGCGGGTTGCCCGATGCCCTGATACTATCATCGTGCCCTGAATGACCGTGGTCGGGGATATGCGATGCAAGAAAGTTTTCTTGTTGCAGGAAAAAGATGCTTGACCATAATACCCCGTAGGGGTATTATGGTCGGTATGAAAGCAGACATAAAGCTCAAAGTGATTAGAAGGCTCAAGCTCATCGAAGGCCAGGTACGAGGTCTTCAGAGGATGGTGAGTGATGAAAAATATTGCATTGACGTCATCACCCAAACGTCAGCCATTAAAGAAGCCCTCTCGGGCGTTGAAGATCTAATACTGGAAAACCACCTCTCAACGCATGTGCTCGAGCAAATGAAAGGCGGCAAAGAAAAGAGGGCCATTGATGAGATTCTAAAGGTCTACAAGCTTGCGCAGAAGAAAAAATAATATGCACCGCTTCATTGAAAATAAAAAGCACTCAATGATATGGATTATCCTTTTGAGCCTCCTTCTACTCGGTATTCTGGCCGCTCACCTTTTTGGCGCGAACCTACTTAGAGGAAGCAAATTATTTCAATCTGTATACTTCTGGCCAATCCTCACCGCCGTCTTTGCATTCGGTGCTTGGCATATATGGAAGATGCGTTCATTCAAATCACGCGGGATGCGTAGCGGTGAGGAAGCTAACGATCCGGATGTCGTATCTTATAACGGCCTCCACTCCCACCCCGAAATCTCTATTTACGTGAAGGGAGAGAAGCAAGAGATCCCTCACATGGGCATCAGCGACATGGACATGGGCGCGATGCACAGAATGCATACGCGTATGCAGCACATGCACGAAGGGCCGAACGAGCAAGGAGTCGTACACCTTAAATTTCAAGGAGTGGTACGCAAGAGCGATATCACACTCGGCAAGTTTTTCAAGAAATGGGGCAAGGGTATGCGTTCATTCGGCGCGAACATGAAAATGACTGTCAATGGGAAAGAGAGTACCGAATACGAGAACTACGTCATGCAAGACAAGGATAAAATCGAATTACGGTATGACTGACAAGACAGACAAAGATCCGGTTTGTGGAATGTTCGTCGATCCTCGAACTACCAAATATCAAGCGGAGCACGGTGGGCATACCTACTACTTCTGCGGCGCAAAATGTCGTGAGAAATTCATTGTTGATCCTGTTAGGTACATAGGCAATACGAAAGAAAAAACAGCAGAACCAATGTCCGAGGGAACCGCATACACCTGTCCGATGCATCCGGAGATCGTGCAGGAGCGACCGGGCATGTGTCCCGAGTGCGGAATGACACTGCTGCCGCAGAAGCACGAAGCACGAAATTCGAAATCCGAAAGGGATAGGCATGCAGGGCACAAGACGTCGTCATTCCTTACGAAGTTTTGGATATCGCTCGCCGTTACTATTCCTATCTTTTTCTACTCGGAAATGGCGCTGATGGTATTCGGTATACGGGGGCCGGAATTCCCCGGTTGGCAATATGCACTCCTCGCGCTCGGCACATTCGTCTTTTTCTACTGCGGCTGGATATTCCTCGCGAGCGCGTACCGAGAACTGCGGGCAAAATTGCCCGGCATGATGACGCTCATTGCCATCGCCATTACCGCCGCATACGCGTACAGCCTGTTTTCCATACTCACGGGCGGGATGCAGGAGCTTTTATTCGAACTCTCCTCGCTCATCACCATCATGCTACTCGGGCATTGGATAGAGATGCGCTCGGTGCAGGGCGCGCAAGGAGCGTTGAAAGAGTTGGCAAAACTGCTGCCCGATACAGCAGAAGTAGTCCGTGGCGGCGCCACGGTCGTTATTCCGCTCCAAGA
>CAYJVW010000050.1:4263-6478 GCA_964373725.1 uncultured Candidatus Saccharibacteria bacterium | reverse complement strand
CATTCTCGCCCTTCGAAGCCTTGGCGGAGGAGGGCACACGGACTTCCAGCGCGTTCTGTATCGCAGGAAGTCCTTCGTCAAAACGAACATCAACGACCGGCCCGATTATCTGTGTGATGGTTCCTTTCATAAGCACATTTACTCCGTCGTAATTCCTAATTTATCAGACCTCATTCGCTCTGTGAGTACACGCAAAATTCGGGACACGAACATACACATATGCCCGTGAGTGGCACGTAGCGCGGATTTTTCCTCTTCGCTACCCTTTGAATTATTCATTCTATCCATTAGCTCTCCATCGAGAAATTCATTTTCTTTCATTAAATTCTCCAAGACCTTGCCAAGCTGTTCAGTCTGCGCACCATGCACATCACCGAAAATAGTCGCCATTCGTTTTTCAAGGGATGCGTATTCCGCTTTAATCTCATCGAATGTCTGCTCGGTCGAAACATCTTGACTTGCTTTCGGGACATCGGGGCCACCTTCTCCTCGTCTTGTCAATTCGCTCATATTTTACATCACAATTAATTTTTAAAATGATAACAACCCTAGCATTTTCCCCTCATCACCTCAATATTGCTTGTGACATATCGCTTGTGAATGCCGACACACATGCATCAAACTTCGAGCTTTACTTTCGCCTTCTTCGCGAGCACGTGAATCCACTCTTCATGTCTTGCAAGCTGATTCTTGACCGCCGCATATTCAAGCGCCAAATCACCGACCACCTTCGCGAGTCGATCGATCGCAGTTAATACTTCCCCGATGCGCTTGTCTATCTTTTGCTCTAATCGCTCCTCGAGCTGTGCTACATCTTCATAAGTTACCATCGCATCGATAACTCCATCGATCTTGTTATCGAGCCGTTTTTCGACTTCCATAAGATCATCCTTCGTAGCCATCGTATCGATGACTCGATCGAGCTTGTCGTTCACCTCGTCAAATCCTGTGAGCTTTTTAGCAGCCATATCGAGATACTATACCATACTACCGCATTGCTTCTATTCCCGATGTAATTTCAGACACCTCTCGCGTGATTGCGGCTTGGCGGAACTTGTTGAATTTACGCGTGAGAAGCACAGACATTTCTTTCGCTTTATCAGTGGCGCTCTTCATCGCGACCATGCGCGCCGAGTGTTCTGATGCTTTTGATTCGAGCAGTTTGTGGAAGATTGCGACGTTCACAAGCATCGGGAAAAGGAACGAGATAACTTCGGCAGCATCAGGCTCGATCGTGTATGTCGGTATGGCGCGAGATTCCAGTTTCTGGCCGTATCTCCCGAGCGCAAACGTCATGTCCTCGACAATGCGCTCGATAATGACGCTCGAGAGAGGAAGGATCTTGTGTATCGCCGCGTGCTGTTCGAATATCGATTTGAAATTCGTATACGCAGCATACGCCTCTCGAATTGCGCCGTCCTGAAAGCGCGACAGCACTTGTCTCGTGATCTCACGAAACTGTTCTATATCGATGTCGTCAGAAATGTTGATGTGATGATGCGCGACTTCATACCCTCGCGCGAGCGCAAATTCATATCCGCGTTTTCCAAGGCAGAAGAACATCATATCGTTCGCTCGCAGATTTCTGCCACGGATAAAATTCTCGACTTTTTTGAGAACCGCGCTATTGAAGCTTCCCGCAAGACCCTTATCGCTCGTGATGATGAGGATCGCCACTTTCCCCGACTTCCCTTCTATCGTAAGAGGATGTTGAGAACTCTCGATGCTTCCGGAGACCGCACGCAGAATCTGGAATGCGGCAGCAGCATACGGGCGCGCCATGAGGGCGCGTTCTTGTGACTTCCGCATCTTCACAGCGGATACCGCTTGCATCGCGCGCGTCACCGTTGAAGTCTTTTTGACGGAGAGAATCTTTGCTTTGATGTGCTTTAGTGCCATATATCGCGCTTATAGCCGATCCGCGCCCCCCGGTTTTCCCTTGAGTTCATATAATTGTTCCCTCAATGCCTCTAGTCTTTCTTGCGCTTCCACAATATCGTTCCCGATACCTATTTTTTGGTCGTCCGGCACACTCGGGTCTCGTGCAATTTCTTTCAGGTTGTCTATTTTTTGTGCAACTGCCCCCATTGCCTGCTTAATAACTCCGATTTTGTCTTCGGTCTCCGCTCTGTCCATAAAGTTGTCTCTGAATTCATCCATCATACCCGCACACTAATTTTGTCGTAATTCCTGTCGCGGCATATCCAGTGACCCC
>CAYJVW010000050.1:1490-4163 GCA_964373725.1 uncultured Candidatus Saccharibacteria bacterium | reverse complement strand
ACGTATAAGATTGTGTTCATGGGTAGACAACGACAAATTTAGTGTGCGGGCATACCCGCACACTAATTTTGTCGTAATTCCTGTCGCGGCATATCCAGTGACCCCTGGATTATCAGTCTTTCATTTTTTTGCATCTGAACGTATAAGATTGTGTTCATGGGTAGACAACGACAAATTTAGTGTGCGGGCATACTTATTTGGCGAGCGAGAATAGTTCTCTGTATGTCGTCTTGAATTCTTGCAGCGACTGATTGAGTGCATTTTTCAAATCGTCCGATATCGCACCGGTTTCTCTGACGGCTCTAAACAACTTGGCATAACGCGCGTCGAGAAATTGGAGCAACTTCTTTTCGACCGAAGTAACCTGCGCTGCAGGTACGCTCGCATACAATTTCTGGTTTGCCGCGTATATGGCGACAGCCTGACGCTCGAGAGGCATCGGCTCGCCGTTTTTCTGCTTTAACACCTCCACCATGCGACGGCCAGATTCAATGCGCTCGGCGGTTGCCTTATCCAAGTCCTGCGCAAATTGCATGAACGCTTCGAGCTCGCGGAATTGCGCGAGCTCAAGACGGAGCGTTCCCGCGACCGATTTCATCGCTTTCGTCTGCGCGCTTGATCCGACGCGAGACACGGAGATGCCAACGTCTATCGCCGGCCGCACGCCCTTGTTGAACAGCTCGGCGGTCAAGAAGATTTGCCCGTCAGTGATCGATATAACGTTCGTCGGAATATAGCCCGACACATCGCCGTCTTGCGTTTCAATGATGGGAAGCGCGGTCAAGGAGCCACCGCCCTTTTCTTCCGACAGTCGCGCTGCACGCTCAAGCAAACGCGAGTGAAGATAGAAAATATCACCCGGATATGCCTCGCGGCCCGGCGGACGTCGCAAGAGAAGCGAGAGCTGACGATACGCGACTGCCTGCTTGGAAAGGTCGTCGTAAATGACGAGGACATCCTTGCCGCGATCCATAAAATATTCCCCGATCGCGGCACCCGAAAATGGCGCGAGAAATTGGAGTGCGGCAGGCGCGGACGCCGGAGCGTCGACAATGATGGTGTATGCAAGCGCGCCGACATCTGCAAGCTGCGCCTTGATGCGCGCCGTTTTCGATTCCTTCTGTCCGATCGCAACATAAATGCAGATCGGACGGTGTTCAGGAGGTTCGCTGAGTTGGTTGATGATCGTGTCTATCGCGACAGTCGTCTTTCCTGTCGAGCGATCGCCGATGATAAGTTCGCGCTGTCCGCGCCCGATCGGGATCATCGCATCAATTGCTTTGATGCCTGTGTGAAGCGGCACAGAAACTGATTTGCGAAAAATAACGCCGTATGCCTCACGCTCAACCGGCATAAGGGTCGGTTTCTTGAATGGTCCCTTGCCATCTATCGGTTCGCCCAGCGCATTCACGACGCGGCCCAAGAGTTCGTCGCCGGATGGCACAGAGAGGACGCGACCGGTCGATTTCACCAACATGCCTTCTGCCACGCGCGATGAATCTCCTAAAATAGTCGCTCGCACGCTGTCTTCTTCAAGATTCAACACGAGCCCGAACAATGTGCTGCCGGCTTCCATTGAATCCTTAAGCGATTTGCCAGCTGTCTCCTCGAATTCGACGATCTCACTCATCACCGCATTCGAAAGGCCGTCTATTGCGACGACGCCGTCGCCGACCGCTGTGACACGCCCTACGTGCTCGCTCTCTTTCTTTGGCGCGTATTTCTCAATTTCTTTGACGATCTTTGCGACAACTGATGAATCCATAATGATGAATGATGTACGGCCTATGTGCTAGTGACTTTACCATACATGGCTAGAAGATGCTTTTTCCAACTCGCGTCTGTAAGTTTCTCTTTATCCTCAAAGCGCCAGCCGCCAATCAGACTTTCGTCGACTGCGAGTTCAACATCCGGCGCAACAGATTCTTTTCGAGCCGCCTTCTCGTCCTCTTCTCTCGCAACGACAAGTACTGACCTACTCTTCTGCATGTCGCGTGCCGCTAGCCGCTCCAATGCGCGCGCAATGTGCGGAAGAAGCGCTATACGACCCGATTTTTCAAGGACTGTATGCACATGCGCCACGGCATCATTCGGCTTTTCTCCCTTTTCGATCAATTTCAAAATCGCCTGTGCGTATGCGTGTGGCATAAAAATAGTAATTAGCCAATAGGGTTCAGGGTGTAGGAAGATGGAAATGTTTGAAATTTCATGGTTTTTTCTAGTGGCTATACCCTAGCGGCTATTCCCTGTTCTCAATATCTTCTCTGCCGCCAGCATGGCAGCCTGGGCGATCTCCCGCTCACTCTTTTGCAAAGCCAACCGCTGCGCTTCCGCTGCTCGCGCGGTCGCATCTCTTAAAATAGTTTCTGCTTTTTCTTCAGCCAATTTCACTATCTCGCTTCCCTTTTCGTCCGCGCGTGCGCGCGCCGCAACCACCATGCCTTCGGCTTCGCGCGATGCCTTCGAAACGATTCCTTGCCCTTTCCCTTCTGCAGCTGCCAATTGTTGCGCAGCTGCCTCGGCGTTTAGTACACCTTCGGCTATTTTCTTTTTCCGCTCGTCGATCATTCGCAACACCGGCGTGTAGAGGAATCGCCACAAAATGACAAGGAGCAGGCCGAAATTGATCGCCTGCACCACGAGCAGTTTCCAGTTGATTCCAAATGCGGCGAA
>CAYJVW010000050.1:0-1390 GCA_964373725.1 uncultured Candidatus Saccharibacteria bacterium | reverse complement strand
TTACGCGTACTTAATGATGAATCCGATAACTAGCGCGAAAATGGCAAGCGCGTCCGTAACCGCAATACCAATAAACATCGTCGTCTGGATTTTACCCGATGCCTCGGGGTTTCGTCCGATCGCCTCGAGCGCGCGCCCTACTAAAATACCAAGACCGATTCCGGGACCAATGACACCAAGCCCGACTACGAGCGCCATACCAAGAGTCCGTGCTGCTTCTATATCCATATAACTTTTGGCTTATTAATTATTATAACGTTACACGATAATACACGAAGTATAGCCTATTTTCAACGTTACTCGGTGGGCCAACTGTAGCCAAAAGTAAGTATCAAGTGGCAAGTATCAGGTATCAAGTTTGATACTTAATTTCTTGACGCATGTTTGATACTTGATACTTGGAATTTGATACTTTCGTACTCGGTCTAGTGTGCTTCCGTGACAGCGAGTTTGATGAAAAAGAGCGTGAGCAGAGCGAAAATGGCGGCCTGGAGAAAGCCGATAAAGACTTCGAAAAGCATGAGTGGGACCGGTGCAAGGTACGGTAAGAAAAACGTCGCGACGACAATCAAAACCTCGCCAGCCAAGATGTTGCCAAAGAGCCGGAACGAGAGTGAAATGACGCGCACCAAATCGCCGATCAGCTCGATAATGCCTACTGCAAAGTTTATCGGCGAATGGAAGTTGAAGAATTTTCTCGAGTAATTCATTGCTCCGAGAATATAGATACCAGTAAATTCAATCACGAAAAATGAGATGATCGCGAGCGTGAGCGTAACATTAAGATCCGTGTTCATGCTACGAAGGAGCGGCACAGCGCCTTCGTCGCCGTGGTACACGAGAGATCCAATACCTGGCGTGAATTCGATTAGATTTGCAATAAAAATGAAAAGAAAGAGCGTCATGAGAAGGGGAAAAAATCTGCGCGCCATGTCTTTGCTCTCAAGCGTTTCTGCGACGTAGTCGTACGCAAAACCGAATGCGGTCTCGAAAAGCGTTTGTACGCGGCCAGGAATCAAGCGTACGCGCGCGCCTACGGTAAATGAAATAATGATCAGAATCGCCATCACGACCCAGCTCATAAGAAGCGTATTCGTTATCGGAAGCCCCAAAAATGAGCCTAGTTTTTCAGCGGCAAGCGCGATGTGGATGCCGGATTGATGGGCTGCCTCTGTTTCCATGATGACGCGATTCTAGCACGTCTTCATTGCTTATTCGAGCTATGGGCTCGTCCGAAAATAACTCCCCCATCTTACGCCCACTGCATCTTCGACTACAGCCGCTACTCAATCGCAAAATCTCTCGTCGTACCTCTGGTACGCCTCGAGATTTTGCTCAATCGTAGCGCCCGTATTCGGAGCGCATTGAACGTAATCCGAGGAACTTATTT
>CAYJVW010000049.1:0-6561 GCA_964373725.1 uncultured Candidatus Saccharibacteria bacterium | reverse complement strand
CATACGCGCGTTCGCCGAACGATGTCTTTTCGACAACCATCGGTATGAGCATCTGGGATGAGATCATTTTCATATGTGAAGCATCGTATCAAATTAATACTCGGGCGCAAAGAGTTAGTTATTGTATGTTAGTTATTGTAGTTATTGACAGCCTTCGTTACGTGCCACATATATTCAAATATCATAACCAATGTTGAGCGAATGTCCCTATTTTCGATAATCGTTGTAATTATTTGTTCGTCGTATGCCGTAAGAGCGACTTTGTTTGCGTAAACGATTACTTGCGCTGGTGGTATAAATTTCGAATCAGCAATTGTTCGGCGAGTGACTCGCAGTTTTTTATCCTCGGTAATTTTTTCTGCCATGTTTTTGTGTTGCTTAGACGTAAGCACACGTGTAGCAATACCGAGCCGTGCTTGCTCTTTCTTTTGCCTCTCTACCAGATCACGTAATTCGGGAAACAGAGTGTCATTAGGAGACCGTATGAGTGCCACTGGCTGGCGTTCACGCAAGATGTCCGAGTACAACTCTCGTACTCCATCAATACCTTCAAGAATTCGGATTCCGGGTTGCCCGCTTGTTGCGTTGAAATCGGAAACGATGGCGGCAAGTGTCGCTTCTACTGACGCACGCGCCTGTTCAGCCACGTGTACTCGATTCCGCGCCAACTCCTGGAGCTTGAACGGATGGGTCGCAGAAAAGGTCGAGATGGAACCCTTTTCCTTTTTACTTGCTACTAGTCCTAACTTCTTCAATTCGGAGAGGATTGCATAGACAAAAGTACGGGGGACATTGGAGTGACGAGCCACAACACTAGCCTGCATCGGACCTCTCCGTACGAGAGCTTCATATATGGCTGCTTGCTCTTTTGTCAGTCCAGTTTGGGCTAAGTGTTGTTCGTACATGTTTGCATGATACCTACCCAAAAATAAATGTCAACGAAATACTTACGATTCTATCGCCATTATCTGCTCAAAATCGCCTTATCTTACAGGAGGTATTGACAGCACATTTTGAAAGTGTTGATTCTATACTGACAAATCATTAATGTTTCGGCAGAGCATGGCACAGAGCCATGCATGCGGCGATAGCCGCCCGCGGAAGGGAACTACTTTCGTGAGCGGCTATACCTCCGCGAGAATGTGTTCCTTGAAAATTGAATAGACGGAATGTAAAAGCGGGGTTCCCTGCGAAGCACGCGATGCATGTGTTTTTCGCAGGGCATCCCGCCCTAGAGAGAGGAGATAAGTCATGACGAAGACGATCGACACTCGTAAGTTCACTGCGCGGATGAAGTCCCTCATCGCCTCGTGCGATGAGTGGTATGACAAAAACGCAGGCGCTGAAGCAAAAGCGCACCTGGAAGCCGCTCTCAAAGAGTGGAAGAAGGGCTGGAAACGGCGTGACCTCAATCGCGTCGGGGAGCCGCTTGCGAAGGCGGCGACCATCGAGCAAAACGCTGTGCTTAAAAACCACAACGCCCAGTTCGATGAATTTTACGGGCCGAACCCCCGGTTCTATACCGGATTCGTTGATGTGCAAAAAAGGCAGCCGCAGAGCGCGGTGATATTTGCACTCATGCAGGACGTAGCAACCCTGCATGCGATCCAAAACAAACTGCTCGGAGATGCGAAGCCCAGCGGACATGGATGACCTCTTTCGCCACGTCGGTGTGAGACCCGCGCGTGGAAAACTGGGAGCGCAGTTAAATTTTTTGGCTCGCTCCTTTTCTCGAGCTCGTGCAATCCCGCGCGGTCTCGAAGAGAGGAGTGCCAGCAATGGCTCACAAGATGATCTCTTGCTTCAAGGGTCTTGCTCCGGTTTCGATTCCGGAGGAGTGGCTTGTCGGATTCGATTTCGACACGTCCTTCGCCTACGTTGGCGATGAGGCTCGCATCCGGTTTCCGAACGGTCGCGCGTTTGGCGTCAGGGTGACTCACAGTGGACCGACTGTCCACCAGCATGTCCGGCGGCTCTCCGATGACGAGAGTGCGCAGACCAGTTGGGGAGCGTTTTGTGCTCCCTGGGAGTCATACCAAACCGCCCACGTGTTTGGCCACGGGCCGGTGACGAAGCTCGATACCGTCTGAACTCTCACCGAAGCGGGGCGGCGCTGCGTCAAAATATCCGCCCACAATCTGGCTTATTTGCTCGTCTTTTTGGCACTTGACAAGCACCATCAGTCGTGATATTATCTCGACAACTAGAAAGTTCCTCTCTCACTGATCCGCTGGAAGGGCCGTGTTCCGACCCTGCCAGGGGCTCGTTGAGAGTCCCGGTGTTCTTTGTAAGATTTCTGGTGACGCGCGCGAAGATGGTTTGCGGTATCCACTAAAGTATAGCTTGATTGCTTTATTTTGGTGGGTACCGTGCCACCTTTGAGCACGGAGTTGGCCACTTGAGAGCCGGGAGGGCCAGCGTCATGCTGACCTACTTGATCGAAAAGACCGACGACTCGACCCTTACCGTCAAGTTCGGGGAAGACAGCCTCAACGATCGCAAGGTCGTTGATGCACTTGCGCAGCTCGATGCGCTCAAGTTGGACGGCAGTCTCGCGGGCGGCGAGCTCATCAAGATCAACGGACCGGCCTCGTTGCCGGTCGCGATGGTTATCGCCCACTCCCTCTGCCACCTTTACCAGGCGGTGGCATGCTTTGTGCCTGCTGAAAAGAGGTATATCGTGGCAATCGCACACGGCGGAAAGTACGCCGTTGGCGACGTCATCCCTCTGTAGAAGGAGGGGCACGGGTTTGCAGATTTTCCCGAGGAGAAAAAATCTGCACCTACTTGAGCCTATGACTTTTGAGTCGTAAGTTGAAGGGGGTAAAATATTGTGCGGGGACGCGCTTGTGTACTACGGCGCGTTCTCCTTATTTATCAGATATACTGATCGCATGTCACTCGACAAACCAACAACTCCACTTAATCAACAGCAGGACAAAAAATTATCGGGGCCGGAAGGGGTGAAAATGCTTGCAGACGCACTTGCCCAAGTGCCCGGAGTCTCATTTGCTGAATTTCTTCAGTCTTTGAAAGGTCAAGAATCTCTCAAAACAAAAAAGATCATCGTTGCTGGTGCGCCGCAATCAGGGAAATCTGTATTACGCGAATTAATTAAACGCGCCGTACGCGCAATTCCGAACTCACCGTATCCGTACTTTGTTACCGCTGCCCCGGACGGTGAATGGGCTGGATTTCAGCAATCGGTCGCTCTTGATCCTGATCTTGCGAGGAAAATGAAAACTGATTATAAAACTGCCATCAAGGAAGGCGGGAGCATGTTTACCCCTGCATATGTTCAAAGGATTTCTGAAGGGGTGAAAAATCTGTCGGCGCCGCACAATCCTCTGAATTTTATCGACATTGGCGGAAAATTGTCTGTTGAAAATTATGAGATATGCTCCGGCGCCAACGGCGCTATCATCCTATGCAGCGAAAGGGCGACGAAGGTTGCTGGCGGCGTTGGGACCATGGAAGATGCCGCAAAAGAAGAAATGGATCCTCGTGAATGGAAAAAGTTTTTCACAACCCTGGGAATTCCTGTAATTGCAGTCATATATTCTGATTACTCCGGAACCGAAGATACTGTTACAGACGTAGGTGCTGATGGTGCTTTTTATGGCTCGGTGCATTATCTGGAGCGAGGACAGCTCGATGCAGAGAAGCGACCCGCTGTGCAGGCATTGGCACAGCATATCGTCGGAGACGGACTTGAAAAGGCGGTTCACGATCGAGCTCTCGTAGATTTCTCCGAAAAGCTTAAATCTTCCGGTGTTGATACGTCGCAGTGGGGAACTGGGAGCGCAAAAACTATCGAGGCGCTATGGAAAGAAATAGAGGAGGGAGAGACGGAATTGGTCGCGGGTGCCGATGGAAAGCTTGCCCGCAAAATTGCTGTGGCGAACATTGAAGTATTTGGAACTGATCCGAGTACTGGAAAGAAAATACGACTCGTTGAACGTCGGCAAGTATTCTCCGACGGGCGGGAGCGTGTGCGTACGCTCGGAACTACTGTCGCAGAAAAATTAAAGGTTGGCGAAGACGTACCTGCCGCAGCTGTGCGAGGAGTCCAGGAAGAACTTGGTATCGAAAACTCGCTTAATCTTGCTCCTATGGGAACAGAAACTAAGGAAGGAGAGTCCGAAAGTTACCCAGGCCTTGCGACGCGATACGAAATACACAAATTTTCGGTCGAACTCTCGGGTGACCAATATAAACCGGAGGGATACACTGAAAAACAAGACGATAAAACAACCTATTTCGAGTGGGAGGAAACTGTCTAAAGTATGACGGGTGGCCCAGAAAAACAGGTGCCTTCTGTCGAGCGAAAACCTGAACGTCAAACGGGCAATCTCACACTTCCCATTTGGCAGGTCATGCCGGAAGCGATTGAGAAATTGAAAGCACACAAGCGTCTCATTCTTTCGTCGCCGACAGGTTCGGGAAAATCAACGCAGCTACCACAGGCACTCGTACAAGCGGGTTTTCACAAGGACGGGAAAATTATTGTCGTGCAGAATCGCGTCGCTGTCGCCGTTGAAGTTGCGAAGCGTGTTGCCGAAGAAATGGGAGAAGAGGTTGGTAAACGAGTCGGGTATGTTACTGGCCCCGAGAAAAATTCCAATCCGAATGCAGACATTATATTCATGACTGCCGGTGTTTTTAAGCATAAGATTCGAAATGATCCCAGCTTGCGCGACACCTCCGTTGTTATCTTCGATGAGTTTGATGAACGGCAACTCCTCATGGATTTTGGTGTTGCGCTCGCGGACAAAGCGCAGGAAAACGGCTCGTCGGCAAAGATGGTTTTGATGTCGGCAACCCTCAACGCGCAGAAATTAGCGGCGCATTTTGAAGATGCACCGACAGTAGAAGCAGCGGGGCGATTGCATCCGGTGTCGGAACATTTCAATAACAAAGTCTTACAAGCGTACGACATGCCACAGGCAACAGCCGAGAAGGCACGAGAGATTCACGCTTCGGGAAAAGAGGGCGACATACTGATATTCATGCCCGGCAAAAGCGAAATACAAGAGACGATCAATGCTCTTACAAAAGGTGGCATTACCGGTGCAACAATCCTTCCACTTCACAGTGAGATGTCAGCGGAAGATAGGCATAGGATTTTCGAATCGGCAACGGGGCGCAAGATTATTGTCTCGACGGATATTGCAGAGCGTGGGCTTACCATAGACGGTGTTCGATTCGTTATTGACTCCGGTCTCGCTCGAAAGACCTCATACGATCCGCAATCGGATACATCGCGCCTTCTTGTGGGCGAGTGTGCGAAAGATTCTCTCAAGCAGCGTGCCGGTCGTGCAGGGCGTACAGCGTCGGGCGAATATCACGCTTTGTTTACACAGGCCAACTACGACAAGCGTGCGGCAGCAACACGTCCCGAAATCACCGCCGTGCCGTTACGAGAAGTCATACTGCAAATAAAGGCGATGGGATACTCTCGTGAGAAAGATCCGTTGCGCATCCTCGATTATGACCTTATTGGGAAAGCGAATTGGAAAGAGGCAAAGAACCAGTTGCGTCTACTCGGGGCGCTAGACCCACAAGACGATACGCGGCTCTCGAAGCTGGGCGAAACAATCGCGGAATTCGGTTGTGATCCGCGAGACGGAGCGATGATTATCAAAGCTGCCGAACTAGGATGCAGCGAAGAAGCGGTAATTGTCGCCGCTATCCGAATGAGTAGGCCGCTCTTGCGCAGAGGGCGCAATCTCCCCGAAGAAGTTACAAAGGCGTACCAACAGTTTCCAAAGTCAAAGGACTCCGACCTCTTGAGCATGCTTGCGATCTATCGTGCGGCAGAACAAGTGGGATTCAACAGCGCATGGTGCAAAAAGAATCATATTTCGTGGCTCGCGCTTCGGGATATTCGCCAAAACATCACGCGTATTTTTGAAGGAATGCAACGAGCCGGTGTTGCGAGAAACCACAACGGCAACTCTGAAGCACTTTGCAAGGCAATCGCAGCTGGCTTTCCTGATAAGGTTTTTACTAAAACAGGAAGACGTGGGTGGTATTACAATCAAACCACTGGAGTGCGCGCTCGACTTGGACGAGAATCTACAGTAAATGCCGATGCGATTATCGCAAGCAAAATGATTGGTACGGAGGCGGGAGCGTTTATTGGGGAAGCGACTCGGATACTGCCCGAAGAGTCGCCAAGAGGCTAATCTGTGGCAATGTCTCGCCCATCGACGTCTTTTCGACGACCATCGGTATGAGCATCTGGGATGAAAGTGTTTGCATGTCCCAGAGTTTAGCAGATTTTCATGCGTACACAAATTAACTCGAAGATCTGTAAGGACGCGGTCTCTAATGTTCTATCTTACTTTTTCCTTTCGATTCGTGGGAATCGTCCTTATCATCGTTGTCGTGCTTGGTTTCGTTCTGAACATCACTCGTATTGTCGCCGTCCTTTTTGCGAGAGGTTGTAGCAGTAGCTGTTGCGGCAGCCGACGCAGGAATGCTGGAAGTTTCTACAACCGATTCAGGTGTTTCGACCGTAATCGATGCGGCAGATGTATCTCTCGGCGGCATATCGGC
>CAYJVW010000048.1:0-6907 GCA_964373725.1 uncultured Candidatus Saccharibacteria bacterium | reverse complement strand
CTAAAGCTACGAAGGACGCAGTAAAGCTACGAAGGACGCAGTAAAGCTACGAAGGGTTCTCTCGCCTTTGCTACTCTGCGAAGTAGTCGCTACGAAGCACGAGCATCCCCGCAGCAAAGCTGCGGGGTATTCGGCGTAGTAGAATAAAGAGGCGGATACATTAGTGGACGAAGCAATTGATGATCGATAGTTTATGTCTTGGTGTTTGGATCTGATCCTGGTCCGTGTTCGAACAATTGAATAAGCCACGGAGGACTCTTGCTTCTGCCCCTGCCACGCAATTTATCACCCACTGTATTTCCCTTTAGACCAAGCCTTTTTGCGATCTCGAAAAGTCTCGGTTGCCTTTGATTCTCATTCCACAGTTCGAGTATCGCCTCGCCGTATCTTTTGTTAATCTCTTCATACGAACGTCTGAAAAGGCTGTAATACTCGACAAGATAGGGATATTTTTGGAGGCAACCTGCCACTGTCTTGGGATCTATCGAAAATCTATCAGTTGTTAGCAGTTCTGCGATCCCGTATGCTGAAATACGATCGGCGTTTTGTGCGTAGAGATATTTGGCAGCCCCCCGAATGAGAAAATGGATGCTGTTCTCTCTGACTGCGCTCACATGCCTGCTCATATCTCTCGGAGGATACTGATACGAGGCCACTAACACTTTTGCGTCACCGAAACCTTTTGCTTTTCTGATTTTTTGTTGCAGTTCCCGATCGGCATAATTCTGCAGTGCAGTTTCCCAGAGCTGGTCCCCGATACTCAAGTTATGTGGCCGCTCGCGGCCGGGGAATCGCATGTCGTCAATCATGGGCACAGTATAGGTTATTTTCTCGTGTTACACTTTTTGTATCATTCGCGTTTACCAGAACCTACAACCTGTTTCTATGATTCCTCAAATAAATCCGGTTGGTATGGCAAAAGGTGGTCTCTCCGGTTTTTTTCAGTTCATCCGCGAACAGGGCGTTGTCGGACTCGCGGTTGGCTTTATCTTAGGCGGCGCGGTTTCAAAAGTAGTGACGGCGCTCGTGAACGACATTGTGAACCCGATCATTGGGTATGCGCTCGGCTCTACCGAAGGACTTAAATCGATGAAGCTCGGCCCTGTGCTTCTGGGTGATTTCGTGGCCGTAGCCATCGACTTCATCATAATCGCCGCGGTTGTGTACTTTGTCGTCAAAGGTCTTGGACTTGATAGGGTGGATGCAAAGAAAGAATAGAATAGAGAGATGGCCGTAAAGATATTTTGGTCGGTTGTAGCCGGTTTTGCGGTCGGCGTGTTTCTTCGCTCATTTTTACCGCTCGGATGGTATGCCGCGGGATTTTTTGGCGTGCTCGGAGTTTCGCTCCTGCTTCTTTCATGGGGCTCTCGTTCAAAAGCGGGAATCGTGATCGGTATGGCGCTTCTTGCATGTACAGGCGGGATACTGCGGATGCACGAGGCGAGGCTTGTGGGGGACGTTGCGCTGAATCAGAAATTGGAGCAGAAAGTCGTCATCGAGGGATATGTGTTTGAAGAGCCGGATAGTCGCGAAAATAATATTCGTCTTTCGGTTCGCGCAGAAAAATTGATTGCAAAAGATGTTGAGCAGTCGGTTAAAGCGGGAGTATTGGTTGTCGTGCCCTTGCATACGATCGTATCGTACGGCGACCTGGTTCGCGCAGAAGGGACGTTGCGTTTGCCGAGAAGTTTTGCCACAGAGAAAGGTGGAGACTTGTCCCGAGCGGAGTCGAGGGAATTCAATTATCCGGCATTTCTCGCAAAAGATGGAATTGGATACGAGCTAGCTTTCGCAGATGTCGAGAAGACAGGCGAAGGGTGGAAGAATCCCCTCAAGGCTGGGGCGATATGGGTGAAGCAGACATATTTGCAAGGTCTCGGCATGGCGCTCCCTGAACCACAGGCGGGACTCGCGGGTGGCATTACCGCGGGAGACAAACGTGCGCTTGGAGGCGAACTTACCGATATTTTCCGGACGGTCGGACTCATCCACATCATCGTTCTTTCTGGGTACAACATCATGATCGTTATGTACGGTATCGGGTGGCTTCTCGAGAAATTCGGTGTTCGCGGCTGGGGAGAGGCGACGATCGGTATTATGATTGCATGCTTTTTCGCGCTCATGACGGGGCTTGCCGCGGCCTCGGTGCGTGCCGCGGCAATGGCATCTATCGCGTTCGTCGGCAAGGCGCTTCCGGGGCGCGTCTACCTTGCGAATCGAGTGCTTGCTTTTGTTGCCGCAGGGATGGTTTTGTGGAATCCGTATATTCTCGCGTTCGATCCTGGTTTTCAATTATCGGTGATCGCGACGTGGGGAATGCTTGCGTTTAGTCCGCATCTCGCATCGAAGCTCTGGTTTCTAACTGATAGGTTGGCGCTCCGAGAGATTGCCGCAACAACGATGGCCACCCAACTTACGGTGCTTCCGCTGCTCCTCTATCAAAATGGTACGCTCTCGCTGGTTTCTCTTCCCGCAAACCTGCTTGCACTCATCGCGGTGCCGTGGGCGATGCTCGCATCATTTATTGCTGGTTTGTTCGGTATTTTCGCGGGTCCGATTGCACCCATCATCGGCTTTCCCGCATACTTTTTGCTCTCCTACATTCTTCTAGTTGCAGAATGGGCGGCGCGAATTCCGTTTGCATCGGTTTCTGTCGGTTCATTCGGTTTTGGCGCGTTTGTAATTTCATACATAGTTCTGATTATTATCGGTTTGTGGAAAACTCGAACTGTCCCGGTTGAGAAATCAAGACCGGTGTGATAAAAAGCTTGCTTCGGCAAACGAAGAGGTGTGCAAATGACCGATGTGTCTCGTATTGTACGTATTGAGATCCCCGGCGACTTGTTCCGGCGCCTGAGCGCACTTGCTCAGAGCAATGGAATCGACGTTGAGGAGCTCATTATCCTGAAACTGCGGGAAGCTTCACCGCCTCCCCATCAGGGCTCGTACGAACACGGGTTCCGAGGCAAATGACCCTCTGGAGCAGCGCGACCTTGCGGCCGCGCTGCTCCTTGCCGAAATTTCTACACTACGGCTTCGAATCTTTTTTCTATAACCGACCAATTCAAATTCTTGAAGAACGCATCAATATATTTTCCTTTGCCTTGCGCGCCATAATCGAGAAGAAAAGCGTGTTCCCACACATCGAGCGCGAGAATGATGGGGAGCGTCACGAAATGCCCCTGATGCTGCTCGCCTGAAAAACCCGCGAGAAATTGCTGTGTTTCCTTATCCCAGTAGAGCAGCGCCCAGCCCGGGCCGCGCATGAGGCCTATTGCCCTGAAGTACGGCAGAAAATATTCTAGGTATTCTTTTTTCAACTGCTTTGCGAGCGCGCTATTTTCATCGAGCTCTTTTGTCCCACCTTCGAACTGCGAGAAGTATAATTCATGCAATCGCATGCCGCCGAATTCGAACGAGCGGCGACGGATAAGCTCGGAAAGTGCGTGCGCATTCTTTCCTGCCCCGAGCGGGGTCGAGGGGTCGGTATCTTCTTTCGCATACTCGATGAGTTTTGCGGACATCGCATTGAAATTTTTTACGTAGCCTTGGTAGAGTCCGAGATGCTCGTCCATCGTCTTTTTAGAGATGCCTTCGAGTTCTGGAAGTTCAAATGTTTTTACAGTGTATTCCATAAGAATAAGTATATCGTATAGTATACAGTATATAGTATGAAGTTACATGCAAAAGAGCACAAAAATCTTGCTTGCGGTATTGCTCGTACTTTTGGTCATAAACGGCGTGATTTGGTACGCCAACTTGCAACAAGGCAGCGACGGGAAGCTAACCGTATCATTCTTGAATATCGGTCAAGGCGACGCAATTTTCATTCAGAGCCCGTCTGGCGTGCAAGTATTGATTGATGGCGGAAAAGGACGCGCAGTGCTGCGGGAACTCTCGAAAGTGATGCCATGGTTTGATCGCACTATTGATGTCGTCATTGGTACGCATCCAGACATGGACCATATCGGCGGGCTTCCCGATGTGCTTGCACGGTATCGCGTTTCAACAGTTGTTCGTTCAAGTGTTCTCGATGACGGCGGAACGGACTTTACCGCATTCAATCAAGCAATTTCGGAAGAAGAACAAACAGGCGCACAGGAATTAATTGCGCAGCGGGGCCAAGTATTTGATCTCGGCGATGGAGCGAAACTCGTCATTCTATTTCCGGATCGCGACGTTCCGGGACTCGAAACAAACACAGGCTCTATCGTTGCGCGCCTTATCTACGGCAACACCTCGTTTATGCTCACCGGTGATTCCCCGACCAGTATTGAAGAATATTTAGTTCGCTTGGACGGCTCCGCGCTGCAGTCCACGGTGTTAAAAGCAGGACACCACGGTTCGCGCACATCTTCTTCTCTTCTATTTTTGGGTTTCGTAAATCCAAAGTATGGGATCTTTTCACGCGGCTGCGACAATACCTACGGCCATCCGCATCAGGAAGTCGTCGAGCTATTCAAACGATTCGAAATTCAGATGCTGGACACCTGCGAGCACGGTCGTGTGACTTTCGTGTCAGACGGGCATGACGTGCGTCTCAAGTGAGCGTATGTTTCCAGTGATCACGTTCTCCTCGCATATCTTTTCGAGATGAGATATAGCACAGATACAACGGCCGTTGTATCTGTGCTATACGCCTGGTTCGAGAGCTGAACATCCCGATAAAGCTTACCATCCTGCGTGCTTACTATTGCCAGTGGTCGTACAGGGATTTACAACAACCTACTTTACCAATCCTGCCTTTTTGAGCGTAAGGTAAGCGCCTCGCTTCTGCATCGTCTTGAGACCTTTTGCAGAAACAGTGACTGTGATTTTCTTGCCAAGTTCGGGAATGAAAAGAGTCTTTTTTTGTAAGTTCACCTGGCGGCGGCGGGAACCCGTCGGATTGAACTTAGTCGCACGTGTGCGGTTAGAATAGCCACCGCCAACTTGCGAATGTTTACCAGTTATTTCACATGTTTTTGCCATAAGAATTGGCATGGTACCATGCGGAAAGCCAGAGTGCAAAAAGCAAATAATTTTCAATTCTCAATTTACAATTTCCAATCAATTTGCAATGGCTCAAGCATCAAATAAGATATATGACCTCGAAGAGCGCACTGCAATCTTCGGTGAACAGATCATTGAGTTATGCAAAAAAATACGACAAGATGCCATAACTAAACCACCTGTTCAACAACTGGTACGGTCTGCAACAAGCATTGGCGCAAATTATATGGAGGCGAACGGCGCAAGTTCTAAGAAAGACTTTACTAATAAGATCTTTATCTGTAAGAAGGAAGCTCAGGAAACCAAACATTGGTTACGTATGTTAGCAAGTTGTTTGCCCGAGATAAGACAAGATATACGGAAGTTGTGGAGTGAATGCCAAGAACTGACATTGATATTTCAGAAAATTGTCTCATCGGCTCGCTTGAAGAATTGAGCCTTGATCCTTCAATGAAAATTAAAAATTGTAAATTAAAAATTTGATTTTTATATATCTTTATGGAACTCTTCGACTCAATTTTTGTCATCGTCATTATCATGTTCTCGGCGGTGATTCATGAGGTGATGCATGGTGTTGCGGCAGATAGGCTTGGTGACCCGACGGCGAGATACGCGGGGCGGCTGACACTCAATCCGATCTCGCATCTTGATCCTTTTGGTTCCGTACTTCTGCCAATAATTCTCGCGCTTACGAATTCGCCGATTCTATTCGGCTGGGCGAAACCGGTTCCGTATAATCCATACAATTTAACGAAAGCACCGCACTGGGGAGAAGCGATCGTCGCGGGCGCAGGTCCCGCATCAAACTTTGCAATAGCACTTGTCGCGTCTGTTTTTATCCGTGCGAATTTCTTCTCGTCCGATCTGGACAAGGTTCTTTTTCTCATTGTTGTCGTCAACGTCATGCTCGGCATTTTCAATTTGATACCCATCCCGCCGCTCGATGGCTCGAAAGTGCTTTCGGCGCTTTTACCCCGAGCTTTGTCGAGGGGCTACGATAATTTCAGAATGCGCCTCGAATCCAACCCCTTCATGGGCATGGGGCTCGTACTCTTGATCATTCTGGTTCTCGGCGGGGCATTCGGCAGCTTTGTCTATAGCGTCGCGAGAGTACTTGCGGGGCTATAATTTTTCTCTGTCCACATGTGCCGAGAGGTGCGATGAATAAGAGATTTGCCGTATTGTAAACTTCATATATGACTGAACAGACACCTGTACCGGACGCGAATAAGCCGCAAGAACGAAGGGGACTAACAAGACGGGGTGCTCTGTTTGGAGCTGCAGCGGCAGCGGCGGGCGCGGTCGGAGGCGTATCGATTGATCGCGCTTTAAGACCAGACCACCCCCAAACGCCTGATAGCGAACAAATTCCGGTGATTCCACAAGACATTGAAATGGAAGATTACGCTCCCGACATATTTATTGAGAAAGGTCAACGCTCCGTTTTTGAGGCGGTGTTACGACGTCACTCCTCAAACTTCACCTTCAATGAGGGCTCACTCACGGTTAAAGGAATCGATGCCGAAGGCAGAAATGTAATTGTCGAGAAGACCTTTGATCGGAGCAAATATGCTCATGTTTCCATCGCAGGAGGGCGAAAAGGATTCAAAATTGATTATTACACAAGCGAAGGTTCTATCGATGGGGTGTTGATCAGCCCAGATTTATTAGCGTCGCCTCCCACCTCTCCACAATTAATTGTCGATGAATATTCCGCAGGTTGGTCACCACTTCCCGAGCTTCCGAAGTAAAAGCGGCTGTGATTGCATTACGGGATTATTTATAGTAGATTTCTCTGGCGCGCGTTGCGCGCGTTTCATTTGCCCCTAGTGGCTACACCCTAGTCGCTAGTAGCTAAGTTATGGCAACAATCAACCAACTAATCAAACGCGGACGCACTGACAAGACGCGTCGC
>CAYJVW010000047.1:0-7005 GCA_964373725.1 uncultured Candidatus Saccharibacteria bacterium | reverse complement strand
CACTCTCCTCATGCACATCTATTTTTACCTCGTAGGCAGCTTCGCTGTCCTACTGGGGTCGCGGAGTTTTTTAAAAATTGAATGCCTGCCCGTCCGTAGCTTCATGCGGAGAAGTGAGCGGGGGGACGAGAATTTGCGACACCAGTGGAAAACTATTGTCCTCTGTATTTTGATTACTCCCAGCCGCGAGAGCGCTCTATATCAAATACATCTCACGCTGAGCAAACATCTGGATAAAGCGCGGATGGCTCTCCAGAATACCGGCCTCTTCTTCACACCATGCTGAATACGAACTCGATCGCGTTTCGATCTCCTGAAGAAATTCTGGCCACGCGATCCAGCGCACTGCCTCAACCTCATCCCTATTTGGCTGCGGCTTCTCTCTCGTAAAGCCAACGAGGATCGGACAAATCTCATGTTCCATCACCCCATCCCGCACGAACATGTACCGATATGGCGAGACCTCTTCAATGTGCGTTGCATTCATTTGAAGCTCATAGGCAAGTCGACGCCGCGCCGCATCGATATTCGATTCATCGAGCATTGGATGACCGCATATGCTGTTCGACCAGATCAGCGGCCAGGTTTTTTTCGTATGACTTCTCTGCTGCAACAGAAGTCGTCCGGCGCGATCAAAAAGAAAAAGTGAAAAACCCCTGTGGAGTGGCGTCGTTACCCCATGCACTAAAGACTTCTGCCTTGTGCCGAGCACACGGTTGTCCTCATCCACCAACACCACTTCTTCTATCGGTCGGGGGATCATTGATGTATACATTGCCTCCTGGCCTACACCCATGAAAGCCCCGGCACTTTCTCTATCAGAGAAGCGATTACGGAAGAGAGATCTTTGTTGACCACGATGTGATCGAACAGGTCTTTTCGGTCCCTGAAAAATGCGAGGTCGCGCTCTGCGTTTTTGAGCCGATCGCGGATGTGCGCTTCGGTCTCTCGCCCGCGCGTACGGAGACGGTAGAGAAGCTGGCTTAACTTTGCGCGCTTGCTCTTCCCCGGAGGAAGGAGACCGAAGGAGAGGACGGAGCGACGGCCAAAGTGATGCGCGAGACCTTCCAAGAGATGCATTTCAGTGACAACGATTGGCAATTTGCCTTGCTTCCAAATCGCCTCGATATCCGCTCCACGATATCCGTATTGTCGGTGTTCTGTTTCGGAGGGTATGAGCGTTGCAGCGACGATAGAGCCTGCGCGCCGGAGACGCTCGAATTCTTTTGCCGTCGTATACACATATTCACCCTCGTCACCGGGCTTGGGATCGCGCGTTGTGAGGATCGGCACATTCATAGCGTAGTCGGAGCACGCTTTTGTAAGCAGCTTGCTGATCGTCGATTTGCCAACGCCCGAAGGACCGGTGAGCGCGAGAATGTAGCCGGGAAATTTCTGCAAGGCAGCCACGCCCGTAAGCGCTTCGTATGCGACTCCATAGACCCGGAGACCGACTTCTGTGACCTGCGAGAGGCGCATGCGCGGGTGTACCTTCTGCCCGATGAAAGGCACCTCGGCAAGAAGAGGCGCAAGGACTCGTCGTCCATTTTCGAGCTCGATCAAACCGATAGTCCGGGGCCGTGGCCCGAACTGCGCTGGAGGATGTATCAGCGTTGTGAATGATACGACCACTCCGGGAAGAAATCTCTCCCGTTCGCGCTTAAGCGCTCGATGGATGATGGGTGCACTGTTGTTCATACTGTTCATGCGCTCTGGTTTTCCAGAATATGAATGCCGCAGCTAGCCGCTGCTCCCCCGAAGTTGTGGGCAAGACCGTACCGAGTCGATGCGCGTTCGAGCTGTTTGCCGACGTCGATCAACTGTTTGATTCCCGTTGCCGCAACGGGGTGGCCGCAAGCCTTAAGACCTCCGCTCATATTGACGAACATCGACGTGCGACCGGCATAGAGATCTTCGTAGATCTTGATCCCGTCGCCCTCTTTTGCGAATCCCAGATCCTCCATATTGATGACGGCGGCAATTGAGAAGCAGTCGTGCATTTCGATCGTCTTGATATCGCTTTGTTCGACATCCGCTTCGAGGAGAGCCTTCTTCATCGCTCCCTGCGTCGCAGGAAAACTCACGATTCTGGGCCGCTCGGCTATGCTGAGCGTATCGCTTGTTACTTGACTTGCGGCGATCCGCAGAGGACCCCTGTGTTCTGTCGAGAGAATACAGGCAGCGGCCCCGTCACTCACGGGCGAGCAGTCGAAGAGGCGCAGTGGGTCGGATACGAGCGGACTTGCACTTACCGCTTCTGGAGAGAGTTCCTGACGAAACTGCGCAAAAGAATTTTCTTTCGCATTCCGGTGGTGTACCGCGCTCACGAGGCTCAACTGCTCCCGTGTGAGGCCGAATTCATGCATGTAACGCGCTGTGATCAAACCAAAGATCCCTGGAAAAGTCAGTCCCGAAGGCGTGTCCTGCTCGCTGTCGGCAGCTCCCATCAATGCTTGCGAAACGGCGTCAATCGAGGCATCGGTCATTTTCTCCGCACCCAGAACGAGTACGGTTTTTGCTCGTCCGCTCTCAAGAAATGCACAGGCGGTGTGGAGCGCGAGCGCGCCCGATGCACACGCCGATTCGACGCGCAAAGCGGGCGGGTGATGGGGCAAAAACGACGCGGCGAGCGCGCCCAAACCGGCCTGATCATTCGTCACTTCGGCGAGCATGTTGGCGACGACTACAAGATCGATATCGAGGGCATTCAATCCGGATGATTGCAAAGCCGCTTCGACGGCTTCCGCCATGAGATCGCGAAGACTTTTATCCCACCACTCACCGAAGCGCGTGAGTCCCGAGCCAACCATGTAGACATCCCGTTGCATGAAATTATGCGGCGAGCGCTCCCGTGTGCTCAAGGTATTCGCTGTACTCTAAATAGGTGTGTTCGCGTTCATCTACCGGAAGCGGTTTGCCATTCTTCAACATCGTTAGGAGGAACGCATCGCACCCCGAGCCAGAGCCGTAGGAAACGACAAGGATCCTCTCATTTTTCTTCGCTTTCTCGAGCACGGAGATAAGGCCGATGAGCGAGGATGCGCTGTATGTGTTGCCGATCGTCGAGACGACGAGTCCGGTTCGCATCTGTTCCTTCGTGATGCCGAATTCCTTCGCGACACGCATCGGGAATTTTGCGTTGGGCATGTGGAGCACCACATGATCGATCTTGGAGAGATCGACCCTGGACATCTCGACGATGCGACGGATCGTTTCGCGTATGTGGTGGAAGTAACCTGGTTCGCCGGTGAATCGCCCCGCATGGGACGGATAGGCTTCGGAGGCGGCTCGCCAGAAATCCGGGGTGTCCGTCGTGAAGGAAAGTGTTTTGTCGATTCGGCAGAGGGCGTTTTTGTGCTTTGCGGATCCAAGCAGCAAGGCCGCAGCGCCTGCGGCCGCAGTGTATTCTAGCGCGTCACCGGGTCTGCCTTGTGCCGCGTCGGTGCCTATCGCAAAGCCGAACTGGATTTGGCCGCTTCGAACAAAGCTGTCGACGATCTGCAGTCCCGCCGTGCCCGCTTTGCAGGCAAATTCCAGATCGGCGGCGTGCGAAAATGGGTCAAGTTGCAGAGCCGATACGAGCATGCCGCTCGTTGGTTTTACCGCGTACGGGTGAGATTCCGATCCGACGAAAATCGCCGAGACCTGCGAGGAAGGAACACCAGATTCTTGGAGCGCCTGGTTGGCTGCCTCGAAGGCAAACGTGAAGCTGTCTTCGTCGCGGCCGGGGACAGATTTTTCCTCCACGCCGAGGCTCGATACAACCGTGACGGAATCCTGTTGCCAGTGACGAGCGATACTCGATGTTTTGATCCGGTACTTTGGCAGGTACACACCGAAACCGAGGATGGCAGAATGAGCCATAGAGGGTTGAGTGTAACAAATTCCCCGGAAACTTACAGCCCGCTCATTTTTTCCGCGCTAGCGTGCGATGTGCTCGTGCGAGCGTGTTGGTGGACTGCGCGGCGAGAAGCGAGAGCTCACCCGCAAGGACTACGGCACCGATCGTTTCCGCAAGCTGCATGGAAGGCCGGAGTTTCGTTTTTGTTTGCAACAACAGCTCTAGACACTTTTTTTGAGCAGGCAGATTGGTCCCGCCGCCGCGGACCCCGACGAGAAGTGCGGGCAGTTCCACCGAGATCACCATCCCATTGGAGGTATAGCTCACGGTGGTGTCCGAAAGAGAGCCTTCCACGACGTGCGCCACGTCTTGCCCCACTGCAAGGTAGAGGGCAGCGATGACATTCGCCACATGCAGATTTTTTCCAAGCGCACCTGCCAGCTTTGATCCGATCTCAAGTTTGGCCCGGGCGGTTTTGAGGAGCGCCTCCGAATCGGATCTTAGAACGTTCCGGATAGTCTCTTCCGAAAGCGTGGCTTCGACTTTCACGCGGTATCCGCGTCCGTGCTTCTTTGTTCGCGCACTTGGTTTCTTGTCGCTATCGACATTGCCTGCAACGGTCAGAATCGGGATACCTAATTCCTTCGAAAGAAATTGCCCGACTGCCTGCGCTGCAATCGTAACCATGTTCATGCCCATCGCCTCGTCAGTATCCGCCGCAATCGTGAGAAAAAGTACGTCATCTTTCGTATCTATCTCATACGAAAGGATCTTCAAGTGTTGGCTTGTCGCTTCCGCGACTTTCTTCCACGTGGGTTGAAGCTCGCGGATTTTTTCAGAGATTTCTGTGCCGTCTTTCACTTCAAATGCAATCGACCGCGTCACACCGATGTATTCGGACGAAACACAAACACCACCCGCTTCGCTCACTGCTTTGCAGCCGCGATTAATACTTGCGACGAGCGCACCCTCGGTCGTTGCAAGCGGCAAGTACACATCGTGTACATCGCCGGAGCTGAATTGAATCTTCAAAGGTCCCGCGAGTCCCACTGGTATCGGAACCGCCCCGAACATCTGCTCGCAGTTTTGTTCATCGGCAGATCCGATCTGTTCGGGGGAGATCTGCAGTGCAGAGAAATCTACATTCAATTCTTTTTCGATCACCTCGCGTCGCTTCGAAACGCGCAGGGAGGCGTCGAGATCTGCCGGAAGATTGCGTATATCCATGCAGACCGATTATAGCGAAGAATCAGAGCATGTGTGATCCCATTCCAATCCCTGCTTCAAACACCGTGCATATACTCTGCGTACTCGCATATGCACGTACAGTAGGAAGAGCACTTTCGTCGCAGATTAGATGCACGGTAGGACCAGCGTCCATGGTGTAGAGGACTGCCAAATGCTCGCGGATTCTGAGTTCCTCAATCTCGCGGATGATGCGATGCGTCTCCTCTGAGAGATAACCGATCGATGGGGTGCTCGAAGCCATGACCGCGTGCATATCGAGGCAATCTTCTTCGGAGACTTTTTGGAGTTTCTCAAAATCTTTTTCTCGGATCGCTTCGAGGCACATCTTCTGGCGCTTGGGCATTTCATGCAGCCGCGTCTCAAAAAGAGGGCTCGTAGCTGCAAGTGCATGGCCCTCGGTGGATCCCATCGCTTTCTTTTTTTGGGACGGCATGATGATGACGTCCCACAATTTCCAGTGATTTTCAGGCGCAATCTGCTCTGCGTGCGAGGCATTGATTGCGTCCCCATCTCCGGCAATCATTGCGACGAATCCGCCGAAAACACTGCGGCTGGCTGAGCCGGATCCAAGTCGTGCGATAACGCTGATATCGCGTCGCGATAGGTGTTTTGTGAATCCCGCATACGCTTCTGCAAGCGCGCTGAAAACTGCGGCCGACGATGCCAACCCGATGCCCTTGGGAATTTTCGATCGGATCTCAAGAGAGACACTTACGGGGAGTGCGTCTGCCACGCCGACTGTACTCAGATATTTTTTTGTGAGAAGAAAATGTTTCTCCAATCGCTTGCTCTCTTTTTCGGTGAGGGCTCGTTCTGTGCCGTCCGGCTCAAAACTGCCTGCAGAGAAACGCTCTGCGTGGGCGACCGCTACTTCGACTGTCGGTTGGCCAAGTGTCATCGAGAGCGAGTCCGCGGCTGGCAACCGCAACTCCTCATTGCGGTTGCCCCAATATTTAATGAGGGCGATATTTGGGACGGAAACGGCTCGAATAGGTATCATGGAGACATTGTGGGCATGCTTCGTCTATCCGCAGTCTTGCGTATCTCGCCTTGATTTCCTAGCGCGAGCACCATACCCGCCCTACCGGTACGACTGCCTGCACCAATGACTTTAGCAGCGCCGCCGATCTGTTCAATCGCGGCGATTAATTCCTGGACGTCCGGTGGCACAACACCAAGCGCTACTTGCGCCTTATTGTGATCGCGTATTACGAGATTAAGTGGTTCGCCTCGTACAATTCTGCCGGTGCAATTCCCGATGATTTTCAACGGCTCTTCTATGTCTGCTTTGCGACATCGCATCCATGCGATAAGTTCTGTTGTGGATTCGCTCGGAAGCCCTGTGTCAATGAGCACTGCTCCTCGCAAGAGCTCCGGTGAAAGATCGATACGTTTTGGAGCATCTCCTTTGCGAAACTGGATGGGGACATTTTCCCAAATGGTAGCAAAATCAAGGCCACTGTGCCCGGGGTTCATAATATCTTCGATAAGAAGCGCCGCTTCGCGTGCATCTTCGCCGAGAAGTGCGCGAGTGAGAGCTATGACGAGCGCGGTTGACGACCCTACTCCTTTTCCTAGGGGAAGGCTCGAATGAATCACTATCCGACCGCACAACTTCGTGTGCTTCATTTGACACAATCCGATTATTTTCTTGGCATACAAAAGCCACTGTTCGCCACCATGCGTGCCTTCCCAGCGGATCTCAATGTGATCGTACGCAAGATCTTCTTCAAACATGATTTCCATGCCGATAGAAGTCGGGACGGCGATACCTGCAAACCCATACATCACCGCATACTCTCCGGACAAAATGACCTTGCCCGGCGCGAAGGAATTGCGACTCATGGGCCGTACCCGGGTATTTCCCATAATGGTACTATCCCACAATGGTCGAGCTCCGCTAGGATCACTTTTAT
>CAYJVW010000046.1:0-7267 GCA_964373725.1 uncultured Candidatus Saccharibacteria bacterium | reverse complement strand
GCACCGGCACACTGAAGCAAGTACCTTGCCCTTTCCTCAGGCGATAGCGGTTCCACATTTCTGTCTGCTCTCCGCTCGCGCTCGATCATCTGCGCAGCATACCGCGCGAAGTGTGACAATCAAAGATCGTGGCTGAGATCGTTCGTGTCGCTCAATATCGAGGTACAATCAACAAATGGCATCGAATCCTAGGGTCTTATAACCCAATTCCTTATATTGGGAAAAAAAGCTAGAAGCGTAAAAACGGTTACAGCAAACGCCGTCGATAAGAAAACATGAAACTGATGTCGTGGAACGTAAATGGACTGCGTGCGGTGCACCGAAAGGGGTTATTCATTCCCTTCATTGAGACGCATAAACCGGACATTCTGTGTCTACAAGAAACCAAGGCCGAGCAGCATCAATCGGAGGTGGATTTAGCTGAATACGAGGAATATTGGAATTCGGCGGAGAAGAAGGGTTATAGCGGGACTGCAATTTTTACTAAAATAAAACCAATACAGATATCCCTGGGTCTGCCGCAAGATATTGTTGAGAAATATGGCTTAGCGGGCGATGGCTATGGCGACCCCAACAAGGAAGGACGCGTAATAACGGCTGAATATAAGGATTTTTTCGTCTCGAGTGTGTATACGCCGAATTCAAAGCCGGATTTGAGTCGTCTCTCTCTGCGGCATACACAGTGGGACCCCGCGTTTCTCTCCTACATGAAACGGCTCGAAAAGAGAAAACCTGTCATTTTTTGCGGCGACTTGAATGTTGCACACACAAAAGACGATCTCACGCATCCGGAAGCAAATGAGGGGGACCATGGATTCACCAAGGAGGAACGTGAAGGTATCCAAATGCTCGTCAATGGCGGGTTTATCGATACATTCAGAATTGATCACAAAGGAAAGGGTTTCTATACATGGTGGAGTAATTTCTCGAACGCGCGTGCACGAAATGTTGGCTGGCGTATCGACTATTTTTTTGTATCGTTGTCGCTGAAGACGAAAGTTGCGGGGGCGGAGATTCATCCCAATGTGTTTGGCTCCGACCATTGTCCGATAAGTCTGGAGCTTAAACGTTAGATATAACAATGTTCTCTTCTCCAGTTTCCAGTCCCTAGCAACTAGCCTCCAGAATTATCCCCAGTGTGTCCTTTACAGTGTCCTTAAGGCATGTATTCTATAGGACAGAGGATTCAGCTAACGCTCGAATCCCTACATTTTCCAAGCTCTTTTAAGGATTTCAGTAAGCAGGTACACTCACCAAAAAGCGGCTCGTCAACGACGGCCCAAATGTGAAATAAAGTACCGTTCGCTATACTTTCGACAATCCAACCTTTGGAAAATGACATACGGTGGATACCACGTATCCACTTACACCCCGCTTTACGATTGCGGATGGGTCCAAAAAAAGAGTGACCTTTCCGCTCTGTGAAGCGGGGTTAAACCTTTCCCGCACAGTAACTCGTGTCTCGTTGCTCCGTGTTTTCATAACGTTCGCTGCTCATCGTTCATCAATTTCGAGACACATATTCTGATAACTGACGCTTGATGGGCAACAAAAACACAAGACATAAGTTAGTGTGCGGGCTTTCACTTACCGGACGTGATGTTTCTCTCGAAGTACACGGATCGCAGCCTCGTCTTCTTCAGCGCGGCGTTCCTTTCCTTTCTCACCCATTTTTTGCAAATCACTCTCCGGGAGCAGTAGTAGTTCCTTAGTACGTTCGATCAAGTATTCCTCTGTGTTTTTCTTGGGATCGTCGAGCACTTCCTCTAGTAGTGTATGCAGTATCCATCCTATCCGCGGTCCGGGGTGCACGCCGAGAGCAATGATGCGAGAACCGTCGATATTAAGCATCGAAACGGACACAGGATCGCGCATCGCCTCGTCCACCATAGACATATATTTCCGCAGACGAAATGGATGCGCTTTCGGACGCCCAGTGCCGATTCGATCGCATACCCGAAGATTAAGAAGCTCTTTGATGTTCTCGGTTCCTACCCTATTAATTACTCGACGTACGGCGGAAAGCGTGATTTTGTCGGGGTCCGAAAAGAACATGTGCCAGCGTATGAGGGTTGTAACGCGATCAATTGTTTCCTTCGGAAAACGGAGATCCGTGAGAATTTTCTTTACCATTCGCGCGCCCACGACATCGTGCCCATAAAATGTCCAATCTTTTTTCTCTTCGGACCACTGTCTTGTGGCCGGTTTTCCAACATCATGGAAAAGTGCCGCGAGGCGCACATCAAGCGGCCATTTTTTATCAGCAGCATGTTGCAAAGTGCGCAGAGAATGCTCAAACACCTCGAACGAATGAGCTTGATTTTGTCCGATACCGATTCCCTCTTCTAATTCTGGCACAGCGTACTTTAGAATTCCTAATTTTTGGGCAATGAAGAGCGCTTGCATGGGGCGATCGCTTTCGAGTATTCGCGTCAACTCGTCTCTGACGCGTTCGCGCGATATTTTCTCCAGTTGTGAAGCGTTTTTTGATATTCCTGATGCAGTTTCTGCGTCAATGACGAAATCAAGCTCGGCTGAGATACGTATCGCACGAAGCATTCGAAGAGCATCCTCGGCAAATCGTTCATCTGGATTCCCTACAGCGGCAATTCTTTTCTGTTCGATGTCCTTTACGCCGTCGTGAAGATCAATAATCTCGTCCGATTGTGGATCATACGCGATCGCATTTATCGTGAAATCTCGACGCTCAAGATCATCCGCGAGATGCGTACTGAAGCGAACCTCGTCAGGATGCCGTGCGTTTGAATACTTCCCTTCTACACGATACGGTGTGATCTCCACAACTTTCAGACGCGGATCATCGGACTCTGTAACAACGCCGACAGTACCGTATTCATTCTCGTAAAACGTTTCTTCAAACAGTGATTGGATCTGATCAGGCGTCGCGTTGGTCGTGATATCCCAGTCTTTTGGCTCTTGGTCCAGGAGAAGATCACGCACGCATCCACCCACCAAATATGCCTCGAATCCCGCCTCTCGTAAACGTGTATGGAGAACTGCGACTTCGTTCGGAACTGACAATTTCATGTGCGCATTCTAGCATCGAGAGATGAATTAGTTGTATGATGTGTGTTCGCTCCCGTGGTGAAATGGATCTCACAGCGGTCTTCGGAACCGTCGTTCCAGGTTCGAGTCCTGGCGGGAGCAAAAGCGAGCATGTGTAGCTTTTGCTGGCCGGAGCGCCGACCGGGCGCGAGGCGGGGTCGCGCGCGTTTTCAGCAGAAAACGACGTGTGACCAATGAGCGGACATGCTGTGCGGGCGAGGATAATCGAAATCCTGCTTTGACATTGGCAATGTCATGTTCTACCACTAAACTACGCCCGCAGCGCTCACATACTCGCATAGTATGCTTTGTTCATCAACTCTTGCGGCAGAAACTTCAGCCACTCTATGACCTTAGTCTTGAAGTAGGTACTCGACACGTATATACTGCATATTCCGTAAGATAGCTTACGAGTTTTGTGGCGACCTTGTATAGTTGCACATTTCAAGAAGCTGTTCTCAGATATTCCAGATCTTCCCGACCAAAATCTAACGCATTCTTTAGCGTTTAAATCGGGATAAATAATCACTGCCGCGCCAATTTTTTCTCTGGGATAAGACAGACATGCCGTAAAAAGAAGACAAATAATGGAATCATTTCTGGGTCTGTGTTTATAAGGCGTACTTGGCTGCGGCTTCTCATGTCTCCCTCTCCCCAGTACAGCATTAATCCCGCAATGAACAGCGGGTGATATTTGAGCTGTTCGAATTCCTGTCGTGCCTCAGAGCGTGCCTCTTCATAAACACGAGTTAAGTTGAGTCCACGAATTCGATCGAGTTCGCGAATACGCACAGTGCTGACTTTCTGTGCTGCTTCAGTAAGCCTTTTTCTGATATCATTTGACTAGTTCTCTCCAGAGAACCAGTCCGATAGAGTTGCCCGAGGCACTTTAAGAGCATGATAAATTTCCATATAGCTGCTTCCATTCCTCCTCATTTTTATCGCTGAATCTTTATCTTTTCTCATCACACGAATTATAATAGACGGCAGTCCGGTTTTGTAGAAAATATGCGTAAACTGGGGAAAACTATGGGGATAGTGGGGATAAAGGACATATCGATCACGCGTCCTTTGTCTTTTTATGGAGATACCCTTGCGAATTCACGTACTATGTCATTTAAGAAACTTACAAGTATTATTTCACGTGAAAGGTCAGCAGGTAGTATTCGGCCAATTCATCTCACCCGTTTGATTTTCACGTGAAAGATATGAAGCAGGATGACAGATTTGAAAAGGATAAGAGTAGAAAGCGAGTTGGTAGGACTGGCGAAGATATCGCGTGTCTATTTCTTGAGAGAAAGGGGTATAGGGTGATCGAGCGGAATTATAGGAAACCATGGGGAGAGATCGACGCAATTGCGGAAAAGGCTGGGACTGTCAGGTTTGTAGAAGTTAAGACCATATCTGTGTCAGATTTTTCACGTGAAATAGGCTATAGACCGGAGGAGCTGGTGGATGCTCGGAAGCTTAGAAAATTGGCCCGCACCGCGGCGCTCTACATGGAAGTAAAGAAGGATGCAAGAGAGTTTCAGCTGGATGTGGTCGGCGTACTTCTACACGAATCAACGCGAACGGCGAGATGTAGGCTCTTTGAGCAGGCACTTGAAGATAATTTGTAAAGGACTCGATAAAGGACAGATTCTTTATCTTGTGTGTCCGTTATGTTTATGTGATACGATTCGCTGGTCCGGGGCGTAGTATACCGGTAGTACGCATGGTTTGGGACCATGTAGATCGAGTTCGATTCTCGGCGCCCCGACAAAGTAAATCTCCGGCAGTCGGGATTACCTGCGTTTGTCTATTTGCTCGATGAGGGAATTGGCGAGTGTCTGTGCCTGCGTCTTGAACTCTGTAACAAGTGCTGTCGGGTCTCGCTGGAGGAAACCTTCCAGACTTGCACCAGTGTGAGAACGAACGCTGCGATCGATGTGAGCCATGGTGATCGCACGTAGGTCGCGCGTTTCTGTCGTCTCGCCTTCGCTTGTGGTTGTAACAATACCGATAACACGTCCCCACATGTTTACGACTGCACCGCCGGAAGATCCGCTCTGCGCAAGGGCAGTGCCTCCAAGAGAGATCATGTCTACCAGTTGTTCCGTGAACGTGAGCATTTGTCTTATATTCGTAAACACTGAAGAGACATAGAGGGCATTCCTTGCAGCGGAACTTCCCCCGAATTCGGCAGGATATGCGGCAATGAGTACCGGATCGCCGCTAAATCCTATTTTTTCTCGAACGTCCGGTTCCAGATGGGGGAATGTGGCAGGAAGAGCGGTCCCATCGATTGATGCAACTATTAGCACAAGTGCATAATCGTTTTCTCCTGTACCGATGGGTCTCGTTTCAAGTATATCTTTTGCGTGTGCTTTGATCCACCCAGATGGAAAAAAGATGATGTCGGGAGTCCAAGCCTCTTTCGCAGGTGAACCAGCGCGAATTCTACATTTTATCTTGAGGTCTGTGTTTCTGGATAACAGAATATATTGAGCGACATGCGCGTTTGTGATTATGACACCTCTCGGATCAATGATGGTGCCGCTGCCGCTTATTGATTTAACCGATCCATCAGGTGCTTCACATATAATATTAACGAGAGCTGCGCGTGCTGCTTGATTTAATGTATTTGAGTCTTGGGGTGCGAATGGATACGGATCATTGATCCTTTGTACTTCGGCACTCGCGGTTTGTTCTGATGATGACGCAGTCTTCAACTCCAGTTCCTGCTCGATCACCATTTCCACCTTATTTTCGGCTATTTTTCTAGGTTCGGGTTGTGTGACCACGGGTGTCGAAGAGGCTGGTATAACTGTTGCGGTTTGTTCGACATATATGGCAGTTGGTGTATTTGTTGCGGTCAGTCGGGATGAGATGAATTCTGGATGAGTTATGAGAAAGAGAGCTCCGCAAAGGAGGCCGAGTGCGCCGATATTTGCGAGCAATGAGCGTATCGAAGAGTCCATAGCAATACAAGAATTCGCAATGCGGGATGCCGGAATCGGACCGGCGCCCGATGCTTGGAAGGCATCCGTTCTACCACTAAACTAATCCCGCGAAGTTTCCACTGTACACGAATCTTTGAAGACACACAAAAACCCGCGTTGTGCGGGTTTTTGGATCTCCTCGCTACTGAGGAAAAGTGCTACTTCAAAGCGTCTTTTAGCGTTTTTGATGCGCGGAATTTTGGGACCCGCATCGCCTTGATTTGAATTGTTGCGCCTGTGCGAGGATTTCGGCCGATGCGTCCTGCGCGTGTTCTCGCTTCGAAGATGCCGAGGCCTGCGATAGAGACTTCTTCTCCTTTTTTTAAATAGTCCGTGACAGCAGCGATAATTGATTCAACAGCACGCTCTGCATCGGCCTTGGTCCCGCCGAGTACGGCCTGCACTCGATCAACCAGATCCATTTTATTTGCCATATATTTGTTGGTTTGATTTTTTAAATCGGCCAAGCACGCCACGTTCGACCCTAAATCCCTGGGTTAGCCGACTTTGACCATTTTGAGCCCTTATTTGGGCGTGTCAATGGTAATGATTCATATATCCACAAAGTTGCCTGAAGCGCAATACTGTTGCGTTTTGAGGCTTTTTTTGGTTGCGGCGCAGGGAGCAGAAGGGTAGTATCAACGGAATGAAAATTGGGGTAATGGGTGCAAGGGGCAGTTTTTCGGAAGAGGCAGCCAGGATCTATGCGAAAAAGCACGCGAAATTGATGAAATACGAGCTTGCCTACCTTATCACTGCGGAGAATGTTCTAAAGTCTCTAGAAAAGGGAGTTATTGATCTTGGGATTTTTCCTATCGAGAATTCAACGGGCGGGATGGTACTGGAAGCTATCTATGCGATGGCAAAACATCGTTTTTCGATAAAAAAGATATTCGAGATAGACATTCATCAAAATTTGCTCGTGAAGCCGGGCGTTACTGCTGACAAGATTAAGACTATTACGTCCCACGACCAGGCGCTCAAACAGTGCCGCGCCTATTTAAAGAAAAAATGGCCGCGGGTGGAGTTGCGAGAGTATGCGGACACCGCAAAAGCTGCTGAAGATCTGGCAAAAGGGAGGTTGCCGGCCTCAACGGCCGTTATTGCATCCAGCGCCGCAGCAAAAATGTATAAGCTCGATATTCTTGAGGAATCAATCCAGGACCTCAAATTCAATTTCACGAGTTTTATTGCTGCGCAGAAAATCTAGACTTATTTAT
>CAYJVW010000045.1:3717-7308 GCA_964373725.1 uncultured Candidatus Saccharibacteria bacterium | reverse complement strand
ACCGCAGCAAGCAGGATGATGCTTGCGCCGGCAGTGAGACAGATGTTTTGGATGTTTTGGAAATTGTTCATGGCGCAGACGCCACGCCAGTTTCCCTTTAGTTGGTAGTTTGACGACTTCTAATTTCTTGTAAAGGCAAATTCGCGCACCGAAATACTATCGCGCTAAAGTCAACACGAGAAAAAGCGAGTCACGCTACATACGTAGCCATTGTCAATGAGGCACTGATGCCGTATTGTTCCCCGCGCCGACTCACGTACGTTGATCAATAAGAGCCACACATGCAGAAAACAGCCCATAATTCAAGGGAGATTCAGGCAATGTCCGTCGCCGCATGGTTCGACCCGTTCATTTCGATCGCGATCATTATCGGAACGTACTTTGCTTTGTATAAAAGCGGGCTCTCCAATGTGCACATGGCGCTCCTGATCATCTTTTTCACAAGCACATATTTATTCGCCTCTGAACTTTCGCGGGCACGCTGGAAGTTTTCTGACCGACCACAACAGCGCATGAGCACTGTGCTTCTGCGCACGATGACAAAATTCTTGGGCGTGCTTGTCGGCATCATAGCGATTTATTTTGCTATCTGGCTGTTTCCCGAATATAAAAATGCCGCACGTATAGAATTCATAACGCAGGCGACCCTTCCCTTTCTTGCTTTTATAATGCCTACGTCTTTCATCGTGATCTTCGCGACCGAATACATCCTGGGGGAAAAGAGGGACGGCACGTATCAATTCGGGCTTTTAGCGCGGCTCCAGATACGGGAGATCGACTGGAATGTTTTCTTTGACGGCGTGCTCGAATGGCTCGTCCGATGCATCTTCTTATTGATCAACTTCTTTTCCGCCTCTGTTCTTCTTTCGAGATTGCGCGCGACCGGCGTCCCCGACCTTGGCAATAGTTTTGCCGATTTTGTCCTGGCAATAGACACGCTGATATTCACCGTCATCATATTCTCTATTCTGCCCGGATATATTTTTGCATCCCGCCTCATCGGAACCGAAGTAAAAAAAGTCGACCGTACATGGTTTGGGTGGTTAATTACGCTCTCATCGTATCCTCCTCTTTATGCCGCAGTTTCAGCAGGTTGGCTGCGCTACATACCAACGCCTGAACAATCCGGCATTACAGGCGGTATTCCTCTGTGGTCCCAGATCGCTTCAGGACATCCGTATGTCTTGTATATTCTCGGAGCGCTGATCATCTTCATGGCACTTTTTCATCTGTGGGGAGAAGCACTCCTTGGCATACGATCCGCCAACCTTTCTATGAGAGGAATAATTACGACCGGCGCGTTCAGATTCACGAAACATCCCGTGTATGTGTCTAAATGCTTCCAGTGGGGTTTTCTCTATCTGCCATTCCTGAATGCAATAGGATTTCTAGATTCTTTCCGACTCGGCATTCTTTTCTTACTGATGTGCGCTGTCTTTGCCGGGAGAGCGCTCGCGGAAGAGAAATTGCTCTCGGAAGACAAGGATTATGTTAAGTATGCGCTCTACATGGATGATAAGAGCATATTTGCCTTGGTCGGCAGGATAGTTCCCATCATGACATTCCGCTGGCGATACGAATTCTGGAAAAGAAATGGGTACGTGCCGAAAGAGGTCATTGGATGACAGCCTGTTCGAGAACAGTATTGTGAGCGCAATCCCAACGGAGAAGCGGTACCAATCGAGCCGGCGACATCGTTTCTCCGGGCGCCGGCGTCCACTCGAGCATATAGATAATGTCGAGCGTGTCGATGCGTGATTCTGCAGCATGAGACTCGTTCCACTTTGAGCACAAATATTGCGCAAGAGGAACGCGATACTTTGAATTGTCCTCGAGCCATATGCTTAAGAAATATCTTCGCCATCGAGGCCGAGGGTATAAGTCATAAATAACGTCCGGCCGATCGTATGAGATCTCTGCGCCGTCTCGGAACAGATCTATTTGCTCGCCGTTTTTAAGAGTCGCCGCAAGAATAACCCAACCATCGTGCCGATACGGATATGGCGCAAACAAATTCCATCTCTGATCGAGCCGGAGCACCTTGGCCGGCCAGTCGAATCCATGTCCAAATGGTATGTACTGTCCGGGATGTAATACATTGCCGGCGTGCCACAAGAAAATATAAAAAATGTAACAAATCCCAAGCACGGATACGAAAGCCTGTGTCCGAGAGATAGGTAGCGCGCGAGGAGTAGGCATTTCACTAACGGAAAAAGACCGGCTGATGCTATTCCATGACGGCACGTGGTTGTGGAGAAACTCTTTAATTCCATCCCATATTTCCGATGGAATGAACGCGCACAGTGCGGCGATCGAAACAGCAGAAAACATCCCCAGATTCATGCTGAGCGCGAACCCGACATGCATCAGCATGAGTAAAACTACGGTCGCAGTGCGGATAAAGACTGTGTATACGGGAGAAAAAAGCAAAAAAAGAGCAAAGCTCTGGAAAATAAGTACGCTGTACGTAAAGAACACCAATAGATCTGGAAAGTTCAGCATGAATCTTCCGAAATCGGTCGCATATTGGTCAATAGAAAGCGCATAGTAGATGGCGCTTCCGCTCGTCCACTCCGCGCTATGCTTATAGAGAGAAACGAAAAAGTAGAGAAACCCTATCTGGAGAAGATACGCAACGCTCCAGCCGGAAAGTACTTTCGTTTCAAGTATCGGACCGCTCGTACGCCAGCGATCGATAGAAAATGCCGCGCCGAGCGGAAGGAACATCGCAACGAACAGCACGACTCGAAGCAGTACATCCTCGCCCTGCAGGATGAGCGGATTCGCATTGTGAAGCGACACGAGAAAGAGCCATGTAAGGACAGTTGCGATTCGTGTGTGAAATCCAATGAGGAGCGCGAGCGCGACAAGCGATTGGAGAACAAATAACCCCGCAAGCAAATATGCAGAACCGCCATCAATGAGGTGCAACGACCACGACCATGAGCCGTTCCAAAATGAATGAAGATACGAGGACGGTAAAACGCCTGCATCCCCGTAAAACACGGTGATGTCGAGAGACCTTCTCGCAAGATCCTGAAGAACGATGCTTGCAAGCGATATGCGAACAAGCGCAAGAGAACGAATGTCAACGCTGAATATTTCTTGGAGATCAAGTCGAAACATATGATGCCTGAAGGAGCCGATGGACCGCCGCGAAGCGGCCCACCAAGCCCGACTCGTTACGGACGGCAATGCTTTGCCGCCCGGGCACCAAGACGTGCCCTACGCATCCAACTGCAGTGGGGTAACCAGCGAGTAGCTGGCCCAACCGCTTGCGGATGCGCAGTCCTGACACCCTGGCGTCCAGCCTCTGCCGGAGCCGCGACGAATCCCGCGAACATGGCCGCGATAACCAAGCAAATGACTTTCATTGTCTGCCTTTCTCCGGGGAAGCCCCGGTCCAGAGTAAAAGCCCCGCCGGCGGCACCATGTCATGATTTGTCCTATATGTCAAAACGCGCCGTCATATTGGACAGCGCGTCTTTTATCACTTTGGATACCTCCCCCTCGATATTTGGACTTACGAAGTCCAAATATGCAGCGGAGGGCAGGCGGCGGACTTAATCCTATGTGCGTAAGGGGAGCCCT
>CAYJVW010000045.1:0-3617 GCA_964373725.1 uncultured Candidatus Saccharibacteria bacterium | reverse complement strand
ATACGGGACTTCGTAAATCCCGATATCTCACACTACTAATAGTTTCGGTTGATGACAATTCCCTTCGAGGAGATGCTCATCGTGTCTTTCGTCGAATTCACAACTTCCTTTTTTTCAGAGAAATCAGAGAGCGTCGGAAGAACCGAAAGCTCACCAGATTCATAACGATTTCGGAAATCGTTATTCGAACCTTTCAACAAGCTTCCAACGAACAGAAGTGCACCGCCTTTGTAGTAGATCAAGAGGTATGCTCCTGCAGCTGAAACACCGAGGAGCGACATCCAGTAGATCGCGTTTCCGACAGGTCCGAGATCGAAACCAGTGTACGGAATCTGGGAGAGCGCAACATACTGCGGATTCGCACGGACGATCGGAGGAACGTATGTGGTTGTGCGAACGTAGTTCGGTAGTACGGCCGCGATCGTGCGTCCCGGAGCAATAGCGGCAATCGGTGTTACCGTGCCCCACGTCCCGCCAATTGCTACCGCCGTATTATTGCTGTTGTAATTGTTGAAGCTTCCGTTCACGCTGTAGTCGTTGTAACTGTTGTCGTTGAAGCTGTCGTTGATGCTATTGTCGATATTCGTGTTCGTGATAACCGTGTTATTCGATACCGGTGTCGCCTGAAAGACAGGTCTCGGCCGATTATTCGGAATGATCACAGGATTCTGTCTCGCTGGAACATTCGCGAATTTAGTTGCAAATGAACTTACTCTTGGAGAGGCAAACGAACGCGGTACAGAACTCGAATACATCTGTCCTTGCGAGCCGCGAGAGCAGTTATAGCAGCTATCGCTGAAATACTCGGTCTCTTCGTAGAAATCATCGCAGTAATCGTCGCAGTAGTCATAATCGTAGTCGCCGTAATCATCACCGCAATAATCGTAACAACCGTCGTAATCGTCGCCGCAGTAGTCGTAACAACCACCGTCATCATAGACATAGCCGTCGTCATTCCAACCATCGTTGTCATACACGTAGCCATCATCGTTCCAGCCTCCGTTATCATAGACGTAACCGTCGTCAACCCAATTACCATTACCGTCGTACACTATGCCGTCATCGAACCAATTGCCGCTGGAATCGTAGACCATGCCATCATCAATCCAGTGACCACTTCCGTCGTATACGTAACCGTCGTCTTCCCAAGCGTTGGTCACTTGGGCGGTAGATAGAGAAAAAATCAATGCAAGGCCCAATAAGAGTCCGAGTCCATAAGAACGCGTCGCAACATTTTTCATAGGTTCGTTATTTAATGATAATTCTTACAATTTGTCAAGTCCCTCCGATTTTTGTTATGATCGTCGGGTTTGAAGAGAAAAGTGGTGCACGAGCCGCCCAAACGGCTCGTGCTCCGACTCCTGGCGCCTATTTCGAGACGCACCGTGACTGGAACCGCAGAGAGGGTCGCCCAGACGAGTCTTTTTCGGCGAAATGCCGAGACTCGTAGCGACACTTCCCGCAGTATTCGCACTTGCTCTTCTGGGAGAGCTCGTGCGCGGCCTGACCGGAGTCAGACCGAGCCACGTGCACACCGGAGATCCGGCGAGCACAGTAGTCGGACGCAAGTGCGACCGTAGAGTTTGCCGACAGTAGAAGAACCCCTGCGGCTCGGGTGGCGATCTTCAGCATGGTTTGACCTTTCTTTTGCTGATGACCCAAACAAATACACAACACTTAATGTACTTATCTGGATCAACAGCCCCTTTATGAAGATCGCCTTTTTGGCAAAGAACACGGCCTCGTAAGGCCTCGGCAAGAGCAGAGACTGCTGCTGCCGACGCATTGCAAGGAGAGGAGAACTATTAAGTCGGAAGATTGTAACACTCGACATTCATTTGTCAAGCGCCATTAAATGGCTCGAGATAAGGATATTTCAGTACGACCCGATCAACTCCGCCTCAACGATCCAACGCGTGCTTTTTGAGGTGAGTGTGTCGCACGTTACGATCGTGAGGCGATTCCCCGAGCGAGAGACGTCTATTTGCTCTTCATTTGCATCCGCGCGGCGAAGCGAAACAACACTGTAGAAATATTGTTTTCCGCCACCGACGATCGTGATCGAATCTCCTGCTACAAGCTCTGGCACATCATTGAAGGCCTTGTACATTTGGTTGCGCACAACCGGCAGGCGCGAACTGTGCCCGAAAATAAGGACATTCCCCTTCTCGCCAAGAAGCGCGGAATCGACATATCTGGCAGGGCCTGCTTTCAAGAGCTCATCGAGCGCACCCACGTCGCGCGTCTCGGGATTCTGAACCGGCAGATCGAGACCGATTGCTGGAATTACGATTCGCTCCGGAGCAACACCCAACTGTTCCGTCTCCCCTGTCTCAATGACGGATTTCGTATACCCGTCATTCTGTAATTCCTCTCCTAATTCAGGCAAATTAGAGAGTGCAACCTCGCGATTCGATTCGCTTCCATCAACATAATACGGCACGAAGCCGATCGAATCTGCTGCTGAAAGCGAAAGAAAAAAGAGCATCACGGATGCGGCGGCAAAGAGCGGCTTTGATCCCTTTTTCGAATGAGTGCGTGAAGGAGTAGATTCCATGACGCCGAAACACTACATCATATTGCAGCCCTTGTCAAATAGCACGCTATGTGGTACAAAGGCGGTGCCCCAGGGGAAACGGGCAAGGTTACATTAATCGCTTTTTTCCCTTTGTATGTCTGAACAGACACCTCCTCGAACTGGCCTTATTTCAAACATCCTCGCCATCGCGGGGTTTATCATCCTAATCGCAATCGTCGTCTGGGGAGCATTCAACTTTTTGAATATCGCGTCGTCTGGTTTCGCTTCCCTTTTCTCGCGTAACTCCGGGAACACGATCGCCGTAACGCTCTCAAATCGCACCGTAAGCTCGGGGCAACCGCTCGACGTCTCATGGAAATATTCTCCCGCCGCGAACGGCGGTAGCTATTCGCTCATGTATCAGTGCAAAGACGGGTTTCAGTTCCGCGGCATTAATTCGGCGGGCGTCGTAAGCCCTATTCCGTGCGGAGCGCCTTACACTATTGGCGATTCTTCGGCGAAGAGCGTGCGTCTGGTGCCCGTCTTAGCGGGAACCGCATCTTCCGATATCCCGTTCTCAATCGTCTATGCGCAAGCGAGTACAGCATCCGGAACATCGACTTCAAAGACTTCCGGAACACGCGCGCAAGGAAACGCGACGGTAACGGTTACGCCGCAAGCAGGCGGCATGCCGGTCGCAACATCCACGCTGCCTGTAGCAGGATCGGGAGCAACGCGAACGGTAGCAACCGTTCCCGGCAAACCTGATCTCGCGGTGCGTATACTCGCTGTCGGCATGATTGATCCATACTCTGGCGTGTTCGTGCAACGTATGCCGAATAATCCAAACGATGTCATGGCAGTCAAGTTCGATATCGCTAATGTCGGCGCCGGTCCCAGCGGGACGTGGTATTTCAGCGCGCAGCTGCCGACTTCTCCTGCGTCGCCATACTTCTCGCCTGCACAAAGAAGCCTCGGCCGCGGCGACCATATCGAAAACACGCTCCGGTTTAACCGCGTGATGGCGGGAGGCGGTAACTTTACGGTTACGGTTGATCCATCGAACGCCGTTGGTGAATTGAACGAGAGCAACAATTAC
>CAYJVW010000044.1:0-7530 GCA_964373725.1 uncultured Candidatus Saccharibacteria bacterium | reverse complement strand
CGGGCCCACTAGGAATCGAACCTAGATCTGCTCTTTTGGAGAGAGATATTCTACCACTGAACTATGGACCCTTTTTCTTGAGGAACTCACTCGCTATCGCCAAGATTCGACGGAGGAGGACAGTGTCATAGTATCGGACGGAAATGCAGCCTTGATACCCATCCCGAATGCTTATACCACTTTCCTTCTTGAGATACGAACGAATGAACTGCTCAATGGGAATACTAGTCATTTTTGACCAGAATTTCAACTGTATCTTCTCGTCATGATAACTATGCAAATGCATACACACCCTGAACTTTGACTCATCCAATTCAAACGATTCCCGCAATAATGAAAGAAACGTCGAAACTAATGCAGGATCAGAATTCGTGAGAGAAAAATTACCCTTGTTCCCGTAGCGCTTTGCCCCCTCACACCAATAGATCAAGGCGCATAAAAGCTGTTTTATCTCACGATTATGCGGAATCTTAGAAAGGATTTGCCTCGCTTCTTCACGTGCCCCATGTTCCTTGAGCGCAGTTTTCGCACGGTGTGCTTTTTGTGAAGCAATCTGACCGTCCGTGTAGAGCAGACGTATGCGCTTCTGTGCGGACCGACTTAGAAGAATATTATTGACCCATACAGAAACGGTACTCTTGGAAATTTGCAGGGCTTTCGATATTTCTTTCATCGAATAGCCTTGTCTTCGCAAAATTATGGCAAGTTTGTGTTCCTTTAGTTTCATAAATAGAACCTAGGTATATAGTTACATAACTATAACACTAAAATTACATCAACAACCACACCCCACAAAAAAGGTGTGGATAGGAAGCCCGGCCTTGCGCTTACTTTTTCGTCTCTTTATGAACTGTGTGCTTCCTGCACCAACGACAATATTTTTTCAACTCAATCTTGCGCTCGACAAGCTTCTTGTTCTTGCGCGACCAATAGTTGGTGCGATTGCACTTTGAGCAGGCGATTTTGATGAGTTGATCCTGGGACATGGCTAAAGAAATTAGAAGTTAGAAATTAGATAGCAGAAATACTTCCCATTTCGAGGATGAAATATAGCCTACATATGAAGTTCACGCAAACCTACGAGCACACGTTATTCCACGGACCGAAGTCACCCTTCAACATCATTTTCATGAGCGTGTCTACAACAAGCCACGCCGCAAGAATGATGACGAGGCCGATGACGACGTTCTTGAATGTGTCTTTGGCTTTCTGCTGCTGCCCGATCGCTTCGTTCGTGAGGTAGAGCCAGCCGGCATACGCGAAAAGGATCGCGGAGAGAAAGACTGACAGGAAGATGCCTGCGTTCAGGATATTCTGCGCAAGCGTCGCTAGACTACAGACAGTGCAGTTCAGGCCGTCGCACGGGACGAGTTTTTTCGGCAGAATAGTCTGCGCGTTAATAAGTAGGGGTAATAGGACCACCGCAGATGTCGAAAGGAACGCCACGGCGGAACGCACTCTCATGCAACAGATTGTAGCACGGGAAAAAGCTCCATCATTTACTATCTCACTTGTGCGCCGGGCAGGATTCGAACCTGCGTAGCCCGAAGGCGATGGTTCTACAGACCACTGCTTTTGACCGCTCAGCCACCGACGCAATACTTGAGTTTATACGATTCTATCAGTTTTAGCACGTCCCATAATAGCTTTTTATCGTTGTAGCGAATGTGTACAACACCGTACGAAAGTTTTCTTACATTCGGTTTCGGATCCTTTTTCTCGTACGGATAGCGAAACGATTTACGCGACAGGTCCAGTTTCTTGGACCAAAAAGTCGTCAGTTGAGATATGTTCTGATCTGCATAGTAATATATCTGGCAGTACAAGCGCGACGAATCTAGGACGTATCTAGTTCTGAGGAAACGTAAAAACAACTGCGCCATATTGGGATCACTATTAGCAAAATCTATACCCATTGCTTTTTTAGTTTTGTAACCCTCTGCCCAATACAACATCGCACCGATCAGATCCATTTCCTTTACTTGATTTGAGTTCTGCTTGCGAAATGTAAAAGATGGTTTCTTCGCTTCAAATACAATTCTGTTTGCTTCAGAAAAGGAGCGACGAGGAATTTCTGATCGTCTGAGTATGTAGACAACGGCATCAATAGAAACGCTGTACTTATCTGCAACCTTCTGCATTGAAAGCCCGGATCGATATAAAATCGCTACATCATTCCACTTGTTATGGGGTATGGAAGGCGGATAAACCATTACTAATAGAGTAACGCTTTAGACCACAGAATCAAAGTGAATTATGCACAGACGCGTTGGCCTGGTTCGAATCCAGCCCGGCGCACCAAATGAAAACACCGGCCACGAGCCGGTGTTTTTTGTTTTAAGCAACTGCGGCCACTTTTGCTCGAGCTCTTGCTCCGCGAACTCGCTCGGCGCTTTTTCGGACATCGAACGTGAGTTCGAACTCGTCTTTTCCGAGCGGTGTATCTCGAGTGGAATCGAGGGAAGTCGAGAAGTCTTTTTTGACATCCACATGGACTGACCCGCCTTCGAGGACTCCGCGCGCCACCATCATGTTTGCAATTGGGGTCAATACCTTGGTTTGAATCAGACGCTTCAAGGGACGTGCGCCATACTGGACGTTGTACCCCTCTTTCGCGAGATGCTCGATGACCGAATCGGAAAATGAAAGCGTGATGCGTTTTTCTTCCAGCCGCTTCACGACGAGATCGATTTGAATTCGTACGATATCACGGACCGCCTCATGCGTGAGGATATTGAAGAGCACGATCTCGTCCAGGCGATTCAAGAATTCAGGACGGAAGAACTCTTTCAAGGAGCTCATGACTTTCTCTTTTATCTGCTCGTACTGATCACGATCTGATCCTGCCGGAGCATGATTAAATCCGAGATTCGACATCTTATCGATATGTTCTGAACCGATATTCGACGTCATGATGATGACCGTATTTTTGAAATTGACGACGCGGCCTTTGGAGTCAGTGAGACGGCCGTTGTCTAAGACTTGCAAAAGCACATTGAATACTTCCGGATGCGCTTTTTCGATCTCGTCGAATAGTATGACCGAATACGGACGATGCCGTACCATCTCGGTCAGTCCCCCGCCTTCGTCGTGGCCGATATATCCGGGAGGCGAGCCGATCATTTTCGACACGGAATGCTTCTCCATGTACTCGGACATGTCCACGCGGATCAAGGCCTTCTCACTGTTAAAAAGAAACTCCGCAAGCGCTTTCGTGAGCTCTGTCTTCCCGACTCCTGTGGGACCTAGAAAGAGGAAGGAGCCGACGGGGCGATTCGGGTCAGCGATGCCTGCGCGCGAACGTTTTATCGCATCCGCGACTTTCTGCACCGCTTCATCCTGGCCCACAATGCGTTGCTTCAACTCCCCCTCCATGCGCGAGAGCTTTTCCGCTTCCTCTTCGAGCATGCGAGACACGGGGACACCGGTCCAGCGCGAAACAACCGCGGCAATATCTTCCGCGGTAATATCTTCGCGCAGCACGCGCCTCGTCGCCTGAAACTTTCTCAATTTCTTGGTGGCGGCATCGAGATCTTTCTCGAGCGCCGGAATTCGGCCGTAGCGTATCTCTGCGGTCTTGGTCAAGTCGCTCGTCGCTTCAGCCTTCTCCCCTTCGATGCGAGCCGCTTCAAGCTCTTTCTTCAGGCGGCCGATCTCTGCCAGAGTCTCTTTCTCATTTTTCCATTTCATCTCCAGCTCGCGCGTGCCATCGCGCAGGTCTGCTATTTCGCGATCGATGGATTTGGAGCGTGTCCTCTCCTTGCCTTCGCCCGCTTCGGACTCTTTCTTAAGAGCCTCGCGCTCTATTTCGAGACGCATGATCTTCCTATGCGCCTCTTCCAAGACTGGCGGTTTGTTTTCAAGCGAGAGGCGCAAGGCCGACGCCGCTTCGTCGATAATATCTATGGCTTTGTCGGGCAAAAACCGCTCCGTGATGTAGCGGCTCGAAAGCTGCGCCGCCGCGACAATAGAATCATCGGTAATGTGAACTCCGTGATAGAGCTCATACCGATCCTTGAGGCCGCGCAAAATTGAAACCGTGTCGTCGAGCGACGGTTCATTCACATGCACAGGCTGGAAACGCCGCGTAAACGCCGCGTCGTGCTCAATATGCCGCTGGTATTCTTTGAGCGTTGTCGCGCCGACAACGCGCATCTCGCCGCGCGCGAGCGCGGGCTTTAACATGTTCGACGCATCAAGCGCCCCGTCAGCAGCCCCCGCGCCGATAAGTGTATGAATCTCATCAACGAACAGAATGATCTTCCCTTCCGCTCGTTCTATCTCTTTCATGACAGCCTTCAAGCGCTCCTCGAATTCGCCGCGATATTTTGTGCCCGCGACGAGGAGTCCCAAGTCTAGTTGCACTAATTCTTTGCCTCGAAGCGATTCGGGTACGTCTCCCGAGGCCACACGCTGCGCGAGCCCCTCGGCAACTGCCGTCTTCCCCACGCCTGCTTCCCCGATGAGAATCGGGTTGTTTTTCGTTCGGCGGGAAAGTATCTGGATGACGCGGGTGATCTCGGTGTCGCGACCTATAACGGGGTCGAGCTTGTTTTCGCGGGCTCGATCGGTGAGGGAGCGGGCAAACCTGCCCAGCGCTCGCGGCTTTTTCGGCTCTTCGGCATCACGTATTTTCCCTTCCTTTATGTCCGCAAGAATGCGGGCAAGCGCTGCTCGGTCTATCCGGAATCGAGCCAAAATATCCGATGCAGGACCCGGATGTTCTGCAACTCCAAGGAGTAGGTGTTCGGGCGAGACGAATTGGTCGTTGAAACTTGCCGCGATACGCGGGGCGCCTTCGAATACGCGCACCAATTCGGGCGTCAAATAGAGTTGGAATGAAGGAGAAACTGTCGTTCCGCTCCCGCCTTCTATCTGCTCAAGAACCGAATCAGTCAGGTGCGCGGTGTCGATGTCGAGCTGGTCCAGCATCGGGACCACCATGTTCTCCTCTTGCATGAGAAGCGCGGCCATGAGGTGGAGCGTCGAGACTTGATTGTGACCGCGCTCGACAGCGAGCTGGTGCGCCCGCTGGATTACCTCCTTCGCTTTGGTTGTGAAATTGTTGAATGGGGTCATATACTAGATTGTTAGAGGCTGGATACTGGAAGCTGGATACTGGAAGCTGGATACTGGAAGCTGGATACTGGAAGCTGGATACTGGAAGCTGGTTATGCGCCTACGGTGCAGGCTTATCGGCCGGAGGCGCTTTTGTCTGTGTAGTATACAATACTATAGAGCTCGATGCCAGATATGCGCCTTCGGCAACTGCGCGGCTTGCAGTTGTGCTTATCCCCACTATTTCTCCGTTGTTATTGATGAACGGGCTTCCGTACGCGATGGAGCCAGCGGGAATACTCGCTTCTACGATCATCGGGCCAAACACTTTCTCGTCCTTCCCCGCATCTTCTGGTGGCAGCACCGTTACAATACCATCAGCAAGCCTCGTCGCAGTGCGGCCGGAGATGCTTATGACTGTCTCACCGAGAACGGATTCAGAAGCGGAAAATGAAGCGGATTTCCACACTACTTCTCCCTCTGCTGTTGATGTCGCTCCCTGCAAAAGCGCAAGGCCGCTTGCTGCATCGCTCGAGATGAAAGTACCGAGAACTTTGCTGCCTCCTTGTATGGCTATCACGACGGATCCGCTCGCGGGCAAGACCGCTACATCCGTTACGACAGTGCCATCTTTTGAAACGACGACGCCGAGACCGAGGAACACCTCGGTGTCTTTGCCTCCAGCATCCTTGCTTGTAGTAAAAAGACGCACCACAGAAGGGACTGCCGCTTCGACCGCTTTTACTATGAGGTCAGATTCCTTCACCACCACGGTTTTTTCGGTAGTAATAGCAGCGCTTGCCGATTGGCCGGACGGCACTACCCTTTCGACGGTCCGCTCGACGACACGATTGACGGTCTGCGCGATCGATGGCGGCGCCTGATCCATCAAGGAGACCGTGACGATGCCTGTCGCGATCGACGTGACGAAGCTGACCATGAGCGTCAGGAGTACGATTTGAGATTTGGAGAGTTTTTCGATGTCCATGGCCGCATAATATATGCGGAAGTAGCAAGTATCAAGGGACAAGTATCAAGAATTTTGGATTTGTTTGATACTTTTTGACTTGTTACTTGTTTGATACTTGATACCTGATACTTTTTAGAGCTTCGTGAAGAGCTTTCACGCTGCTTCGCAGATCTCTGCCCGTTGTGTCTCGTCCGAGAGAAAATCGGAGTGTGTTTTGTGCCCGCTCCTCCTTCGCTAAAGCTACAAAGGACGCGGCACTTCTCACATCCCCTAGCGCTTCGACAACATGCGAGCGGCTTTCCTCGCCTTCTCGGCAGGCGCTTTTGGTCGAGATCGCTACACCGGCTCGGTCGAGCTGAAGCGTGACATATTCGCTCGATATGTGTGGAATCGAGATATTAAAAATGTGCGGCAAAGAATGTTTCAAGTCACCATTTATGACTGCGGCAGGAACACCCGCGCCGATCTCGCGCGCGAGGTCGCCCTGCATATTTCTCACCCTTGCCGCTTCCGCATGCCGCTCTCTCGCAATAATCGCAAACGCTTCAGCAAATCCCGCGGCAAGTGCGACATTTTCAGTCCCCGCTCGGAGACCTCTCTCTTGCCCGCCACCGACAATGATCGAGACAAGCTCGACACGATTATTGATATATACACATCCGACGCCGCGCGGCCCGTATAGTTTTCCCGAGTCAAGCGTCGCGATATCAACACCAAGTCCGTGAACTTGCGGAGAAAGATAGAGAGGTGCTTGGCCCATATCCGAATGAAAGATGACTGTCGAGGCGTGCTTTGCTTCGTGCGCGTCGATCGCGGCGCGTATGCCGTGAAGCGGCTGGATCGTCCCTATCTCATGATTCGCCCATTGGACGGATACAAACACGGTCTCGGGTCGGAGCGCACGAGCAACAGATTCAACTTGGACGATTCCTTTCGCATTCGGGTCGACATGAGTTACGACACCACCGCGTCTTTCAATATCCGAAAAACATTCGAGCACCGATGGATGCTCGATCACGCTCGTTACCCAGTGCGTCCCGTACAAGCTGTCCGAGGTCGGACCTCGGTATCCAAAGCTGTCCGAGGTTCGACCTCGGTGTCCGAGGTCGAACCTCGGACAAGTCGTCTCAAATTTTCGCGCGAATCCGAGAATCGCAAGATTGTTCGCTTCCGTTCCTCCAGAAACGAACACTATCTCTCGCGCTTTGCAGGCAAGTTCGAGTGCTACCTTCTCTCGAGATCGTTGGAGTGAGGCCGCAGCTTCTACGCCCTCCGCATGGATCGCGCCCGGGTTTCCGAATGTCTCTGCCGCGCGTGCTGCAGCACGCGCGGCTTCCGGCAATACCGGCGTCGCGCTTGCGTAGTCGAGATATACCCGGCGTTTGCGGAAAAACATGGCATGACCATTGTGTCCGTAGACGCCGGAAGTATCAAGTATCAGATACACAAATATCAAAGAAGTATCAATACCAAAAGTGATGCTAATTCGCTGATGCTTTGAT
>CAYJVW010000043.1:3962-7856 GCA_964373725.1 uncultured Candidatus Saccharibacteria bacterium | reverse complement strand
TGCTCGTGGTTCCAATCCCTTTTCAGCTCTTGCCCGCAGCTCGCGTGCACAATTCAGGTCGTGAATCAACCGCAGCAGCAACAACCTGGGCAACCGCAACAGCCGGTTACTCTGCAGTGGCAGACCACGGGCGGAACTGCGCAGTATGCAACGATCACCAATCTCGGCACCGTACCGCCGAACGGGCAAGCCCAAGTCAATCCGCAGCAGACAACGACGTATTTCATGAATGTGCAAGGACAGATGAATCAGCAGCAGCAGCAGGGGCAGGGCAATCAAAGCGCACAATGCCAAACGACGGTGACTGTGGGAGGGCAGCAACCTGGCGCGCCTACGTTGACGTTCTCTGCGGTTCCTTCATCAATCGCTCAAGGCGAGACTTCTAAATTGCGCTGGACCGGACAGAATGTTACGACATGCAACGCTACCGATGGCTGGAGCGGCACGAAGCCTCAATCAGGCGAGGAAAGTGTGTCGCCTCTCAAGACGACTACGTACGGTCTGAACTGCCAAGGAAATACCGGCAGCGCGTCGCGTCAGGTTACGGTTACCGTTTCCAGCAGTACACCGTCAATATCCGGAGCCGAGATCTCGTGCGAGCCGAAGATTGCCGACGTCGGGATGAAGATTGCGATCGCGTACTCATGCAAGAATTCGGTGAAAGCTGCGGGTGTTGGCTTTAAAATAGCTTCCGAAACGGAGACATCCGGTTCTGCGGAAGTCGAGATCGAAAAGCCGCCAGCCGGGACAGATACCGTCAGCTACGGACTGACTTGCACCGCAAGTGACGGAAAGGAGACGAATGCCTCGCCCCTCTGTAAAGTGCAGATAAACAAACCATCGCTCATCCTGGTCGCGAATCCGAAGAAAATAGATACGAAAGACAATAAGAAAGATGTAACAACGCTCGGATGGGTGTCGAAAGGCATGAAATCGTGCGTTATCTCAAGTCCTGATCTTGCAAGCTTTACGGAGCAGAATAAAAATAAGAAAAACGTTTCAGGCAGTTTGAAGACGCCGGAACTTTCAAAAGATACCGAGTTTGTACTCACCTGCGTTACGCTTGCAGATCAGGAGAAAGTAACCAGTGTTACTGTTGAAGTGGATTAAGTAGAAATTAGCCACTAGCCACTAGGGGATAGGCGGATGCAGACATATAAAGACCTGATCGTTTGGTAGCGGAGCATTCAGCTTGTGAAGGCTGTGTATCGGCTTACGGAAGCGTTCCCAAAAACGGAAACTTTCGGATTAACAAGTCAGATGCGGCGTGCGGCAGTTTCGATACCTGCGAATATCGCTGAAGGGTATGCACGAAAGCATCGTGCTAAGCACGTCCAATTTCTACGCATCGCATTTGGTTCCGGGGCAGAGTTGGAAACATTCATGGTCATTACGGAAGAATTGGGGTTCGCAAAAAATTCTGAAACAGTGCATGTGCACAAATTGCTGCAAGAGACTATGCGTATGTTAAACGGGCTCATCTCGTCCCTAGTGGCTAAACCCTAGTCGCTAGTGGCTATCCTAAAGCCCGAAAAATTCGAGAATCTTGTGCGAAAGAGGTTCCTTCATCGGGACTTCGTCGGCGTGGCTGCGCAAGTATTCGCGGACGTGGTCAGGGTCAACTCCGGTGAGCGGAATGATAAGATTTGGCGCCATGAATTTGGTTGTGTCGACGAGGAGCAATGGTTCATCGTCTGTTTCTGTCTCCACCCAGAATGAAATGATGTCGCTATATGAATGCAGAGTGGTTCCGACTCTGATGCCGCGCTCACCGATTTCGAAATCGTGAAGCTCCGGCGGGGTACGCGCAATCAGTGCGATGACACCGGCGGCTACCACAATGAGAAGCGCAAACAGCACATTTGAAAAAAGAAGGCTGGTAAGCGCTGCGCATGCGGCGATAATTCCGAGCGCCCAAAACCAGTCGTTTGTTCGTTCAATATGTTCGTGCTCGTACGCGCTCCACCGCAGAGGCGCCCAGGAAGATTCCGGCATGGAGATTATTGTACTATGAATTAGTCGCGAAACTCTTCTCGACGAGTTTCGCGGGCATGCTTTGGTGTGGTACAACAACCGAGGTGGGTTGCGGCGAATGGTAAGCCACTAGTCTTGAAAACTAGGGCCCGAAAGGGCTTGCAGGTTCGAGTCCTGCACCCACCGAATCCAAAATCTCCAGGCTCAAATCCGCTCGACCATAAGTCCGGATATGCGCCGGAAATCGCGCACATTGCGAGTGAGCAATGTTGATCCGGTTACGAGCGCTGTTGCGGCGATGGCCACGTCGGGTAATTTGGTGCGGTAGGTATGACGCAACTCGGCGGCCGTACGCGCGATGTGTTCATAGAGGGGTACGATCTGTGTTGTAGTGAGGATTGTTTCTATTGCTGCTCGCTCATGACCGGAAAGCTGTGTGCTGAACACCTCGACTATTACGATCGTCGGCACATAGATAGCGGTACGGCTCGCTATAAGCGGCTGGATCGTTGCGACCGCAGCTTCATCATTTCCCGCATAGTAGATGATCGCGTTGGCGTCGAGCGTATACGCGGGCATGTTGTAGTCGGTTCGCTATGCAGCCCACTCCTTACGTACCGCACGGAGATCTCGTAGTATCTCTTTCATGCGTTTTTTGCTAAATGTTCCGCGCGCTCTCTCCCATGCATCAAGACGCGCTTTGGGATCGGCAGTTGCAACACGAAAGTTTTTCGCTGCGGATCTTTTTGCGTCGATTGTTTTGCTCATAGGAAACAGTATATCCTGCTACGGTGTGCGTATGCAACAAGCTTTCAACAGGGGTTCGAGCAAAGGGTATACTTTTACTTCATGACTCGCATTATGGTGTTTGGTACGTTCGATAGTATTCATCCGGGGCATGAAGATTTTTTTAGACAAGCTCGAGCTCTTGTTTACCTCGAGCACAGTCGAGGGGCGACCAAGCCGTATCTGATTGTGTCGGTTGCGCGCGATGCGGTGGTGGAACGCATCAAAGGTTTTAAGCCGCAGCATACTGAAGATGAGCGGCGGGACATTGTTGCCGCGCACCCGCTCGTAAACGAAGCAGTGATAGGGGACGAAGCGGGATATGTAGATCATATTGTCGCAAATAAACCTGACATCATTGCGCTCGGATATGATCAGAGCGGGGAGTATGTAGAAAATTTAGAAAATGATTTGAAACAAGCCGGAATGTCGCCGCGTATCGTGCGGCTAGCTGCGTACAAGCCGGAAACATACAAAACATCTCGACTCAATAATCTGCCCAAAGGGTAACCCTTTGTGGAACATGTGCCGTGCCCTCAATATCGGGAGATCGTAACTCCCGACATGTAACTCCCGACATCTGTAGTGATTTAGAAAATAGGTCTTTGCTTGATACTTGATACCCGATACTTGCCTGCCCCGTAGACAGTACTCTGTTCTACGGGGATACTTACCTCGTGAGGTATCTCGGTATTGATTATGGGACGTCTGGCGTTGGACTTGCGCTTTCGGACGAAGGCGCGCAGTTCGCGTTTCCACTTGAGACACTGCCGAACGATGCGCATCTTCTTGAAAATATTGCGCACGTTATCGGGGAGAAGAATGTAGGAGAAGTTGCAATGGGAGATACGCGCGCTGAAGGAGGCGCGTCAAACAACATAACTGAACGTGCAGATCGTTTTCGCGAAGCGCTTGCTGCGCGAACAAAAATCCCTGTTTCTTCCGTGCGCGAAGCGTGGAGTTCTGTCGAAGCGTCGCGCTTCGCGCCAAAAGGCAAAGAGCGCGACGATGCGGCTTCAGCGGCAATAATCCTGCAGCGTTTTTTGGATATGCACAAAGGTTGCACGAATGAAAAAAGCGAGTGATAGAATGTAGTCGTGCCCCCAGAATCACACATCCATACCGCGTGGCAAA
>CAYJVW010000043.1:0-3862 GCA_964373725.1 uncultured Candidatus Saccharibacteria bacterium | reverse complement strand
CCGAAGAAGGCGAATCCAAATGCGAAACCGCCAGAGCCGCCAAAGGGAGATGTTCCGAAAATGGACCCTCCGAAGATGGAGCCTCCACCCAAGAAAGAACCGAAAGAAAAGAAGGAACCAGATCCGAACCAAAACCAGATACCGTGTCCGGCCGATTTGAGACTGAAGCAAGGCACGCCTGAATGCGAGACGGCAATTAAAATAAAGGATTTGGCTAAGTAGAGGACACGCCTCCTTAGAGCGCGCTTATGTCCGAGGTTGTTCAGTACGAAAATTTTGCAAAGCTCGATATTAGGGTTGGCACGATAGTTGCCGCGGAACTAGTCCCAGACACAGACAAACTTATAAAATGCACTGTTGATTTTGGAGAATTGGGGAAACGCACCATCGTCTCCGGTATCGCAGAATTTCGAAAACCGGAAGATCTGGTCGGCAAGCAGTGTCCCTACATCGTGAATCTTGCGCCGAAGATGTTGCGAGGCGTCGAGAGCCAAGGGATGCTGCTCGCCGCTTCAACTCCGGATGGCCTTGCATTGTTGCATCCTGATAGAGAAGTTATTCCTGGCACGAAACTGAAATAGGGGACTGTACATATCTTTCGTTTTTAGTTTTTTGTTTTTGATATACTTCCCCCATGCATCTCTCGCGCAGATTAGCGCGGTGGTTTCCGACGCCGCATCTTCTCGCGCCTCGCACGGCGGGCGTTGATATCACCGATGCTTCGATCAAATGGATGACGCTAAAACCGAGCGGCAAGGGCGCGCGCGTTGTTTCTTCCGGCTATCAATCGCTCGCGCCGGGTATTGTCGTTCAGGGTGCGGTGCGCGATGCAAGGGCGCTCGCGGGCGCGCTTCTCGGCATCAAGAAGAACCTCGGTGCGACACACGCGCACGCGGCACTGCCCGAGGAGGGCGCCTACGTATTCAGCATGCATGCACCCGAAGGTTCCTCGAGGCGCGAGATCACGAATATGATCGAATTCGAATTGGAAGGCCGCGTGCCGATCCCTATTTCGCAAGCCGTGTACGATTATGACCTCATAGAGAAACACCGCGATGGCAGCGGATTCGAGATGGGGGTCGTTGTTTTTCCTAAGGAGATCGCAGAAGGATATTGTGCGGCGTTCCGGGGAGCCGGAATCGATCTTGTATCCCTCGAAATCGAAGCGCGCTCTATCGCCCGCGCTGTCTCGGATAGGAATGAGGAGTCTGTAACGCTTCTTGTCGACGCAGGAAAAGCGCGCACTGGGTTCGCAATTTTGAAGCGCGGGATTCCGATCTTCACATCGACTGTTGAAATCGGCGGCGGTCAGATGACGGACGTCTTGATGCAGACGCTTTCGCTTTCAGAACAAGACGCGGAGCATTTCAAGAACGAGCAGGGGCTTATCGTCTCGGACAAAAATAATGCGAAAGGCGTGGAAGTCCTTGAGAAAATTGCGGCGGCGCTCGCGGCCGAGATCGTCCGCCACTACCATTTTTGGGATACGAGGCGCAACGAACGCGGCGAACGTCTCACACCGGTTAGCCGTGTGTTGCTTGTCGGCGGCAGCGCGAATTTAAAAGGACTGACTGATTACGTTGCAGGTAAAGTGCAGGCGGCAACAGAGCGTCCGAACGTATGGCGCAATGTCGCATCGTTTGACGATTACATACCGACGATTGACAGGCGCACATCACTCCAATTTGCAACAGCGATCGGGCTCGCACTCAGAAGCAGTTAGTAGTCTGTAGTACGTAGTACGTAGTTCATGCAAAATCAAATACAATTCGTGAAAAGGGACATCTTTACTACGTACTACGTACTACATACTACGTACTAGATCTATGACCAACGTTCTTCCACATAACGAGTTGCTGCGAATGGCGCAGAGGGCGCGCGCAAAGTTCGTTCTTACCGGTGCCCTAGTATGCGCTGCCGCCGCGCTTGCGGGAATAGTCGCGCTTTCCCCCGCATTCTTCGTTGTATATTTTTCTCGAGCTGCGTCGACCGAAGTATCCGGCGCGGTCGCTCAAGATCAAGAGTTGCAACGGAAGACAGACAGGGAAGCTGCGGGCCGCGTCCGCGTTCTGTTGCAGGAGATCGCGTTTGTTACAAAGAAGCATATGTCGGCAAGCGATGCCATCGCAGGAGCTTATTCACTGCGTCCCACAGGCGTTACGATTGGCGGCGTTGCGTATTCGGAAGGAGAGCCGGGGACGATCACGTTGGTCGGGAGTGCAAAAACGCGGGATGATGTTAGTGCCTTTCGCGATGCACTCGCGCGCGACACTAGGTTCGAACATGTCTCCGTTCCTGTTGCCGCGCTCGTGGGAGCGCTTGAAGGCAATTTTACGATCACCTTAACCGGAAAATTCTGACCATGAAATCCAGACTGCTAACAATCGGAGCTTGGGGCGGACTCATCGCAGCGATTCTTTTATGGGGAGCGTATGGATATCTGGCGCGCGAGTTGTCTGTTCTTCAAGTCGTGCATACCGCTGAAGCTCTCGATTTCGAGCAGAATGAGGAGCGAGCCCGTGCTGCTGCGCGTTTGCATTCTCTTGTCCGCGACACGGAAGGCGAGCGGGAGATTCTTGAAGATCTTGCGCGCACCGACGTTCTCGTTGCCGTCGAGGCTATCGAAGCAGCAGGCAAGGCGGCAGGCGCATCCGTTACGGTTCGTGGCGCGACCGCTGCGTCACTGAATGGCGCATCAAAATCGAAAACGATCAAAGATCTTCGGGCCGTAGAAATCCTCGTCGATGCCGAGGGAAAGTTCCAATCCCTCATCAAGGCCGCGTCGCTTTTCGAGGCGCTTCCGTTTCTCTCATCAGTCGACCGTCTTCAATTTGAAGAGAGTCCGCCGTTACTTAGCGGAAAAAAATCGGCGGACGCGTGGCGCATGATGGCACGGATACGCGTTATCACTACGTCTCCTGTAGGCATATGATGACCCATCTATCGATCCGAGAAGCGTATTCTTCGTCGCATGAACCGGAGAGCATGCGCTATCTTGCCGATGTCTATTGGATTCTCGTCATGTGCGCCGGTGCGCTTTTGATGCTTGGCAGCGTCGGATATGGCATGTGGCAGTTCTTCGTCCCGCCGTCTCGGGTGCAGCCTGACGTCACAGTAGGAGCAAGAAGCGAAGGGTTCGATACAGTTGAACTCCAAAAAGCAGTGGATGCTCTTCAGCAGCGCAGAGACGAATTTGAAGCGCTGCTGAAAAAGTGAAACGACGGTTGACCGCGAGACTCGCGGTGGTTACGATGAATTCGTGACAGATTATTGCCCCTGTAGTTTAATGGATAAAACAGCGGACTTCTAAGCCGTTGATCGAGGTTCGATTCCTCGCGGGGGCACCTATGGGATGAGCAGAGTCAAAAGCGGTACTTTCCAGTCCGCTTTCCATTTTCAGCAATGAGACAAAAGTGTCTTATTTCGGAAGTCTCTAGATATATTCAAAACCGTGAAAATATCAGAAAAAATAGAGCTTTTCACGATTACAGTTGATAAAATCGTGAAAACTACTATACTCACCCTGTATGGCAAAAACATCTGTAGCATTTAATAAGATCAACCTACTCCGGGAAAGATATTACAAAGCATCAATAGGAAAAGATGCGCTTATTAAGCTTGTAAGCGAGGCAGAAATCGCCGAGCAAGTTTATAACTCAAACGCCATCGAGAACAGTACACTTTCTCTCGAGGAAACGGAAAAAATACTTCTCCAGATTGACCTTGATCGTTACATTTCTGAAAGAGAAATATTTGAAGCAAAAAATCTTGCCCGGGTTGTATCCTACATTGACAAGAGAGCCAAAGAGCAGGAGCTTGGTTTTGATGTTATCTTGTCGCTCCACAAGATGCTCATGTCGAA
>CAYJVW010000042.1:6918-8207 GCA_964373725.1 uncultured Candidatus Saccharibacteria bacterium | reverse complement strand
GGCCTCAGAAGCGGAAACAGTTGCGCCTCGTGGGCTGGTTTGTCCTCAAGAAATGCGAATAAGCGTTCGGAAACGCCAAACCCGAACATCGGCGGCATGCCGTATTCCATCGCTTGAATATAATCTTCGTCGAGTCGCTGCGCTTCCTCGTCCCCCGCATCACGCATCTTTTGCTGTTCCTCGAATCTCGCGCGCTGATCGAGAGGATCATTCAACTCCGAGAAACCCTTCCCCATTTCAGAGCCTGCGAGAAGCACTTGGAAGCGTTCGACGATGAGCGGATTTTCACTCGAGCGTTTCGCAAGCGGTTCCAAATAAACCGGAACGCCGACGAGAAACGCGGGACCTGCGATTGTTTTTCGAATGCTTTTCCACAGCTGATCAATAGCGCGCGCCTTGTTGTCGTCCGCATCTCCTAGCACGCCTGCAACATGCGCCGCGTTTATCGCTTCTTTTTCGCTGCACGTCAACGGATCGGCGCCGAAACGTTTCTTTATCTCTGCACTGAAATCAACGAGCGGCCATTCTTCCGCAAAATCTACGTCGCGGCTGTTGATCGTGAAAGAATATTTGCCATACACTTCCTTTGCGACGAAACGATACAACTCTTTCGTGAATTCCATTCCATTTCGCATATCGCTGAAAGCCTCATACGATTCGAGGAACGTAAAATCCTGAAGATGCTCGCGCGACTGGCCTTCATTCCTGAATACGCGCCCGATTTCAAATACTTTTGGAAAGCCTGCCACTTGCATGCGTTTGTGCCAGAGCTCGAGCGCAATCCGAAGATACACGTCCATACCGAGCGCATTGTGATGAGTGATGAACGGTCGCGCATCAGCGCCGCCTGGGCATGTTTCTAAAACAGGAGATTCGACTTCTAGAAAATCCCTATCAAGATAAAACTTCCGGATTGCCTGCCAGAATTTCGCACGGCGCTCAAACATCGCGCGCACATCTTCGTTCAATAGTATGTCGAGATATCGCTGGCGCAGCTTCGTCTCTTCGTCTTTGACTCCGTACCACTCGCTGGGAATCGGCATGAGCGATTTCGCGAGCATTTTCCAGCTCGAAACTTTCAGCGACCGCTCTCCGCGTTTTGTTTTGAATGCGACACCTGTCGCTTCAATAAAATCTCCCTGATCTGCTGCCGTCGCGAACAGATCAAACAACATGACCGACTTCGTAAGTCCGTCATATGACGGACTTACGAAGTCGGTCATTTCACTTTGCTGCAACACGATCTGCGTCCGAGCTGTACCGTCGAAAATATCCGCAAACATAATGCC
>CAYJVW010000042.1:0-6818 GCA_964373725.1 uncultured Candidatus Saccharibacteria bacterium | reverse complement strand
TGCGAATCTTTTGGCACCTCGACGGAGCCGAGAAAACTGCTCTGGAATGCAAAAAAGAATACAAGGATGGCGAGTGCGACAAATCCATTTCGGATAGCATGCGGGTGTGCTCGAAAACACGGTATCAAACTAAGTGTAAGTATGCCCAGAAAAGCTGTGAACAAACCCGCCAGCAACCGCATATTCATCGTACGCGGCGATGTCGTGATTTTCTGCCATGCAGACATCGGCTCCTTCACATTCGATGTTTCTTCACCCAGGACCGCAAGGGTCGTAGAAGTCGTAGCCGCGACGCGAGATGGTTCTTCGATATATGGACTTCGTAAGTCCATATTTGGACTTACGAAGTCCAAATTTTTATCGGCATGGCGGGAACCGAAAAATTGGACGACGAATACCGCTTCCCTTCCTTTGTAGGTACCGGTCGCCATGCCGATGCCGATATCGCGATATTCAGGCTTCACGATATTGCCGCGGTGCGTGGGAGAGGCAAGCCACGCGTTCATCAATAGTTCTGTATCCGAAAAGTTGACCGCTAAATTTTCCCCAGCATATCTGTAGTTGTATCCTTCCTCTTTGAACCAGTGCCACGGCATCTGCCCGTTCGGTTCCTGATGCGCGAAATAGCCTCCCTTCGCCATATCCTCGGCCTTCTTTTGCGCCGCATCCGTCAAGACAGAACTGACCGTAAGTGGCTCCGCGCTAACATCTGCACGCGCCTCATTCGTAAGAAGCGCGATCGCGCTCGGAAGGACAGCGGCAATACTCGGCCCGCTTCGAAATAGCGTCACCTCGTACGCAAGAAAACCTATCTGCAAAATGAGCACAAAGGCGAGCGAAAGAAGCACAGTGGTCTCTCGCAGCGCATGCGGACGGCGATCATTTGATTCGTGCGGCACAAACAGATGCGCAATGCGCACACGCTTCCGAACCTTATCTGCCCGGCGTCTCACACCTTCATTCTACAACAAACTTTAACGAGCCTCGCGTACGCGTACCCGCACATCATCGTCATTTGCCCACGTTACGAACGTAAATACCTTCTGACCCATCCCCAGATCCTGCTCGTAGAGCGACACGCGGCCGCCCTTAGATGTCCGCACGACCCGTCCCCAATCCCGCGGATCGTCCGAAGAAACATCCTGACGACTCGGAAGCATCGGAGCGGTGCTCTGCTGAATGGTCGTAATGCTATCGAGGTGCGCATAGATGAACTCGATCTGCTCAAAATCATGCGCATTAGGGTGCTCATTCGAAGGCGGCCCAACTGGGTTACTCGTGTAATCCATGCACGAGCCGAGGTTCGGATTGTCAAACGCCTCGTCCTGATGATCGAGTCCAATATCGTGCGCAATCTCTTGGCACATGACGAGCCTGCGGAGCGCCGGCGTATTGTACTTCGCATTGTTGAAGTACGTGTCATTCAGTTTGGTAATGGCTTGCGTGATGTGATTTCCGCTCACCCAAATTTGCGCAATGCCCAGCCATCCGTTCGAGCCGTACTTTCCATTGCACACATCAATGCGTCCCGCCGTCGGTCGGCACGATTTCGTCTTATCACTCGCGACTTTCTGAAGGTCTAGCACAGCTGACGGATTCCAATCTGCGATCGCCTCATCCAAATACGGATCCCAAGCGGCCGTTACATTGTCGCCCACTTTAAGCGTGAAGGGGTTCGCCGTCCGCGCCCAGTGATAGCCTCCCCAAGAATGCGACGCGTACGCGGCAGAAGATGCGAGAAGCACGATGAGGCCTGCGCCAAAAGCCAGTGAGATTGCTTTATTCATACTTCCACCATACGCCATTCATCGATTTGTGCAAGTGTTACCAACCGATAAATAGGCTAATAAACCCTCGAAAGATACTTGACATATCGGACAAGAGGTTGCGCAACGTGAACTTGGTGGCTGTCCTTGAGCGAGTGATGTTTTCCGAGGTGATGGTAACAGCGTCTGCACTGCTTGATGCCGTCGCTGCTTCGGGATCGAATTTCCGCTTTAAGTACCCGTCTATCCGCGTACCGCCGGCCTTCGAAGTCGTCGAGATCTCGATCTTGACAGATTCTCCCGGCTTAAGCTCTTTCTTATAGGATTCCTTCTGCGAGACGCCGTTTGTTTCTGTTTCTACCGAGATTTCGACAGTGCCGCCCCCCTCGCCTGTTTCAACTTTCGAAGACGCAGACGCGCTCGCGGATCCGGTCTGCACGCTGCCGCCTTTGTCGACAGAATTGCCGCCAGTCGATGCAGATGATTTTGTACTGCTATTGATCGAGCCGCTATTCGAGACCTGTACGCTTGCGACGCTATAGACAGTTCCCGCTGAACTTGCGACAAACCCTGCTCCAAGCGTAACGTTCGGAATAATCAGGCCGATCAGCAGTATTGCTAGAGGATATTTCATACGGAGGTATATTGTACTCTTTTCTCATCTTCCAAGCGAAGGTACTTGGTTTGCCTGCGTGAGCGAGCTGGAGGCACCCTTTTTTGCCGGTTTGAGCCATTCCTCCGGCAAAAAAGGGTGCCTCCGGCAGAGCGTCCTTCAGTGCTACATATTGAGCGCCTCACTCAAGCGCCTCTACAAACGGCATCATTGATTTCATCCATTTCCCGAGCGCGTTTGATTTTTCACCCTTCGTCGGAGCGAATGCGGGAAGAAGCGCCGACGTTGGAATTAGTTTCGGAAGCTCCAGGGTCACCGTCGTTTTGGGTTTTTTCGGCTTCGCGCTTCCCACTCCTTCACTCACGGGATCAGGCTTTGGTACACCCGGCGCTGGATTCTGATATTTCGCTTTGAACGCGTTTATTTCTTTCGCCTTTGCGTCCTCGAGCACGAACGAAGCGTCTCCCCTGCAGTTCATGTTGTTTATAGTGTGCTGCGTCGTGTAGTACACGTTGCCGGTCGGCGTCGAGAGGCCCCACGGCTCGAGAATGTATGTGCTGTACTTCTGTTGGAACCGCTTCACGGCCGCTATAGTTTGGGCGTCGTAGATCCCGGTCGCGCCGATCTGCTCGCCTTCAGAGACAAGCAAGAATGTCTGCAGATTTCGCACATCTTCCGGCACGTTTGTTTTACCGATGCGAACATAGCCATGGAGGAGCGGTTTGCACGCAGGTCCTGCTTGCACTCCCTTTATCTCGCCTTCGCTGATCTCGACATTTGCCGAGGCAGAGACAGGTTCGAACGGATTCGGCAACACGTAGATCGAGCTGTTTCTGTATCCCGTCACTGTCGCTTTGTTCTCGTACACGCCGAACGGAATTTCTTTGTTGAACTCCACCGTGTACGTAAGCGTAATCTCTTCGCCGTCTTTGATCGTCCCAAGATCCCACGACCGCGAGAATATCTTCGTTCCCTTCGAAGGCTCCGTCATGACGTCGGTAAGCTTCGCGCGATACGCCGCGCCGCCGCCTTTGTTATTCTTGACGACAACTTTGTAATCAACTTTCGCCGGGGTAGTCACCGAAACGACGCTCACTGTCTTTATCACCTCGAGCCGCGGATCCGACGTGTATCCGCCGGATGAGCCTCCGCCCGCAGCTCCCGCGAGCATTCGCATCGCGACCTGCGTTATGGCATCGTCGCTTCCGCCTCCTGTTGCTTCAGGGTCGACGCCGAACACCATATTTCCATTCCAATTTCCGGAAACGGTGAAGAGCGCGAATATCCAATCCTGTCCGATGATGCTCTGGTTCAAGACGTTTAGAATTTGCACGAACGCATCAGCACTGCCGGTGTTGATTTTCGCCGCAGCGCCAACTGCCGCGTTCGCGCCGGTTGTCGCATCCACTATCGCCCTGTTCAACACTTTCGCGTAGTTGGTCGTCGTCGCGTGAAAATTGCTTCGCGCGCCTGTGCGGCCTGCATTCAGACCCGCGCCGCAAATTAATTCTCCGTAACTCGTCTTCTCGCGAGAGAATCCTTCGGGAAGCCGCACCACATCACCCTTCCAACTCCCGCCTACGTTCACGATGAAGCAAATAGGCGAGCCGAGCTGGTTTACGAAGTTTATTGCCGAGCTGTTTGCTGTCGCGTCTCCCGTGCTGACCTGCGCGATCTCTTTTGTTGAAGACGCAGTCGCCGAATTGCCGCCGGTCGCCGCATTCGCCGCGCCGTCGTTCGTCACATCGGCTCCACTCGTAGAATTGAATGAACTCTTTGGTCCGAACTTCGCGCCGGTTGAAAGCTGTCTGAAAAATTCCGCTTCAGGAAGAACGATGTTGCCCGAGAGATCTCCTACGTTGCTCATGAGAATTATCATGTAGCGAGAGTCCACAATTTGGAGGTTCCCGAAGTTTACGATACTGCCGAACGCATTTGCATTTCCCGTATCTATTGCAGCAATGCCTGCGGTCGATGTCGCGGCGTTCGCTCCCGTATCCGAGCGGACGATAAGTTCGTTCGAAACTTCCGCCGTGCTGTCCGTAATGAGATTGAATACTGCGTCGGAAATTGAACAGCCAAGGAGCGTGCAGTCTCCACCCCCACCTCCCAGACTGTTGAAGATGTCCATGATGCGCTTTGTTAGATCAAGCGCACTCCCGAGAGGATTTTTGAGGAAGAGAATGGAGCCCGTGGAATTTGTAACGACCACGTTGAAGAGCGAAATGAGATAGCCGAACGCGTCGGAATTTCCTGTTTTGATCGAGACACCGTCGGGATCGACCGCCGAGTTTAATCCGGTTGTCGATGTCGCCGCTCCCTGGTTCGCCATCACGAGATTGTTTGTAACGACCACCGTTGTCGGAGGCGGCTTGACGATATATTTGCCGCACATCTCTATCGGACGCTTCTCGCATGCCGCAATGAACCACGGCGGCGGCTTTCCAAACGGATACTTGTTCGGGTCCGGCGGCGGGGTCGTTACATTCGTATTGTTCGCACCGTTCGTTGTCGTTGAATCCGACGATGCGTTGCCTGTGTCTATCACCGTGGATGTGCCATCGGCTGCAGGCGGATCCTGCGGCGCGTTCGCATCTTGTCCGGGCTCGCCGTTTCCGGCAGGGTCGCCGTTTTGAGCCGGGTCCCCATTTTCGCCGTTCGGTGGCGTCGCCGGTGGAGGCTGGCCACCCGTCCCATCAGTGCCTGGATTCTCATTAGGATTCGAGGATTCTTGGGATTGTGTTTGCGGAGCCGGATCTACGGGAGGCGTTGCTTCGCCTTCGGCGAATGCGACTGATGCCGGAAGCATCGTGCTCCAGAGCATTATCTGTATCAAAAGTAAACTTACTATCTGTATGGAAACTGGTTTCCGTGATTTTGACATATACGCGCGTGTTAGTTAATTTTTAATCTGCTTTACTTTAAACTATTAAACCTTTAAATTTTGTCTTCCCTCCTAATGAGATCTCGGCTAAATTGCAAGATCTCATGAGAGGGGAGGATGGCGGTAGCCGCTATCCTCTCCCACCCACTTCAAAACCGAAACAGAGGTTTCAATTCCAAAGAGCTGTCAACTCTTATCGAAGAACGCGAATAAGAATCGTGTTCATCAAGTTGACGGTGCCTGCCTCCGAGCGAGCGTCGCCCGTAACAACAGTGCCGCCTACGCCGCCGTCGCCGCCGTTGGCGTCTCCGCCATTGCCGCCGTCGCCGCCGTTTGCTGTGCCTGCTCCGCCTCCGAAGTCCCATTCACAGCCGCATCCGTCTCCGTCGTCGCCAACGTGGGCATCACCGCCGTCTCCGCCGTCGCCTGCGCCGTCACACTCGCAGCCTCCGTCGCCGCCGAAGCTACCGTCTGCATCATTGTCGCCGGTTTCTGCCTTGGCTTTAGTCTTGTTCTCGATCTTTCCGTCGTTCTTGACTTTCACTTTAACGTGATTGTCAACGTCGCGTCGGAGCCATGGAGGAATGCAGCACTCCGGCTCTTCCTCACAACCGCAGCCCTCAACCTCAATATCTACTGTGTTGAGCGTGTTCACCGTGCCTGCGCTTGCATCGGCATCCCCAGTCGTAACGAGCCCACCCGGACCTGCGTCGCCACCGTTGGCGTCTCCGCCATTGCCGCCGTCGCCTCCGTTAGCTTCGCTGTCCGATCCGCCGCACGTATTGCAGCACTCCCAACACCATCCGCCGCCGCCTGCGACTGCAGCGTCTCCGCCCTTTCCGCCGTCTCCGGCGCTTCCACCGTCTCCGCCGTAGCTTCCTCCAGCCCAGTTACCGCCAGTGTCTGCTTTTGCTTCGGTCTTGTTGTCGATCTTGCCGTCGTTGGTGACGCTGATGTAGACGCTATTGTTCTCATCACCGCCACCGCACCAGTCATCGCAGTGCGTTGCTGCGAACGCGGGTGCCGCGAACGCAAATGCGCCAAACGCGAGCGTCGCGCCCACAATAGCCGCGCTATATCCCAATTGAATCTTAGTCATATCTTTGAATTTTTTCGTTCTAATAAGTTCTGTTAAACCTGACATTGTGCCTCCGTACGGACGGCGCAATGCAGAAATCGACCTTTCTGTGAACCTGCCTCGGAGCGTCAGCTCCATGGAGTCCACGGAGCGATTCACTTCATGGAAGTGAATCGCTCCGTGAGCTTCACGTGTCCATTTGCATACAAAATAACGACACATTACGTACAGCAATGTACCGCTCTCTCAAATCAAACAGACGTGTTATCGTAGAAGAAGTAGTTACAACGGACATATTGTCCGCTGGTTCCCCTGTCTCTATCGCATTGCGCACGCGACGAAACGTAAGGCGAATTATCTACTGTCCGTATAGACTGTCAATGAAAATGTGCTGTGGAAAAGTATTGCGATACGCATTAGATATGCTTGTCAATGGGTATTGCAAATTTTTTTTAGTGAGTTGCAATATAGAGAACA
>CAYJVW010000041.1:0-8252 GCA_964373725.1 uncultured Candidatus Saccharibacteria bacterium | reverse complement strand
ATGTGCATAATTGCCCACGCGTAGAAGAACATCGTTCCAAAAACATATTCGAGCGGCACCGATGCGCCGGGGACGAACAGAAGAAGCGCGAATGCCGCAAATACTACCGCATGCACGCCGAGCATGTCATATACGTATGATCGCTGACGCGCCGGATCCTTGCCGAATCGGAAATAAAAATGCACGTACCAGCATACGTAGTGGAAAAGCAGAATCGAACCCAGGAGTGTTCGCGACGTGAGGTCGGCATCGAAGAACCAGAGCGCATACAATACGGCACCGATCGCGAGAAAGTAGATACTCAGTATATCGGGCTGGTATGCGCGCAGGACGATCGCAAGCGCATATGCTCCGAGGCATGCGGCCGCGATGCCTACCAGTACCGCCGGAATAGGACTCACGAATATCGCGGCAATAGCGAGCGCCGAATACAATAGAATGGGCTGAAGCTGCTCCATGGTCCGGAAAAGCGAGCGTTCCTTGCCGAAGAGCGCGACCTCGTCCTGGAAATGATGGATGAAGAAGGCGATGCTCGCCCCGATTGCGAACATGTCTATGCGAGCCGTGATTATAGCGAGTCCGAAGAGTACCAGAGCTGCAGCACCGAAGAGTGCGAGCCAGGTACGAGTCATCTTGCCAGCCTTCCATTGATAGTAGTACGCGCCAAGAAAATGCCCCTGCCCGAAGATGACAACCGCGAGGCCTACCTGAATCGGCGTGAGAAAGAAAAATGCCACTCCGACTATCAATGCCCCGATTCCTTTCTGGATGACAAGTTCTCGCATACGCAACGTGCGAATGGTACCACACACATCAACGCAGAGTCGCGCGATGCGGCGTGACCTCTGCCCGATTTCGATATCGCATTGACGTATGCCGCTCTCTCTCCTACGATTAGAATCGTGATCAGAGCGTATGTGCGCATCGGTGTATGGATCGGCATCGCATGCGTTCTCGTCGCGGGCGCGTTCGCGCTCCGGTTTCAACAAGAGAGCGTTGGCATCGAGGGGCTCGACGCATGCGATAGATTCGGAGGCATGGGAAGCATGGCTGACCCGGAATTCGTCGCGTGCGCAACGGCGGTCATCGGGCCGCTTCTCGACCGGGAAGGCGTGGAAAAGACATACGCGCTCATCCTGAGTCGATTTACCCCGGGACGCTGTCACCAGTTCGGTCATGTCCTAGGAGAACAGTTGTATTCGAAGAGCGGTTCCGTCGAGCAAGCGCTCGCGCAATGCAGTCCTGCCTGCGGATCATCCTGCCTCCACGGCGCTACTGCGGCAGCGTTTCTAGCCGTACCGGAGGTGCGCGCCAGCGTCGAAGATCTTGCGCATCCGAATATCGGCGTGATTCTTGCCGAGGGGAAGAAATTGTGCGCCGATTGGGAGACGTGTCACGGCGTCGGGCACGTCTTGTACAGCCTATCGGATACACTGATCGGTTCCCTCGGGCTCTGCGACGCGATAGGCGGTCTTGAAATATTCACTTGCTACTGGGGGGTGTTCATGGAGAATGCGGTGCGGGGAGCCCCCGGGCTTCCTTCAGGCGACCTCGTGTGGCCATGCCTATCCGTTCCGGATAAGTACCAGGAAGCCTGCTTCCATCTTCATCACATGCAGCAGGAGATCGTGTTCGAGGAGCTTGGTATTTCAAGCCAGGAGGAACGGCAGCAGCGCCGATTTGAAACGTGCGTCGGATTACCGCGGCAAGAATTGCGCTTCGCATGCGCGGAAAATCTTGGGCTCTCGATGTATGGACGGGCGGATACTCCTGCGGACGCGCGGGCCATGTGCATGCAATTCGGGTCGGAACGGGAACGGGCCACATGCTTTTTCGGATTCATCCATGCTGCGGTCGATTACGGCGAGCGAGAGGTTGCGCTAGGATTGTGCGCTGCGGAAACATCGGACATGATGCGCCGCGCATGCTACGAGGCGGCGTTCGAATCTATCCGGATACGAAAATCAACTCGTCTGGAAGACGCGTGCGCGGGAGATTCTTCGACGAGCTGCACGGACGCGCTCGCGCGATACATGGCCGATCCGTACGACCTCGTGTTCAGCTTCTACAAGATGGTGAAGCAATGAGATCACCTACGGGCGGGGAAACGGATCACCCACAAGGAGATAATGCAGTACCGTTGCGCCTTCCGCCGTTGGTTGTATGACGGCCGATCCGCGGGTGCCGGGGGCAACGTCTGTAAGCGATATCTTTTTCTTCTCTGATAGGCCGACGATGGTCGCATCTTCGAAGAGCACATCCTGACGCTCCACGACGAGAGAGTCTGGTACCGTGAGGCGCGTTCGTAGCGCCTGATCGGCCGCTGGAGAATGCACGCGCGCGATAACGGTCGCGGATGCCGGATCATACGATTCGAACACGACATACACCGTGTATGGGGAGAGGCCGAGCACCCTCGACGGATTCATCGCATTGATGCTCCCAATTTTGACTATGTATATCTGCGTGATCGCTATCACGCCGACCGCGCCCATCATGCCGAGCGTGATGCAGACGATCGCGATGACCGTATTTTTGTTTGACGAGAAAAGATTTTTCATATTTTTACAGAAGCGTACGTCGGAGAAATACCAGCGCCCCGATGCGCAGTCCCTCGCCACGGGTGACAAGCGTCACTTTGGTACCGCTCGGGAGACTTCGCGCCGCTTCGGCGCGCGTTTTTCGGTAGAGTACCATGTCGTCTTTTAATTGGTATTCAAATGATGCCCAGATGGTGGTGTCGTCGTACGAAAAGCGGACAAGACGGGGCTCGCCATATGATAATGGATAGCGGTCTCGCACGAATATCGTGAGTGTTTTATTTTGGACATCCATCGTGGACACTACGCCGACGTACCTATCCGTATTCACGTTCCTTAATGCGTAGTCGAGTGATGGCATCCGAAATATCGCAAAGAATAATCCCGCGCCGATTGCTATGCCGCATACGAGCGTAATGACTCCTATTCGCACACGCGCAGTATACTACTCCCGCCGCCGCGGGAAATTGCGCCGGGTTCTTGACTGTGATTCCACAATATGTCGTCGGTGGGGATTGCGCGGGGAAAAAAGTGTTACAATGGAACTATATGGGAGTAATTGGGCGCTTTTTTGCGTACAACAATGCGGTGCCGATTGTTCTTACCGTCATTCTGAGCGGAGCGGGAGCCGCATTTGCAGCCATCAACCCGGAGACGATGTATGACGAGATGCAGACCGTCGTTTCCGTCGACAATACATATATTGCGAACAAGAATATCGACTCCTATACCCCGCAGATTAAGATCCTTGACGTGACCGAGGACTCAGAAAACTACTACGTAGCATATCGTTTTTCGACCATCGGGCTTAGAGATGCCGTGTGGCAGGACGTCACGCGAGATGAGACGCTGAAAGTCGCAAAGGGCGTACTGGGAACATACGGCGATCTTGGCATCTACGCTACGGAACAATTTAAGCAACTCATAGATCGTGAAATTGCATATCTTCGGGAGGTTCAACGCATTGAGCAGAAGCAGGTGAGTCTGAAAGTTGTTGCGACCACGTACGGCGGTCTTATTGGCAAGTTGTTGGATGATACTACGGAAACTATACCGGGATACGTTCCCGTTATGCGTCCTCCGGAGCCTATGCAGGATGCAAGCGAGGGCGTTTCCCAAAGCTCATCAATCCAAAGCGGAAGTGTCTCCGGTGCTTCGACGTCACAGATCAACGAGGCGGGATCGCCAGTATTGCAACTCCTGGGCCCCAACCCGCATCGCATTCCGCTTGGATCAATCTTTGCTGATCTTGGCGTAGTAGTCACTGACGATTCCGGATATGTGCCGGTGGTGAGAAAGTATGTTGATGGAACAGAAGTTCTTTCGGATTTAGTTACCGTGGACACGTCGGCGCCGCGCGAGTTTCATATCCGCTACGAAGCAACTGATACGGACGGGCGTACCGGCGCAGTAGAGCGCACCGTCGTTGTGTACGATCAATTTGCGCCGGTATCCGAGCCAGTCGTTGCAACGACTACTGAATCTGCTGCTTCGAGCGAACCTATCCCAGAACCCGCTCAAGCGCCGACTTCTGCACCGGAGTCTGCTTCCGAACAAACACCTGTGTCGGAACCTGCCCCGGAACCTGTCCAGACACCTACTCCGAAGACTCTCCCTGCGGACCGCCTCTAAATACTGGATCGTAAACCGGCACCGGTTTCTGACTCCTCGGCTCGGAAATGAAAATGAATACATTTTCATTTCTCTCGCAACGCTCGCCAGTAAATAATCCTTGCCCTAGAGCGTAGGGCGTTAGACATGCGCTCTTGGCGCAGGGGCTTGTATTGAAGCCATATTTCCGTAAGATGGGCGCATGTTCAGGCGCAAGACGTTTCGTTATATAGCGCTCAGTCTCTCGCTTCTGGCAGCTGCGGGCGGAGGAGTCGCGTACCTGTATGAAGCAGGGTCTCAATATGCCGAAGCGGCAACCATTGCCGAGGGCGCAAAAGATTTCAAAGAATTGTCAAAGCGGTTTGAAGACTTGGCAAAAGATAAAGGGGGAGCCTATGCATTCGAAGTACTAAAGCGCGCGCAGATTCCTCCGAACACCGATACGCATCTCCTCGGGCATGTCGTCGGGGACGAGCTGTACAAGCAAGAGGGGGTGGACGGCATACAATATTGCACGCAGGATTTTCGAAACGCGTGCTCGCACACGATAGTCATAGGCGCCCTCGGGGAATATGGCGGCGAAGCCGCTCTCGAAAAGATACGCGATGCATGCAAAAAAGCTCCGGGCGGACCCGGCGCATACACGATGTGTTATCACGGTCTCGGCCACGGCGTGTTCGCGTTTTACGAATACTCGTTTCCAGAGACAGTGGATTTTTGCAAGAAAACGGGCACGCCCGAGTACCGCGATCGAGAATACATCGAATGCGTTGGCGGCTCGGTGATGGAATTGATGGGCGGCGGCGGGCACGATCCGGAGATGTGGCAGAAGTCTCGTGATACATATCTTACGGAGGATAAGCCCCTTGCCCCGTGCATGAGCGAGTATATTCCTGACGAGGCGAAACAGATATGCATAGTGTACATGACGCCGCGCCTGTGGGAGGTCGCGGGCATCAACCTGGGACAGCCCGACCCCGAGAGATTCGACGACGCCTTCAAGTTGTGCGAGCTTTTGCCGCGCTCGAAACCCGAATTGCGCGATTCGTGCTATGCCGGATTCGGAAAAGAATTCCCGACGCTAGCCAACGCGCGCGATATCCGAGACATGAATTCTTTGTCTGACGAAGCGCTTTCGAAGGTTGTGTCGTGGTGCCGGCTTGCGCCGAAAGAAGGCCAGGCTCCCTGCCTCTCTTCCGCTCTTCGATCTCTGTTCTGGGGCGGCGAGAACGACCCGGAATTGTCATTCCGATTCTGTAGAGTAGCGGGAGAGGGCGATGCGCTTCAAAAGGTGTGCTACGAAAATCTCGGCATTGAGATCAGGCAATATCTGGGACCGGGCGCGCGCGAAGCAGAGTGCAGCCGGCTCCCCGAATATGCTCAAAAAATATGCAGCTAATTAACGATTTCCGAAACCGTTATGAAAAAGATGAGATATATAGGCATATATTCGGTAGGAATAACTGCAGTCGTAGCGGCACTCGTCGGCGCGTGGTATTTTTTCTCGCCAGGCGTTTCCCTTGCCGACGAGATGCTTGAAAAGTGCGCGGGAGAGGGCGACCACAGCCGTTGCTACGAGAATGAAGTTCCGAAGCTGTATCCTGAAAACAGTATTCGCGAAGTATTTGAAGTTGTCGCGGAGATACGCAAGCGTGATCCTTCATACCAATTCTGCCACGTGCTCGCGCATAAATTGGGAGAGGAGGTCGTCGCGGAAGATCCGTCGAAATGGCTCGACGCGATGCCGATGAATCCGCCGAACAGCCTTTGCTCAAACGGATTCATTCATGGCGTCATCGTGGGGAGGTTTCGCAATGACGCGTTGGATGATGCGTCGCTGCAGGGCGCGGTTGACGATTTCAAAAAAGCATGCGAGCCACGGGAAACGTGGAGTCCGTCGCCGCTTGACCAAGCTATCTGCTATCACGGCATGGGGCATCTTTTTACGTTCATTACCAACGCCGATCTGAAGCGCGCGCTAACTGTGTGCAATGCGGTGGGGCAGAGTCCGACGGGGAATTTCATGCGCGTATGCCGCGAGGGCGTGTACATGCAGATCTATCAACCGTTGGAGCCGGATGATTTTGAACTCGTGGCGCAACTTGATGTGAAGCCAACGAAAGAAAACTATCGAGCGTTCTGCAAAACATATTCAAGCAGGCCGGAAGAACTAGGAGCATGTCTGCGCGAAGCATGGCCGCTTTTCCGCGTGGGACTCCTAGACGGGACCGAAGCCGCGCGCTTCTGTTCGCGGCAGCCGAACGCGGAGGAAGAAGACAGTTGTTACCAGAGCGTCTCCTCGATCATCGGGCGCATGTCTCTCGGAAGCATGGGAAAAGCCGACACAGCATGCAGCGCTCTTCCGGAGAAACGTCAGGCGATGTGCTATTCATTCAGCGCGCAGGCGATCCTCGAAGAGGATCTGCAAGATTCGACGCGGGCGATCGGGCTTTGTGACCAAGCGCCGGCAGCGATTTCTGATGAATGTCTTGCAGGACTTGCCCGTCGCGCATCATTTACGTTTCCTACAGGATCGTTGGCAAGAGACGCCCTCTGCGATGCGCTTCCCGAAAAACATCAGGCGATGTGCAGAAGGGGAGCCCGTTAGCGGACGTTAGTTCTTAGCATCCTTCCAGTCAGTTTTTGATGTTCTAGTGTGGCCATGCTACCATACGTTAACTCCTAGCTATAGGAGATAGTTGTCGTATGGGGCGCCTTGAAGAAAAAAGCAGAAAAAGAACTCGCAACCAGAAGTTGCAAGCGCTTGTTCTGGGAAGTGTTGCAGTTGCAGGCGGACTTGCAGTGGCTCTTGTCGCGCCAAATGTTCTTGGTGCCATGGTCAAACTCGGCCTTGTTCCTAAATTTCGAGAAGAGGAATATATCCGGGCCGCACAGCGACGGATGATGAAAGCAGGACTTATAAGATCCGAAGGAGGCTTTTTGCGCGTCACAACACGGGGCCAAGCGCGATTGGCCACTCTTAGCCTTTCACTCGCGCGACCGCAAAGACTGAAACGCTGGGATGGAAAGTGGCGTGTTCTTATTTTCGACATTCCAGAGCGTAGGCGGGGTGTCCGTGAAGCGATTCGGAATCAATTGCACAGCGCCGGATTCATACGCGTTCAAGACAGCGTCTGGTTGTATCCATATCCATGCGAAGAATATGTCGCACTTCTCAAGGCGAACGTTAAAGTAGGTAAAGACATGCTCTATCTCATTGTTGATTCAATGGAAAAAGATATGCAATTCCGCAAAGAGTTTGGGTTGCGAATTTCCAAGGATGATATTTCCCCACCCGTCAAATTACCAAAATTGGTTGAACTCATTCTCGACCCTATTCTTCCCAAACACGATAACACTTAGCGGTCGTGGATAGTTATCGGGGCGGGGCGCTCGACGGTTTATGATAGTCGCGGTAGTCTGAAACGATACCTATGCGCAATGTTGCAACGATATTGTGGGTCTTCCTTTTATTCCTTTCTTTTGAATGGGCCGGCGCGCATTCGAGTGGGGCATCGCTGGAGCGCGTGGTGGGTGAATATGTGATAGACGTCGGGTATGATCCTGCAGAGGTGCGCGGAGGCGACAGATTGATTCTCGATTTCAATATTACAAAAGACGGCACTCCGGCGTTGTATGATTACGTGTGGGTTCGGTTGATGGCAAAGGAAAAAACTCTGCTTGCGGCAGGCGTCGCGCGTTCGGTCGTTGGTCCGACGACGCTTCTCTATCTCATTCCGTCTGATGCGACGAAACTTACCATCAGCGCCAGGTACTATGCGGGCGGCGAGATGCTCGCGGAAGTAGAATTCCCGCTTGTGGTTACTCCCGAGAAAAAGAGGAGCACGCATTATCTTCCGCTTGCCCTTGCTGCGCTTTTTGGCGGTGTGCTGTTGTTTAGTGCGGCGATGAGGATGCGACGCACATAGGAAACGGTTATCAACACCAGAGAGGTGGCGTCGGCGAAATCAGAGTTATACTGGCGATACTATCAATTAGCGACATCGCCGATTTAGATGCGGCATGTCTTTACATAACATACATTGTTGTATGCGTAAACTCATCGTATCCCTCGCACTCGGCTCGGTTCTCGTACCTGCA
>CAYJVW010000040.1:0-8590 GCA_964373725.1 uncultured Candidatus Saccharibacteria bacterium | reverse complement strand
CATCCCTGCCAAGCCCTCGCGGACGCGCTCACAATGCTCGAGTGCAAGAAAACGCTCAAAGGCCTGCGAGTCGCATTCGTCGGAGATGGCGAGAACAACGTGGTGCATTCGCTTGCGCTTATGTTGTCGATGTTCGGGGCGCACTTTACCGTAGCCGCACCCAAAGGCTACACGATGAAGCGAGACATTGTTGTATGTGCTAAAAAGATGGCCGAAGAAAGCGGTGGCTCGATCAAAGAAACGTCTGATCCGACCATTGCTGTAAGAGGCGCGGATGTAGTCTACGCAGATACGTGGATAAGCATGGGCGATGAATCGGAGCGGGCGAAGCGCGAGAAGATTTTCCGTCCCTACCAAGTTACAAGACGATTGATGTCCCTCGCGAAAAAGGATGCGATATTCATGCATGATCTTCCTGCGTACCGGGGAAATGAAGTAGAGGTTGCTGTCATTGATGGTCCGCAATCAGTCGTGTTCCAACAGGCGGAAAATCGGCTTCACGCGCAGAAAGCATTAATACTATATCTGCTCGACAAACATGCAGTTCGCTAGTAATCTGTCCGGATGTCTTTTACTCCCAGCGATAAAATTCTTAAAAAATACGCAGATGTGATGGTGAATTTTGCGCTGGGGAAGGGACAGGGAATTAAAAAAGGCGATGTGGTGCGGCTCTCGGGCAGCGAGTCTGGAAAGCCGCTTTTTATGGCGATACACAATGCGATCATTGATGCGGGCGGGCACGTTATCTCACATTACGGCCCGGATGAAGAAAAAGGGGACAAGCGGCGGAATATTAATTTCAGTCGCTATTTCTACGAACATGCGAATCAGGACCAGCTTACGTTCTTTCCTGCGCGATACCTGAAGGGGGTCGTCGAGACAATGGATCATTCGCTGTTTATCTTGGCGGAAAAAGATCCGCACGCGATGGACGGGGTTGATCCGAAGAAAGTTATGCTCCGGGGCAAGACGATGAAGCCGTTCATGGATTGGCGGCACGAGAAAGAGCAGAAGGGGAAGTTGACGTGGTCAATTTGCATGTATGGGACTCCCGCGATGGCAAAAGAAGCAGGGTTGTCTGAAAAAGAGTATTGGAATCAGATAATCAAGGCATGTTTTCTTGACCAAAAAGATCCGATCAGGAAATGGAAAGAAGTGTATAAAGAGATTGAATACTACAAACTGAAATTAAACACACTTTCGCCAAAGATAGACAAGCTGCACGTACAAGGGAAAGACGCAGATTTGTGGATAGGACTTGGTGAGAAGCGTCAATGGCTTGCGGGGCGTGGCTACAACATGCCGAGTTTCGAGATTTTCACTTCGCCAGACTGGCGTGGCACGAACGGGTGGATTCGTTTCAATCAGCCACTGTATCGTTACGGTACAAAAATGACCGGCATACAACTGTGGTTCAAAAACGGTCTCGTCGTGAAGAGCAAGGCAAAAACGAATGAGAAATTCTTAAAGCAGATGATAGCGACGGAAGGCGCAAACAAAATCGGTGAGTACTCGCTCACCGATAGCCGTCATTCGCGAATCACTAAATTTATGGCGGAGACTCTGTTCGATGAGAATGTCGGAGGGCCGCAGGGGAATACTCATCTTGCTCTCGGCATGGCGTACAAGGATACGTTTTCAGGGAATCTGAAGACACTAACCAAAGCGAAGGCAAAGAAACTCGGCTTTAACGATTCATCTGTCCACACCGATATCATTTCGACGACGCGCAGGACGGTTACGGCGCATATGAAGAACGGGACGCAAAAAGTTATCTATCACGACGGCAAGTTTGTGCTATAGTTTACGCATGACGACGATGCTTAAGAAAGCGCTTGCGAAGGTTAAAGGGTTGCCATCTGGCGAGCAAAATGCCGCTGCCAAGCTCATCATGAGTTATGTTGAGAATGTCGAACGAGACGTTCATCTTACTGACAATCAGCTTGCGGAGGTGCGCAGAAGGCGCGCGGAGAAGAATCCTAAGACCATAACGCTTACACAGCTTGATGCGCGACTGCGCCGTCTCGGCGTTCTATGAAAGTCGTTGTTCACGCGAAAGCGGCGAGTGATCTTGCCGGAATCTTTGCGTGGATAGCCAGGGACAACCCGAATGTCGCAGCCGCTGTCCTGATACGGATTCGCAGACGCATCGGTATTTTGGAGATGCCGGAGTGCACATACATCGGACGTCTCGGGCGCGATGAAGGATCTCGAGAACTTGTTGAAGGAAGCTACATTATCGTGTATGAAGTGAATGAGAGACGCCGGGTGGTCTCGACACTTGCAGTCGTTCACGGTGCGCGAGATCGTTGATGTATGAAAACGATTTATTTTGTACGGCACGGGGAGAGCGAGAACAATGCGACCAATCAGTACAACGCAATTGACACGTCTCTCTCGGAAAGAGGGAAAAAACAAGCAGAAGAAGTCGCAAAACGATGCGCGAAACTTCCTATCGAGATTATTATCGCGAGCAGTATGACGCGGGCGCAGCAAACGGCGCACGTCATCTCTTCTCGCACTGGCATCAGTGTAGAGACGGCGGATTATTTTCGCGAAAGGACAACGTCAACGAGCATCTTAGGAAAAAGCAAAGATGACCCTGAAGTTACGGAGATAGTAAAACAATCGAGTGAACATTTTCACGACCCTGGATGGCGCGCTGAAGGTGGCGAGAACTTCGAAGATCTCAAACGGCGAGCGCTCCGGGGACTCGACTATCTTGCCAAAAGAAATGAAAAAACGATCGCGGTCGTAAGTCACGGTTTCTTTATGTATATTATCTCCGCCGCCACAATTTTTGGATCTGGACTTACATCACAGGAGTGTTTGCACATTATCGACGGTCTTGAAGAACTCGAAAATACGGCATTGTCAGTCGTAAAATTTGTCGACACTAAAAAAACCAGGTCGCGCTCCCATTGGCGACTCGCCGTCTGGAACGACCATGCGCACCTCGGATAAGTCAAAAGGCAAAGCTCAAAAGTCAAAAGTGTAAAACTCGATTGGGTGATCCAAAGACGGTATACAATTCGCGCGCATGGCAAAGAATGGCCGAAGTGGAACTGGCAGGAAAGGAGAGATAAAGAAACGCTTGCAGGTGTTTCATCCGCGCAACAAACGATTTATCAAAATGGATATGAGCGCGGGGCTATTCATCGACCAGATACCAGCATTCAAGGCATTCAGGGGGGGTAAGACGCAAATACAGGAAGGCCCGCAAAAAGTGACGCACTGTTCCCGTTGCGTTTTTACCGTTTAGTGTGTAAACTGGACTTTTAATGCTCCAGCATCTCATTGAGACCCCAGTACCACAAGCCATTCGCGGGCTTGGCTACCTGCCTGCGCCGACCTGTCTGCGTGCTTGCCTGCGCGCCGCGCGCAAACAGGCGTACACGAACAGGCAGAGGCTTCGGCAGGCAGGCGGGACGAGGCTCATTCCAGACGCGCGTTATTCTGAACGGGTTCGAACCGTGACCATAGATCAGTATGCAACATTTAATTGAAACCCAACAGTTCGATCGAGAAGCTCTTAGCAAACTTTTCGCGCTTGCGACAACGCTTGAAGACAAGCGCGAGGAAACACTCAAAGGCAAAATACTCGCCTCTCTTTTTTATGAGCCGTCAACACGTACGCGCCTTTCATTTGAATCTGCGATGATGCGACTCGGAGGCAATGTGCTTTCTATGGAAAATGCGAGCGAGTCGTCATCATCCACGAAAGGAGAGACGATCGAAGATACGATACGTATCGTCGACAATTATTCTGACATCATTATCCTTCGACATCCGGAGGCTGGTGCTGCAGAGCGTGCTGCGGCTGTTTCGGAAGTTCCCATCATCAATGCAGGTGACGGAACGGGACAGCATCCGACACAGGCGTTTCTTGATCTCTATACCATCAAGCGAGAAATAGGGCGTACCGACGGAGTGCATATCGCATTTGTGGGTAATCTGAAATACTATCGCTCGGCGCGTTCACTCGCGTATCTTCTCGGAAAGTACAACGAAATAAAGATGACGTTTGTATCAGCGCCTGAACTTCGCGTCAAAGAAGACATAAAAGAATATTTACATGAGAAGAAAATTGCATTTGAAGAGACTGACGATCTCGAAGCGGCAATGAAAACTGCGGATGTAGTCTACCAGACGCGCATGCAGAAGGAGTGGATGAGTGAGGACGAATATGTTCGATTAAGCAAACAATTCGTTATTACGAGGCCGATGACCGACGCGATGAAAGAAGGGGCTATTCTAATTCATCCGCTGCCGCGCGCGGGAGAGATCGCGCCGGAAGTCGATGATTCGCCTCATGCCGTGTATTTCAAACAAGCCGGGTATGGTGTCCTGGTGCGAATGGCGCTTTTGAAGACGATCTTGAACAATAGGTGAACTGAATCGTAGCTAGAACTTTTGGTCTATACGATAACTATCTCCGACCGGACGCAGTTATCGTATATTTGAATGCTGTGATCTTCTGTATACTGTACGCATGCCTAAGACTAATGATGATTGGAAGAAGTCATTGACCTCGGAGCAGTACAAAGTGCTGCGCGAAAAAGGCACGGAGATGGCTTTTTCCGGTAAGCTTTTGCATGAAGCTAGGGATGGGATGTTCAATTGCGCGGCGTGCGGTAACGCGCTATTTGCATCCAATGCGAAATTCGAATCGGGAACAGGGTGGCCTTCATTCGATCAGGCACTGCCCGGAGCTGTCGAACATATCCGCGATGATTCGCACGGAATGTCAAGAACAGAGGTAGTTTGTTCCAATTGCAAATCGCACCTCGGACATGTCTTTGACGATGGCCCGACCCCGACCGGAAAACGTTATTGTCTCAATTCAGTCTGTTTGGGTTTTGACGAAAAAGATACGAAATAGGCGTACAGCGGTCGACCGATAAACATTCCGAGAGCGACCCAGATAGCACCGACGATGTATCCGGAGAGTACGTCGCTCGGATAATGGAGGCCGAGATATAAGCGGCTAAATCCGACTCCAAGAATTATAAGTGTTCCAGTGAAAAGAATGAGAAATTTTTGAGCATTAGTTTTTGCAACGTGCCAAAGCGCGAACATGAGAGATCCATACAGTGCCATGGCAAGCGCGGCGTGTCCGCTTGGAAAAGAAAACCCGTCATCAATAAATACAGGAATATTGCCGACGGGCCTCGGTCTTTCCATAAGGATTTTTAAACCCGCTTTAGTGACTTCGCTTCCCGCTACCGCGATAATAAGTCCGAGCGAATAAATTTGGTACCGTCTCTGCCAAAGCCAGACACATGCGATTGATGTTATTCCGATGACCGCGAACGTTCCGGCAAATTCAGTAATTGTTAGAAACAATTGTACGAAAAAAGGTTCTCGTATCATGGAGAGGTTCTGGACGACTGACGCGTCAATGTAGAGAATAAATTCGATCATAGTTTATCGTACGCCGCGGACGCTTCCGGGGTCAATGGATTCCGCCGTACTCGTCGTCGCAAGTTGGGATGTTGGAGATTCGTTCACAGGTACACTACCTACAGCGGTGCTTTTTGTATCGCTCGCTGTAGCCGGTTGGGATACCGGGGATTCCGTTTCAGGTGCGCTAACTGACGGAGAGACTTTTGGAAGAGGCTTTGTCGGTGCAGACGGCCGAATTGTCGGCTCAGTTCTTTCTTCGATCTCCCCTGTAGCCTGCTGTGACATGCGGGAGGAATCCATCTGCTCGTCAGGCAGAATTGTTTGAATGCCAAACATCAGTGAGGAGCCGACGATCAATGCAGTGGCATGCACATACGCGCCGCCATGCGCTCGTACCGAGGCGATCGCGTGAGGCAAAAGGTCGTGCAGAATCACCGAAAGAAAACCGCCTGCTGCGATCCCTGAGAGTAGAGCAAGTACCCATTCTACGGAAGAGAGTGTCGCGGCGAGAATAAAGCCGATGAGTATAGTTGATGAGACGGCAAAGTTTCTCTTGAGCGCACCTACATTGCTATAGCCGGCTTCACGCAACACGAAGTATTCGGATATCTCCTGTACGGTCTCGTGCAGTACAACACCGACTGATGCAGCAATACCAATATACCAATCTGCGGCAAACGCACCCACAAGGAAGATGCCATCACCGATATTGTGAAGGCCGTCGCTGAAAAGCACACTCCTGCCTTCTATAGCTGTATGCGAATGATCGTGACGTATGTCATGGTGGTGATGTTTTGTGGGAATCAAAAAATGGACAGCTTCCATGAGGCTGGCGCCTAAGAGAACGGAAGTGACAGCTAGTATCCAGCCTCCTTCGTGAACGGCTTCCGAAGCCAAATGATACGCGACCAGTAAAAAAACGCCGCCGGAAAAGGTTGCGAGATATGTAATGTACCTATGCATCCAACGTCCGAGCGTGCCAACAGAAAAGACAACACCTGCAAGAGAAACGAGCATCACAAGAAGTGACGCAATGAGAGCCGCAACAAAAGAAGTGAATTCCATGATCCCGATGAGTGTACTCCATGAGGTGGATACTTGCTATAGTAATATGCGTCGTCAGTTTGCAATCCGCATCTGGAATGTGACGCGAGCGCTTGTGGTTAGAGCGCGATACAGGACAGTAGAGACGAACACCAGCTATAGATGATAGGGCCGGTACGATGGGTGAAAGCTTGTCTCAATATGGGAAGTTCGAAGCCTGGTTTTGGTCTATAGGACAACTGTCCGATAGAATGTCCGTCAGATTTGTCATAGAACAAGTCAAACAATTGTCGGCCTGCTGTAACGGACGTTGCAGCTCACCCTTTCTTTATAAAGGACAGAGCGACGGTCTACGATTTGACACTCCATTAAGTCGTGTCGCATACGTGTAAAATGTCCATGAAGTGTTGACAGACATTCGCACAGGGATACTCTTACGGACAGTTGCACCTTCTCGCGATTTATAAATTAGTAATTTTGAATAAAATTATATGACGTGTATGCGTGCGACGAGAATCTTTAGTGTGGTGTCATTCACCCTATTTTTAACACTAGTTTTTTTTATTGGTACGGAGCGACTTGCTCACGCGGATCCGGGAGACATTCCGACTGGTCCGCTTCCAAGCGCATGCTCCGACGGCATTGATAACGACGGCGACGGATTGGTAGATTTCGTGCCGATTTTCGGTGATCCGGGATGCGAAAGCATCTTCGACACCAGCGAGGAAGGCGGCGGCGGTAGTGGCCCACCAGTTCCGTCAGTAACGGAATGTTCAGACGGCATTGATAACGATGGAGATGGATTAATAGATTTTATTCCAATCGTGGGAGATCCCGGTTGCGACAGCATCTCTGATACTTCAGAAGCTGGATCGGGCGGGGGCGGAGGAGGCGGAGTTCCAACACCCGCGTGCTCCGACGGTATTGATAACGACGGAGATGGAAAAGTTGACGCGGCAGATCCTGGTTGTATTGACGCAAACGACACTGATGAGATCGATCCTACGGGAGGCGGAGGAGGTGGCGGAGGCGGAGGCGGCGGAGGACCGGCAGCTGCGTGTGAAGACAGTATCGACAATGACGGCGATAGTTTAATTGATATGGCTGATCCTGGTTGCGGCGGGCCAGCGGATAACGACGAATCGTCAGGCGGTTCGGGAGGAGGTGCCGGCGGAAGCGGGAGCGGGGGAAGCAGCGCACCCTCGACGCCTGTAGCTGTTCCGGAAATACTCGGTACGTCGACGACAACTGTGGCAGCGGCGTGCGACTCATATTTGACTGCGTTCGTGAAATTCGGGGCAAAGAACGATGCAGAACAGGTCATGCGTCTGCAAAAAGTACTCAAGGATTTTGAAGGGGCAATGGTTCTGGAAAGTGGCGAGTTTGACTCGGCTACGCTACAAGCGGTGCATGCATTCCAAACAAAGTACGCAGATGAAATTCTGAAGCCATGGGGGATAAAACAGTCCACAGGATACGTGTATCTAACGACCCGCAAGAAAGTGAATGAAATTCGGTGCGAGAATAAGTCAACGTTTCCCCTATCTGCAGAAGATCTGAAGAAAATCGAAGAGACAAAAAACAGCGTTGCTCTCGGCGGAATACCAACACGGTATCCGGTCTCCGCACCTCTTCCAGCAAAAAAAGCGGAGGAAAAAGAGAAAGACAGCGCAAAGAAGAGCGTCGAGACGAAAGCGACATCCAGCGCATCCAGAGGAGATTCAGTTCAATCAAGCGGACTTAAGAAAGCGTGGGATTATATTGGCAGACTGTTTAACCGCGGACGCTAGGTACCACAAAGGGTTACCCTTATAAGGGTAACCCTTTGTGTGAGGCAAGCGCACACGTTCAAGATTCTTGAACACGAATTAGGTTTACAATCTGTCCTTTTGTTGTTGTAGTACAAAAAAACAAAAAAAGCGTTGACTTTATTGGACAGTGTGCGTACGATTCGCGCCGATACATCGGTTAAAGTCTCGATCTTTGTCTGATAGCAAATATAACATTTGTGTAGGAGGTCAGGGCGGGCCCAAAGCCGACAGCTTTTACGCTGGTTTCCCTAGGTTTTGGGCCCACCCGGAGCTCGTACACGATGTTTGTTGCGACAGGTATACCAAATGCTCTTTATGCCGTTTATTCT
>CAYJVW010000039.1:2647-8832 GCA_964373725.1 uncultured Candidatus Saccharibacteria bacterium | reverse complement strand
GCGGCTGCGATATTCTATCTCGAAAAGCCGCTGGTTTTGCCGATGAGTGACCTATTTGCCGCGTCTCCCCGTACGTACACGATCGAGATGAGCGAGCGGGGATTTGAGCCTCGTGAGATAACGATTCGCAAAGGCGACACGGTCATCTTTAAAAATACTGGGACGATTGCTCTCTGGCCTGCGAGCGATCCGCATCCAACGCACGAGAACGTCAGCGGTTTCGACGCGAAAAAAGGCATAGCGCCGGGGGAATCATGGTCATATGTTTTTAACGAAGACGGCGGGTTTCGCTATCACGACCACATGAGCGTAACCTCCCGCGGCGAAGTCATCGTTCGCGGCCGTTCATCGCGCGCGGATCCGGCGTTAGCAGGCGAAATATGCAACGGTGTATGTTTTGACGAGCTCGTCCGCGCAACGGTCAAGGCAGAAGGAATTGATGCCGCCTATGCGCTCTTTCAGAACGCCTATGAAAAAGGCTCTCTTCCTCGCAGCTGCCATTGGACAGCGCATCAGATTGGAGAGGCCGCGTACGAATTATTCAAAGAGGGCAAAGACTTCCCGATTTCCCATGCCACCAGTTACTGCGCATACGGCTTCTATCACGGATTTCTCGAATCGCTTCTTCGCGAGAATCCCTCTCCGGCATATGCGCTGTCTTTTTGCAAAAAAGTGGAAGAAAAATTGGGAGAGATGGGACTGTGGAACTGCTATCACGGCATCGGGCACGGCTTTACCGAGGATCCGCCGCCGACGAAGGCAATAGGAAACTTCAGCGCGATGATCGCACCTGGAATCAAGATGTGTGAATTTCTCTTCGGTAATGACTTTCGGAATCTGAATCTCTGTCTTACCGGCGTCTATACGGTACCCGCGGGTTTTGCGGAAAAAAAAGAATTCGGTCTCTCGATAGACAAGAACGATGTGTTCAAATACTGCAAAGATCAACCCTATCGCTACCAAAAAGCCTGCTACGGAGAATTCGCGCCGAAACTTGATTCGCTTCTTGAGTGGGATGTTCGCAATCTGCCAGCCATCATCAACTCGATACCCGACGACAAGCTGAAGCGGCTGGTCACGTGGGTCGTTCCGTCCGTCATGGTGGCGTATCACATTCAGAAAGATGATTATTCGAATTACATCAATGGGTGCCGCGAAAGCTTCACCGGAAATTTGCGCGAAATTTGCTGGGGCGGCACACTGCTGGGCTTCTTTACTCATGGCGAACCGGAAAAACAGTATAAAAAAGTCATCGCATTCTGTTCCTCCGGAGCATGGAAAACGAGTGATGAGCGGATACTCTGCTGGAGAGAAGGATTCCGGCAGATGCGCATGAATTATTCTCTGGACAAAGTGAAGCAGATCTGCGGCGATGCGCCCGAGGAGTTCCGGCTTTTGTGTCTCGACCCTGAAGGAAAAATAAAATCGCCCTACGACGATCCCACATTCGATTGATATGACCTTCGCTCGCGCGCAAGCGATTGCAATTATATTCCTATGCCTATACGCGGGCATCGGATTTACGGCGCACCTCGCCGCGCGTGAAGCTGAAGACGTCTATCCGTTCTTCTCATGGTTTCTCTTCGTCACGGTGCCACAGCGCTCGCAGAGCTCATTCGACATCCGCATCATAGCGGTCGATGGAAAAGAGCTCGATCCGCCTCAATTGCTCTTCCAGAACGCGGAGGCCTTTATGCGACCAGACCCCGCGAAGCGGGACATGCTCGCGCTCGCGCTCGCGCAAGCGCTGGGTCGCGCGCTTCGGCAGGAAAACCAAATAGAAATCGAGCGATTCCGAGAGCAGCTTGCATCGCGCTTTATCATCCCCGTCACGTACGAGGTGCGCGAGATCGGGTACGATCCTATTGAATATTTCAAAAGTAAGTCCGTCGCAACGAGCACTATTCTTGGCACGTTTACAACAGGAAAACCATGAGAGACTTTTTTATCAGAAATATATACAATCGCGCGACATCAGCGCTCGCCTTCATTGAAGGCGGCGCTGATTTTGAGAAGGCGAAAAGCGTGTTGCCTTTTTTTTACTACATCCTCTTTTTCTCCGCGTTTACGCATCTCGAGGGACTGAATTACGTCATCGCGCAGGGGGGCGGCGGATTCTCCGCGCGCCTTCCGCTTTTCTGGGCGGCGTATGTTAACTTCGACATCGTCGTTACCGCCGTATTTCTGGGACTGATGTTTTCAGCGCTCGTAGCGTCATTGTTTCCTTTTTCCCGCACCGCGCGCACTCTCGCTTTTCTCGGCATCCTGCAGTATCACGCCTACAGCGCTTCTTTCGGGGGACCAAATCATCAGTGGGACCACTGGCTCTGGATCGCGCTTATTCTCATATTTCTACCCACCATACGCACTGAGCCATCCCGTGACACGCGCCGCATGTTCTCTCTCGTTTTCTGGACAGCGCAAGCGTATCTCCTTCTGACCTACTCAATGGCGGGAATCGGGAAAGTAATCTACGGCGTCATCCAATTTGCAGAAGGCCAGTCGAATGCATTCTTCCCCGATGCAGGCGCTTTGTTTGCTTCAACGCAGCTGAATCTGATGGGGGAAACAGTCCCACTCGCATCGCTCATTATTAACAATCCTATGCTCGCGTGGATTCCCTTTCTTCTCATGCTTGAAATCCAGACATTCGCGATTGTGGCGGCATTTCGTCCGCAACTACATCGCATCTGGGGCGTAGGGCTTGTCCTCTTTCATATAGGAACCTTTCTTACCATGCGGGCCGTGTTTGTTGCCCCCTCGGCGCTCCTCTTACTGTTTCTCGTCTCCTCGCCATTTGCGCCTGACAGAGCGCGCGTTCGCGAAATTGTGCTCGCCGTTCCCATCCTCGGGACAATTATACGCATGCTCGCGCGTTCTTTTCGCGCTTGAGTTCATACCATACAAATATCCATCCGACGATCGGCATGTCGCGAAGGCGTTCTTTCCATGTCGTCCCAGGTTTCTCGAACGGAGAGTTAAGAAGGAGCGCGGCGATAAGAAAGAACGTATCAATATAGAGAATGTTCATGATGAGAAAATTAAGAATGTAAAAAAGCACGAGACACGCGCCCCAGACGCGATGGAGGTTTGGCTTGAAGATCGCCCACAGGGTAAAAAGCTGGAAGTACAGCATTCCCCAAAAGAGCGGCCAGCCGACAATCGGATACTCAACTATAAAAGTCCCAAATACGCTCTCCGAGCCGATCGTCGGGAGCCAATTGGCAACGTGAAGCGCCAGTGCGTCAGGCGAAAGAAAGTTCGCCTGACCCGCGATCATCTGTTCGAGCCCGCGGACAACTTTGCCGAGTCCCGCGAGAGTGTAGATAACGCCGATATAGATTTGCACACCCAAAAAACCGATGAGGAATTTCTTTCTCTCCAGAAGCGTGGTTTCTTTTTTCCTCCATAGATCGGGAAGAAAAATGAGAAACAACAAGGGATAGATCCATACGAGCCAGTTGTGATCGGGGCCGCCAAACGAGCTCATGAACCCGTGAAATATAAAGAGGGAGAGGAATGCAACGATGCGCGCGCTCCGTCGCGAGAAAAAGAACGACGCGCCGAGCATCCCCACAAGGAAAAGCCCGGTTACGAGAAGTACTGCATGCTCAAACGAAAATAGCGAGAGCCATTCGACCGTCCAGCGCGGATTGAATTGCTCTGCAGAAAAAAGCGGTTTCTTTTGCCACGCGGCAAAGACTGAAAATGCCTGATAGAGGAGAAAAAAATACAGGTACGGAACAATATGCAATGCCTTGGTGAGCGCCCTATCATCTTTTGCATACGCTTCGATGGCGCGGGGGTAATCTATCGTTATGCAATTTACTTTTGCGAGAAATTCCTTGAAGCGCATATGCTTAATTGACGGTAAATGATGTGATGGTTTTCTCCGATATGATTGCGCCGGTTAACAAGCGGTCTATCGGATTGTAGCGAATCTCCCGTATTTCATACGTAAGCGGCCTTGCGATGATGTACGCCTCCAGCGTCTCGCGCGCGCGATTCGCTTCCGGAGAGCCATCCGCAAGTTGAGCTCCCAACATTCGGATTCTTCGGTTGTATTCGGGCTTGTTCCGGAGCTCGTCGAAGAAAAGAACGTCCGCAGATTCCATGCGAACTGCCGGCTCCAGCGGCTTTCCTTCCGCGCGCGTTACGAATGCTTCATACGTAGTCTGCTCTCGGGACGGCACGTCCGTAAATACAAACCAGTGATAAAAAAGATACTTTTCTTCACCGGAGCCCGCGCGCAAGAGCGCTGGCATGCCCGCAATCGCGATGTACGCTGCCACAAAAACAGGAATAGCCGCGACCCGGATCCGGTACCATGTATCGGGACGTTCCATACGACAGAGGCCTTTCGGCAACACAAGTATACTTCGCGCGTGATATTCTGGAACCATGTTCGGTGTCATAAGGCAGCTCGTCACGCTTGCATGTGCGTCAAGGAAACTGTGGCTCCTGCCGATACTTTTGGCGCTTGTTATAGTCGCGCTTCTTATCGTGAGCGCCGGTATCGCTCCGGTTCCTATTTTCCTTTATCCGCTTATCTAGCGCTATGCAGCTCGTAACCCTTCTGACACGCGCCGGTAACGCCGTCAATCAAGCGCTTATTGCCGCCATCCTCGCGATGATATACATCATCTTGTTCGGCTTCGCCCGCGTGATACTTCTTCTATATACTATCCGCGCCCCGACCCCAGGGTGGAAACAGCCTGAGAAAATTCCCGACGCAGAGTCGTGTGCCTCGGCGTACTAATATCGCTCATGCACATTCTTGGCATTTCCGCCTTCTATCACGACAGCGCTGCGGCCATAGTGCGGGACGACTTCCTAGTTGCCGCAGCCGCGGAAGAGCGATTTTCGAGAGTCAAGCATGACAACGACTTTCCATTGAAGGCTATTGCATTCTGTCTTTCATCTGCGGGAATATCCGTCGCAGAGCTGGAAGCGATTGCCTATTATGAAAAACCACTGCGAAAATTCGAACGTATTCTCGAAACATTCGCAAAAACGTACCCGTATTCTCTGAAACCGTTCGTTTCCGGAATTCCCGAATGGCTTTCGAAGAAAATAGATGTCGAGCGCGCAATACGCGACCTCGGCTTTCGTGGAAAGATATATTACGTTCCTCATCACCTCTCGCACGCCGCCTTTTCATTTTATTCATCGCCGTTTGCGCGCGCGGCCATCCTCACCGTGGATGGCGTCGGAGAATACGCAACGACGGCGCTCTGGAGAGCGGATGAGACAGGCATCATCGAGCTCGGGTCAATCGACTTTCCGCATTCGCTCGGACTTCTCTATTCGACCATCACGGCATTTTTGGGATTTCGGGTTAATGACGACGAATATAAGGTGATGGGGCTTGCCGGCCATGGCGAGCCCGCATATCTCGACAGGCTTTCACGACTCGTCCGCATACATGGTGACGGGAGCTTTCGCTTGAATCTCGAATACTTTTCGTTTCGAGAACAGGCGCGCATGTGGAGTCCGAAGCTCGAATTGTTGCTCGGCCCGCCACGGAAAGCGAATACAGCGCTCACGAAACGCGAGCGCGATATTGCAGCAAGTATTCAAGCGTTGACGGAACATATCTACTTTTGCATGCTTGAATATCTGCATGGACTGACCGGTGCCACGAATGTATGCATTGGAGGCGGTGTCGCGCTAAACGCGACCGCTAACGGAAAAATCGGCTCTCGCACGCGATTCACAGAGGCGTATATAGCGGGTCCTGCGGGAGACGACGGCGCAGCTTCCGGCGCAGCGCTCTATGTGTATCATTCCTTATTCAAACATGTAAAAAGACAGCCGTTACAATCGCTCTCGCTCGGATCAGAGTACTCCGATGAGATTATTCGGGGCGAGATCCGGAAATGCGGCCTTGATTTCAGGACGTGCCTATCCGACGAAGAGCTTGCGGAGCTCGTCTCGAAACTTCTCTGTCAAGGCAACATCGTCGGCTGGTTTCAGGGAAAAATGGAGTACGGCCCGCGAGCGCTTGGCAATCGCTCGATTCTGGCTGACCCTCGTCGCGAAAACATGAAAAGCAGGATGAACGCCCTGAAGGGGCGCGAGGACTTCCATCCGTTTGCCGGCGCCGTGTGCGAAGAATCAGCCGGCTCTTTTTTTGAGCTCTCCCACGATGTCAGTGCATACGCGTTCATGACGTTTGCCGTTCC
>CAYJVW010000039.1:0-2547 GCA_964373725.1 uncultured Candidatus Saccharibacteria bacterium | reverse complement strand
CGGCACGGTATAATTTTTTCCTCGACAAGAAAACGGTACAGCTCGTCCGCAAATCGCGCGTGGCCTTGCACCCCGGGATGCTCGTCATACGGAACTTTTTCCTCCGAGCTCAACGGTAACGTCTCGTCATAGATACGCGTCCGCCCGTTTTTTCTCGCGAAAGATCGCAGTATCTCACGCTGGTTTTCGCTCAATTGCCCATACACGAAGAAAAGCGCGGCCCCTCGATAAAAAGTCGGCAGAGACGCGAGCGCCGCGGCTTCGTACGCGTCGAGATCTTCTGCGCGATACGAATTCAATAGTTCTTTCTCGACCTCCAGCGAGAGTTCCTGCCGCGGATTTTTCCTGGCGCCGTCGACGACGCGCGCCTGCAAATCGCCATACGCTGCATACAGCGCGCGGAGCTTTTTTTGGAACATCTCGTTCACCAGTACGAAATCATCGACTTTTATTATCGGAATGATGAGATCGGGACTGTACTTCATGCCCTTGAGGCGCAGACGCTCCACCATATATTCAATGTCGTATCCCCCGACGCCGAAATTCAGAACTTCAAATTTTGAGATTCCGCTGCAGATGAGAGAACCGTCCGCAAGTCCCGCGTTAAGTTGATCTTCGAGCAATTCCGAGTAATTGTCCTTGGTGCTCACGTGCATGCCAAAGCTCCACGAGTCTCCCAGCGTGATGATGCGATATGTCCCGGGCGGCTTTTCCACGGCATAATCGAATCTATCATTAAGCTGGTCGTTGTTGCGGACGTATGTAACCTCGTACGGCAACCAGTCAGGTACCGCCGTCTTCTGTTCTCCCGCAAGATCGTAATAATACAAAAGCCGACTTGACGTCGCGCGCGTCACGTCACGTTGGGAAAAAGGCGTGATGGAAACGGCATAGGTACGTCCGCGGACGATGTATGCCGCAAGCGCGACGATCAGCGCTATCTCGAAAAGAACGACCCCGATATAGAGCGCCTTATGATTCATGATTCACGAGCGCTGGTACTAGGGACGAGAGACATGCACTCCTTTTTCAGGTCTGCCGAGATATCCTGGCAAACACGCTCCCCTTCGCCATTGAGCGTCTCCGTGCCGAAAAACCGCATCGCCACGCCGAGTCGGCAGTACGCTCTGCCGCGTTCAGCGCGGATGAGATCACACAGATCGCCCGCTTTTTCGGGAGAATACTCCGCGTTTTCCGCAACGACAGTTCCCCACCCTTTCCAGCACGAGACGCGCTCGGATTCGCGTGCGGCCTCCGCGCACAAATTACCTACCGCTTTGAAATCGCCCGTAAGGACGCTCTTCCACCACAGAGGAATCTCAAAATAGCACGAATTCCGGAACCGCAAGGGTACCGCGGCGTCGCATGGCGCGAGAAGATTTCCTTTCTCCGGCTTTCGCTCGCGCACAATCACTGTATCGCCCTCAAAAATTATCATACTATTGTATTCCATAAAGACGCCGCCGGTGCATCCGAAAAGCTCATCGCGCTGTCCGGACATAGAGCAATACTCGAGCGCCTCCACGAGCTTGTTTGCTCCAAGATGTTCGACCAGCCCATGCCCGATGCCGTGCGTGCACCCGGTTTCCGCATTCCCATATCGTTCTCGACAGCCATCGGCGAGCTTTGCAATAATGCCTGCTCCGCTTTTCGCAACCGCTGCGCCGAAAAAACCATGATAGCAGCCGAACGCGAACGAGGAGTCGCAGAACCCGACGCCGTTAATGCCGTACGCATCATAGAGCGAGTTCCCCATCCGGTGCGCGGCGACATGTTGCTCCGCGAATGGCTTGTCCGCGTATTCGGCGAGGAACCGGCTATATCCTTCAGCGCCTGCTGGCGTCTCGCGTCCTTGTGCCGCGATTATGATGAGGGCGATGGCGAAAGCGGCAAGCGCGAGAAGCGCCGCGCGCCGTCCTATAGTACGAACGCTTTGAGTATACTCCATATTCTCAAAACGTTTTCCCCGAAGGATTCGATAAGGCTCGGATACAGCTCGGGATACAGCAGCTCCCCGGCGGCAACCGGAGTAGTCGAGCTTTTTCTGACTTCGACGACGATGGGATTGGCAAGAATGTAGGGGTCCTGGCGGATGCCCGTTACCTGCCATGACACCGTGCCTCCGTGCGCGCCGCCGCCGATTGTGAATTTGTTCGCGCTCCCGATAGTCTCTTTGACGTAGAGATCCGGCATCGGGGCGCCGATCGGCTTCAACTGGTATCGGAAGTCTTTATTGAGCGCGAGGAAATAGTCAGAAAGCAGAACGGTCGCCTCGCCATTCCTATCCAGAGTTATGACGCCGTCATAGAGATTCTTCGCATCGGGCGATTCAAGGAATGAGTGGTACAGGAGTTTGTTTTTAGGGTCGAGCGGGTGGTCAATGACGAAAGAACCGGAACCTTTTGAGATGGCGCCAACCACCGTAAAATTCACTGCCGCCACGGCATTTTTAGTAAAAACAGTTTGATACGAACCCTGATAGTACCCCTGGGCGTAGTAGTAGGCCTGCGCATAGTAGTAGCCTTGATAGTAGCCTTGTGCGTAGTA
>CAYJVW010000038.1:0-8950 GCA_964373725.1 uncultured Candidatus Saccharibacteria bacterium | reverse complement strand
TATAAGGGTAACCCTTTGTGGAGAGGCAAGCGCACACGTTCAGGGTTCTTGAACATGTCCTCGAGGGAGTAGTGAAAGAATCCATCCAAACGCGTAGCCTGCAAACATAAAAATAAATGGATTGACAGGCACGCGAAACCGCGCGTTGACTGCGAGGCCGATAAGTATTGTCGTTGCCGCGAAATATGCGATCAGTCCCACGATCAAAAGCAATTGAGGCGTCAAGCCTTTTTTCATCCAAAAAACGAAGGCACCTGTGACGGCGAGTATGGTAGTAAGTATCCAGAAGATTCTTCCAAGTACGACGAGCGCTTCGGGACCGCGCATAAGATCTGCAAAAAACCGGAGTGCGTCCCCAGGATGCCGAATAAGTTCAGAGAGCGGCGGGTGAGCGAAGGAGATAGAATAGCCGCGATTCGAAAGCATCGAGGCATATCCATCGTGCGTCAAAAATGTGATGCCGGTTACAAATATTGATTTCACAAGGCCGACCGGATGTTTCTTTAATTCCGCAAGCGCTCGCGGCTTATATTCGTGCGCGTTGCCGAGGTTGATTTCTTCGATGCTTCCCAATCGCTCTTGATCCAGAAATTGCGTAGCCGCTTCTTCGTAAGAAATTCCTTTCTCGAGTGCGATGGTGGAAGGAACGAGAAAGACAAAGAGCGTGCTCACGGGCTGTACGACGAGACCGATCGAGCCAAACGTCTTATAATTTCTGATGATCCATGGAGAAAGCACGAGCAGAAAAATACCGAGCACGATCGGCGCCTCGACAAAAAAGAATCGCCGAAAATCGAATGAGCTATTCCACAGGGCAATGGCCAGCACAATGAGCGGCACATATTGAGTTGTGGGGCGAATGAGCGTAGCGATACCAAGAAGAAATGTTGTGCATGCGAGCATGATAAGGTTTCTATCCGAGAGGTATTTCAGGAAAACGCAAACCGCTCCCAGAAAAATAGTTGTAAATATAGTTTCGGTAAGAATTGTGCCTGTAAAGTATGCGGTATACGGCTCCAGCGCTGTCGCGAGACCGACAAAGAGGCTTATGCCCGCTCCCACAAACCGTCTCGCTATCAACCATGCCAAGACCGCGCTTATGCTTCCTAAGATTGTCTGGATTATAAATAGCGCCTTGTAACTGCCGAATATTGTTACGATAGCGGCGATGATAAGAGGATAGAGCGGCATTCTGACGGAATCTGGCACATACGGTGGTTGGATAGATCGGCTAAAACCGTTTCCATCGAGCAAGTTGTTCGCTATTTCGTAATACCCATCAAATGCGACACTCCCTGGGTCAAATTGCGCATCAGTGAACGATGGCGGGAGAAAAAACAGCCGCACGATGAGTGCGATCAGGAATATTCCAAATGCAATATAGATCGGTCGCCAATGTTGCACAGAGATAGTTATAGCACTTGTTCAAGCTTCGGATCTGTTTCCCCCTTCAAATTCATGTACTGAATGCGAAGTTGTTTTACCAGCTTCGGATCGGATGTAAATATGCCCCACTCCTTCGTGCCCGCTTTTACTCCGCTTTCCGCGAGATTATGACTCCCGAAGTAGGCATGTTTGCCGTCGACTATCAACAGCTTTGCATGCACACCGCGGAAAGGAGTTTCCAGCACTTCGACCTTGTTTCGTGAGAGGAAGTTGCGCGCCCTGTTTACGATGTTTACGAGATGCATGACGGAATCTACATTAAGCCCCCAATTTTTGTGGGGCACTCCTGAGGTAACCACTTGTGTGCGCACGCCTCTTTTCTGTGCCGCCGCAAATGCCTTGCTGAGCGGACCATCAGGAAGAAATACGGACGCATTCTCTACGCTTTCTTCTGCATGACTGACAAGATTTGCCGCCCTATTCAGAATGATGGATTCTCCGGGCTTTCCTGAATCGATAAGAAGATCTGAATATTCATCGAGAGGAATTTGTGAGTCTTTCTCTATTTGGCCTGCATGGAGTTTTGCGAACGCATCACTCAATTTCTTTGCGACGGGGCCAGTCGATTTGACCATGAAATCGCCTCGCTCGATATGCGAATCGGTAAAGTTAAAAGTGCCGGAATAAAATATCTTTCCATCAATATTTACGCCTTTAATATGGTTGCGGCCGACAAACGGAAAGAACTTCACAATTTTATTTTTGGGTGGATTGGTGAAGTGAACATCTACTCCTAATGCGCGAAAGCGTTCAAAGAAATCATCCTGCCTTTTCTTCATCTCTCTCGCTTGTTCGGGGAACAGTGTTTCATCCCATGCATGAATTCTGTCACCGTGCACCATTTGGGACCACGAGTCGATGTATAATTCTTTGTGAACATTTTTGGAAACTCCATCGAATATCTTGTATATCTCTTCACCCACCTCGTCGGGATCAATACCCATGGCCTGTGCTATGACGTGCTCTTTTGCGCGTGCCGCTTCCGCTCTGAAATCGCGCAAAAATTTGTGAGGTCCCAACACATCGTTGTTCTCGGCAAGTCGTTCGCGCATTAATTCGAAATCTTCTGTCATATAGCCTCAGGATGAATGGTAAAATTGTAACACCAGACTTGACTGTACGTAGCAATCGCCTGTAGCAAGACATCAGCGGATTCTTGGCTATAATGCGAGGATCATGGAGAAGCCGAAGCTCTCGATCATTGTGCCGCTCTATAACGAGGCCGAAAATATCCCGCTATTGCAGGCGGAAATGGCGTTGCTTTATGGCCAATCGCCGTCCATGGAAGTTATTTACGTTGATGATGGTTCGATAGACGACAGCTTGGCAGCACTCAAGCGAATAGCGAGTAGCGACGAACGTGTGAAGGTTTTATCGTTTGCGAGGAATTACGGCCAGACTGCCGCAATGGGTGCAGGGGCGGCAGTGGCGAAGGGGGAGACGATCGTATTTCTTGATGCGGATTTACAGAACGACCCCAATGATATTCCGGCGCTCTTAAAAAAGATGGATGAGGGTTATGACGTCGTATCGGGATGGCGGAAGGACCGCCACGATTCGCGCGCTCGCGTGTTTCTATCCCACCTTGCGAACGGACTCATTGCGCGTGTCACCGGAGTGCACTTAAACGATTACGGCTGTACTCTGAAAGCATATCGAGCTCATATACTAAAGAACATTGATTTTGTCGGGGAAGTGCACCGCCTCTTACCCGCATACGCGTCGTGGCAAGGCGCGAAAGTCGCAGAGATTGTTGTGAATCACCGTCCTCGCACGCACGGAGTTTCAAAATACGGTTTTTCACGCATAGGCAAGGTGCTTCTCGATCTCATCGTCGTCAAATACTTTATTTCGTACGCTCAAAAGCCGATTTATTTCTTTGGATTTATTGGTATTGGTTCAATGTGTCTCGGTTTCTTTTCGCTTGTTCTTGCGATTTTTCTTCGCTTTGCATACCACATTTCCCTCATTCAAACTCCGCTCGTCTTGCTCTCCGCACTCTTAGTGATGGTGGGCGTGCAACTTATAACAATGGGCATTATTGCAGAGATGATCATGCGGACACGCGCCAATAAGGAAAAAAGCCCCTACGCAATCAAGGAGAAGATCGGGCTGAACTAATAGGGTATGCCCGCACACTAAATTTGCGCTCGATTGTATGTACTGCGTTTACACACTCTGTAGCACAAAAGATAAAAATCTTTACGTCGGTTGTACCAATAATCTCCGGCGAAGACTTGAAGAGCATAACAACGGAGAATCTTTTTCTACCGCGCCGCGCAGACCGTTTAAGTTGGTGTACTATGAAGCCTACAGTGCGGAAGATGATGCAATACGTCGCGAGAGGAGCCTCAAGCTGCGCGGGCAAGCACGAAAACATCTTATGACTCGTCTATTATCAAGTCTTCGCGAAGCGCAAAATTAGTGTGCGGGTATGTGCGGCATTGCGGGGTACGTGGGAAATGGCACGAGAGAAGAGCTCGACAGGATGCTCGCGGCCGTAAAGCATCGAGGTCCGGATGATTCCGGCTTGTATATTAATGAAGACGTGGGCCTGGCGCATGCGCGCCTATCGATTATCGACACGAGCGTGCGAGGGCATCAACCCATGATGCTTCCAGATAAAAGCGTCGGTATAACTCTGAATGGCGAAATATACAATTACCGAGAGTTGCAGCGAATAGTTAAGAACAGCGGCAGGAAATTGATGAGCGACTCCGATACTGAAGTTCTGCTTCACCTGTATGCCATGCATGGCGAGGACTTTTTGCGCGATGTCGTAGGGATGTTCGCCTTTGCGCTTGTAGATACTCGGAAAAAGAAATTAATTTTGGCTCGCGATAGGATGGGCGAGAAACCGCTCTACTGGCATCTTGGTACGGGCACGTTTCGCTTTGCGTCAGAATTGAAAAGCTTACTCTCCTCTGGCATACCGAAAAATTTGGATCTTACTGCTTTGAATGAGTACTTATTGTTCGATTACGTTCCGACACCGAGGTGTATGATCGAGGGAGTACACAAATTGGAGCCGGGGACGATGCTTGTGTATGAGAAAGAAAAAGTATTTACACGCGCGTTTTGGCAACCGCCAAAAGAAGCCGAGCGTATTAACGAACCGGAAGCGCTGAAAAAACTAGATTCACTCCTGAAACGAAGCGTCTCGCGCCAGCTTGTCGCGGATGTACCGCTTGGAGTTTTCTTAAGCGGCGGATTGGATAGTTCTACGATTGCATATTATGCATCGCGTGCGGCGCATTCTATCGATACCTTTTCCGTTCGGTTTGATGAACCATCGTTCGACGAGTCCGAATTCGCAAGAGAAGTTGCGAAGCATCTTGGTACTAAGCACCACGAAAAACGAGTAACGAGTTCGGATGCGCTGGAACTCGTATCAAAAATTCCGGACGTATTCAGCGAGCCGGTCGCGGACGCATCCGTCATACCGACAATGCTCCTGTCGCAGTTTGCAAGGAGAAGTGTCACTGTTGCGCTTGGCGGCGATGGCGGCGATGAGTTGTTCGCAGGATACCCGACATTTCAAGCGGAGAAATATGCGTCTCTCTATCGAAAGATTCCGGGAGTCTTGAAAGGCTTTGTAGCACATGTGCTCGAGAGAATTCCCGCGTCTCACAAAAACTTCTCGTTTTTCTACAATCTCAAAAAATTCGTCGGAAGCACTACGGAAGATCCGGTGCATCGACATCTCGAGTGGCTCGGCACATTCGACAAAGACCAGCGTCGAAAAATAGCGGGACCAGCTCTTCTTCCCATAGTTGAAAAGATGAATGAGTTTGAAATTCCTGACGGGTATGCCCAAAATTTCGAAGGGAGCGAGCAAAACAAACTGTTGTACATGTATCTTCGGATGTATCTCATGGGCCAAGTGTTAGTGAAAGTTGATCGCGCGAGCATGCACTATGCGCTCGAAACACGGGCGCCGTTCCTTGACCACACGGTCGTCGATTTTGCATTGTCCTTGCCATACTCTCTTAAATATCAAAGGGGTACGACGAAATACATACTGAAGCGTCTGATGCAGAACAGACTGCCTCCGCACATCATTAATCGCAAAAAGAAGGGATTCGGCGTGCCTTTGGCGCGCTGGCTTGCAGGACCCTTGCAGCCTCTCTGTGAGGAATTACTTTCTCCGCAGGCATTAAAAAAGCACGGCCTTTTCGACGAGCGTTATGTTGGTGTTCTAAAGGATGCGCATATGCAAGGGAAGAGAGACAATAGGAAAGAGCTTTGGAATCTACTGGTATTTCAATTGTGGTACGACCGCTATATGTGACCGAGCGTCGAGCAAGGAAATACTGAGGCCAACAGGCCGAATGTAGGGTAGAATCTTGCAATGTCATCCGAAGAGCGTTTTGGCTACGAATGGGACAAATACTCGCGAATGATGCCCGAGTACGAGACTCAATTTCTAAACTGGACACATCCGCACTCGCGTGAATTCTGGAGAAATAAAAAAGTACTCGATGCAGGGTGCGGCATGGGCCGCAACAGCTACTGGCCGCTCTTGTGGGGTGCAGAATCAGCGACGGCATTTGATTACGATCAGCGCTCTGTCGCTCGTGCAAAAGAAACACTGCAAAAATTTCTGAACGCGAGCGTGTTTTACAAAAGCATTTATGATATCGATTGGAAAGATGAATTTGATGTTGTGTTTTCAATTGGCGTCATCCATCATTTGGCAGATCCAAAAAAAGCACTCTCGAGGCTTGTGGACGCACTAAAGCCCGGTGGAGAACTTTTGATTTGGGTGTACGGGTACGAGGGAAATGAGTGGATTGTTCGATATGTATCTCCAATTCGCATTAACATTACCTCGAAACTCCCACTTCCTTTTGTGCACGCGCTCTCGCTCTCTCTCTCGGTACCGCTCTATTTTTTTGTCAAAATCGCACGGGGGCCGTCACCGTATCTCAAACTTCTCTCGGGATTTGATTTTTGGCATATACACAGCATCGTCTTTGATCAGCTCATTCCTGATATTGCAAACTATTGGACAAAAGAGGAAGCACGTGCTCTTCTCGACAATCTTCCTATGAAAGATGTTCAGGTGACAGTGACTCCGGAAGGAACCGGATGGATCATCAAGGGAACGCGCATATGATGAAGGACTCGACATACGATTTTCTCTATGCAGAGGAGATGAGTCACTGGTGGTATCGCGTACGAAGGCAGCTTGTCAAGAAAATAATTCGTGCGTACGCGAAAGAGCGCAATAGGCCTCTTAGAATATTGGATATTGGCTGCGGCGCCGGCGCACTCATGCGCGAGCTCGAGGAATTCGGCGAGGTATCCGGTGTGGATATTTCACCGCGCGCGATTGAATACTGCCGCGGACGCGGATTGACACATGTCCAAGAAGCCGATGCAGTTGATCTGCCTTTTGAGGACGAATCGTTTGATGTTGTCGTTATGCTCGATGTCCTTGAGCATCTTAAAGACGATGCCGCAGGTAGTGCAGAAGTTGCGCGCGTCCTGAAACGCGGTTGCCTTGCCATTCTTGCAGTACCGGCGTTTATGTTTCTCTGGAGTATTACTGATGTCGTGAGCCATCACTTTCGCCGGTATCGGCGCGCGGAAATTGTGCAGCGCCTTAGAGATGCGGGACTGTGCATCCAATATGCGGGCTACTTCAACACGTTCCTTTTTCCCGCTATCGCACTTGTTCGCCTCGCGGTGCGCCTTCTGCATATACCTATGAAAAGCGAACAGAGTATCGAGGGAAAGCTTGGTAACGAGATCTGTTATCATATATTTTTCCTGGAATCGCGCTTCATCCCCTTTATTAGTTTTCCATTTGGAGTCTCGATACTCGTGCTTGCAGCAAAGCCATAGCAAAAAACCACTATGATCGACGTACGAGAATATTTTAAACGATGGCCAGCATTTTATTTTTTTATTGCAACGGTGTTTGGACCACTCTTGTATAGCGGGATGAGCGCAGAGAAATTTCTACGGCGGTATCCATCGGCTGGGAAGATCTTGAATCTTGGCTCCGGGCCGCGCATAATTTCAGAAGAGGTGACTAACGTGGATATAGAAAAATATCCAGGCGTTTCTATTCTAGCCGACGTGTGTGCCGTGCCGCTTCCTGATGGCAGTGTGAGCCGCATCATTTCAAACACGGTTCTCGAGCATGTGCGTAATCCGGTAGCGGCTGTTCGTGAAATGCATCGTCTGCTCGAAAAGGGTGGCATGGCCTACATTACGATTCCGTTTATGTATCCATTCCATTCGTCTCCGAATGATTATTATCGGTGGACTCGCGAAGGGGCGCGAGAATTGTTTGACGATTTTGAGATAGTTGAGATCGGAGTTCGTGCAGGCCCTTTTTCCGCGCTCGATGCGTATCTATGCCATCTTACGGGCGTCATTTTTTCGTTTGGATCTCCCGGGCTCAATTCACTGATCACGAATCTCGCGATGTTCGTCTTTTTTCCGGTAAAATTGCTTGATCTCGTGTTTAACTATTGGCCGAACGCGCACATGCTTGCCGCTGTCCTCTATTGCGTCGTTAGAAAACGATAAACCGTACATTATTCTTTCATTCTAGCATTTTGCAAAAAGCTGAAATGATTGCCAGAGTATGAGCCACATTCTTGGAAGACATCGATGGATGCTGATCGCAGCTGTTTTTGTCGGATGTGTTTCTGCTATGCCAGTGATGCTTGCTCCTTTCTTACTTGGGAGTCAGTACCGAGGCGTTCAGTTTTTGCCGCTGGACAACGAAGATAATTATCGCGCTCGTATACATGAAGTTCTGGACGGACATTTTTCCGCATCTTCTACCTACCTTTTTGAATACAAAGATGTTTCTGCACCGGTCTTTGCGGTCAACGAGTGGGTCTATGCCGCGCCCGCATATCTGTTCGGTCTTTCAAATACAATTGTTGCCAGTAAGTTTATATTTCCGGCAATGCTTTTTTTACTCGTCTATGCGCTGCTATGGCGGATTCTCGGGAAAACTCGGGATGCGACACTTGCGGCAATTACGGGGGGTCTTGTTGTTGTGCTGGGGTATGATTTTGTTGATTATCGCACCATGCTCGGGATTATGAATGGGACGGCAATTCCTCCGTTTCCAGTATGGACGCGATTGGTAAACCCGATAGTCGGCGGGCTCCTTCTTTTCGGTGTTCTCAATCTTCTCTGGTCGATGATTGAGAGGAGGCGGTATGCATTTGTCGGCGTCGGTGTCCTGATCGCGCTTTCGGTTGGGTACTTTTTCAATTTCGCACTCTCGCTTGCGATCGTCGGAGCAGTATTTCTTGTGTCTTTGTGGCAGAAACAGTATGCGCTTGCGAGGGAGTGCCTCTACGCACTCTTAATTTCTGCGGTACTCGATGCGTGGTACTGGTTCTCTATGTTTTCATCTGTCGGAGGAGTTGATGGCCGTGTACTTGCCATGCGAAACGGCATGTTTGTTACGCATGAGCCGGTCGTGAATATGATGCTTCTCGCCACGACACTTTTTGTCGCAGGAAGTTTT
>CAYJVW010000037.1:8233-10236 GCA_964373725.1 uncultured Candidatus Saccharibacteria bacterium | reverse complement strand
GCCGATGGGTTAGGCATCGGCACCTGTAGACGGGGTGCGGCCGGACGAGCCACAGCGCAATCGGGGCGCACGATCGGGTACAAAGCCACCACGCACGCGGCGCGCGCGAGTTAGTCGGCGTCGGTGCTAAAATGAGTTCGAGTAGCGTTGTCTCTTCTCTGGTGCCGCGAGGGAGACTTGAACTCCCAATCTCTTGCGAGAACTAGCTTCTGAAGCTAGCGTGTTTGCCAATTTCACCACCGCGGCAAGAGAGCATTGTACGTATTTGGGGAATGGTCGGCAATCGGCAGCCAATATATCACACCACACGGGCACTTCCATTTCACTAACACGGAGTACCGCGAAGTGAAATTGGTCGCGTATAATCAATGCATGCCGGATCTGACCATGGGACTCGCAATCGTCGTTGTTTTATTACTCCTTATCATTGTTGGATTGCTGTATGTACTGCACAAAAAGAAACGCGAGTACATGAATATGAAAAGCGATTTCGTTGCCGTCGCTTCGCACGAGTTGCGCTCGCCTCTCACTGCGATTCGCTGGAGTCTCGCGGCTCTGCGCAAAGACACATCGCTCGAACCAAACATTCGAGACATCGTGAACGACCTCTATCGGCGCGTCTGCGCCCTTATCGAGCTCACGAGTACGTTCCTCCTCACGACATCTGCCGACCACGGCATTATGCGCTCGAGCGATTTTACGCTCTTCAACATGACGCAAGTGATTTTCGAAGCGATCGAGCACGCGCAATCGCTCTCGCAGATGAAGCAGATCAAGTTCGAAAACCAGATCGAGCCAGGTGCTTCCATTTCAATTAAAGGCGACAGGAAGAGGCTTCTCCTTGTCTTCGATAATCTGCTTTCGAACGCGATCAAATATTCTCCTGCGAACTCGACAATTTTCATTTCGTATTTGGATGGGAATAGTAAGAAAATCTTCAAAATCCACGATCAGGGAATGGGCATTCCGAAAGAAGATTTGAAGAAGATTTTCAGCGGATTTCATCGCGCCGCGAACGCTCGCTATTCACACGCTGTCGGTTCGGGTTTTGGCCTCTATATGGTCAAGAAAATCGTTGATTTCCACGGTGGAACCATTGCGTGCGAATCCGAGCTCGGGAAGGGCACTACCTTTACTATTGCGCTGCCAACTGGTATATAATACCAATATGCAAGGCAAAAAAGTGCTCATCGTTGACGACGACCCGATGATAACGACGACATTCGCAAAGCTTTTCTCGGACATCGGAGCTATTGCAGAAACCGCAGCAACATACGAAGAAGGGCTCGCCGCTCTTAAAAAGAGTGCTCCTGATGTCGCCCTGCTTGATCTGCTTCTCCCGCATCATTCAGGACTCGAATTAGTAAAGGAGATCCGCGCTCTCGCGCCGCAGACTTTTTTCGTGATGCTGACAAATTCCATCAACGTAGAGCCTGTTGCAGACGCGATGGAAGCGAACGTTTCCATGTATATTCAAAAAGCCGACCACGACCCCGAAGATATCGTTAAAATGATCGCAGACAGATTCAAGTAACCTTAGGCAAGTGTTTATACCCCGAGGGAACAACTAAGCTGGTCGGGTTCTCCCCGTCCCACCTGATCTTTTTGTGCACGACCAGATTGGTTATCTTCGGCTGCCATTCGTGTTCCACTTTCTTCACCGCTCTCGCGATCTCATCGGCAGTCATCCCTTTTCGCAACGGCACACGGTATTCGAAAAATATCGGGCCACGATCATACTCTTCCGTAATAAAATGCATGGATATGCCGGATTCCGTTATTTCACTCTTTTCGAGTGCCTCCGCCACTGCTTCGTGAATACGCATACCGTACATTCCTGGACCGCCAAATCGCCCGTGTTCGAACGAGAGGAGTGCGGGGTGAATGTTAAATGTTTTTTGCGGATCAAGCCCGTGTACGAATTTAAGCCACCCCGCAAGTGCAACCCACGGTTTTCCCATTCCAGTCTTTTGCAAAACACTAGAATAGTGTTCGGCGTCGTA
>CAYJVW010000037.1:0-8133 GCA_964373725.1 uncultured Candidatus Saccharibacteria bacterium | reverse complement strand
CCCGCCGGTTTTTGTGCCTGATGCAAAAACAAGTAATTTTGGCTTACTCATTCGCATCACTTTCGCATTTCAATCGTCCTGCTGCAACCTTGTTCTGCAAATTATGCTAAAGTTTACATATGATTGAACACCAGGATTCTTCAGATGAATTCCCAACGTATATCAAAGACCGCATGATAGGTACTGGTATGGTCAACTGCAGGGGGATTACCCTTCCCTACGCTATACTAAAAAAAGATAAGGGTCCAAAGAAAGAAGATGGCTCTGACGCGTTACCAGGGTTTATGGGATATCACCAATTTCCCGGTGATACCAAAAAAAGGTTATTTATCTCGGAAGAAGTGCCAGAAAAATATCGTGAACATGTTCTTTCCCACGAAATTTACGAAACTCATGAACTTCAGAATTCTCCACACAAATGTTTAGAAGCGATGATGTGGGAAATCGCGCAGGTACCTGCCAATATAAAACCGGACTATATACGTCTGCGGCGAGCTTTTTTTGAAAACTTAGTAAAATATAATACTGCTGAAATCGCAAAAATTGACACATCAACGCCAAAAGGCCAAGAACAAAAGAGAGCTCGTGACGAATCACTTGCACAATTTACAGAAAGTCTCAATTATCTCAGATCAATTGATAAATAATCTTCCCGCATGAAAAAAGTCCGATTTGGCACGCCGCTCAAACCGTCTGCAACCAAAATACTCCTTCTCGGCAGCGGTGAGCTTGGAAAGGAAGTTGCTATCGAAGCCATGCGGCTCGGTGTTGAAGTAATTGCGTGCGACCGATATGAAAATGCGCCTGCGATGCAGGTGGCGCACCGAAGCCATGCTCTAAACATGCTCGATGGTACGGCGCTTCGCGCCGTTATCGAAAAAGAAAAGCCAGATTTTATCGTTCCCGAAATTGAGGCCATCGCAACGCCGACGCTGGTAGAACTCGAAAAAGAAGGGTGGACTGTGATTCCGACCGCACGCGCGACGCGTCTCACCATGGACAGGCAGGGTATTCGCAAACTTGCGGCAGAGACTCTCAAGTTGCCAACCTCCCCCTATCGATTTGCCGGATCGCTTGAAGAACTTAAAAGGGGCGCACAAGCGGTTGGATTTCCCTGCTTTGTAAAGCCCACGATGTCATCATCGGGACACGGCCAAAGCATGGCTAAAAAACCGCAAGATTTGGCGAAGAGCTGGAAGTTTGCAATGGAAGGCACTCGTGCGCAGACAGGGAAAGTCATCGTTGAGGGAAAAATAAATTTTGATTACGAAATAACGATGCTCACGGTGCGCCACGCAGCAGGAATTAGTTTCTGCGCGCCCGTTGGACACATTCAAATAGACGGCGACTACCGCGAGAGCTGGCAACCGCATGCGATGACAAAAACGGCGCTTAAAAAAGCACACGACATCGCTAGAAAGGTCGTTAACGAACTTTGCGGAAAGAAAGGTCGCGGAATTTTCGGAGTCGAGATGTTTATAAAAGGAGATAAAGTATGGTTCTCCGAAATCTCCCCTCGCCCCCACGACACCGGGATGGTGACGATGGTGTCGCAAAATATGAGCGAGATGGAATTGCATGTGCGAGCGATTCTTGGATTGCCTATCGGAGAAATATCATGCCGATCCGGCGCGAGTGTTCCGATTCTAGCGGAAATCAAAACGGATAACCCCGTCTATGTTGGTGTCGTAAAAGCGCTGAAAACTCCCGGCACATGGATTCGCATTTTCGGAAAACCCATGTCCCCCGGTCACCGGCGCATGGGAGTTGTGCTGGCAATTGGAAAAAATATTAAAGATGCACGCACAAAAGCGAAAGCAGCTGCAAGGACAGTCCGAGTGGTGGGAGGTTAAAATCTATCCTAGCCATACAAGAAGCTTGCTGAAGAGAAAGAGAATCGTCGCGCCCCCTGCACCTGATAAAAACGAAACTAGATAGCCATATTCCTTAAGGGCAGCGTTTACGAACGAAAAGGGTTTTAAAAAATTTCGACCCTTCCAATCTATTGTCAAAATAATTTCTGATGGCGTTGAGTATAAATTGCCCTTCGTTGAGACAATAAGGTAGCCATGAGAAATCGCTTTATCGATCAGATCGTCTATTTCTCTCTTTTGAGCTTGAACCAATTTCATACCGTGCACTGTCGTTCCCGAGGGTGTAGTTCTTTGGACGAAGTAATACCACCTTCTTAGCGTGGACTTCCAATCTTCCCGAAAATGTTTCTCGTCTGCGAGGTAAAACCAAAAATGTCCACGACTTATTTCATCCTTGTACCAGGAAGGAGCGTTCTGTGCTCTTGGCCTGTCAGGACGAGTGAAGTACCAAATTAATAACCAGAGTCGGAACATGGTCTTACTCCAACGCTTCGATATTTGCGCCAAGTTTTGTTAGGCGCTCATGCAGATTCTCGTACCCGCGGTTTATGGGATATACGTCGTAAAGCGTGGATTCGCCTTCGGCAGTAATCATGTACATCAGAATATCAGAAAATCATGCTCTTGACCTGCTTGCCAAAGCAGTATACTACAAAGGTGTCTTATAAGAATACCAAAGTATCCTCATCATGAGCACTATTATCGGCATCAAAGAATTGCAGCGCAGCTTGAAAAAGGTTGCTGACGCGGCCGGACGCGGAGAGACGTTCACTGTCGTACGCGATTCCAAACCCGTGTTCCGAATTGAGCCTATCGCGGGGAGAAAAACCGGAAAGTACAGGCTCAAAGATCTCTTGAGTATTCGATTCAATAGCGGAGAGAAGGACTTGAGCAAGCGAGTTGACGAGATTGTCTATGGAGCATGATGGTCATCGATTCAAATGTCTGGGTCGCGCTGTACGACAAAGCAGATAGTCAGCATGTAAAGGCAATCGATCTATCGACCTCGTTCGTGGAGGTCGTTTTTCCCGAATACGTCATTCTCGAGACGTGCACGGTTTTGCTTACCAAGGCAGGAAAAGACGTTGCGGAGCAATTTCTTGCGTACATCCTGGATAGCGCAGAGGTAACGATTCTTTATTCGTCACCAGAATTCTTTCATGCGACTGCCCAGCTCTTCCGTCTTCCTACAAGCAAAAAACTTTCCTTCGTTGATGTATCGCTCCTCATGCTTTCAGAGTTCCACGAGGTCATCACGTTCGACAAAAACCTCGCACGAGTGATTGAGGCCCAAAGAAAAAGATAAAGGTCGTGAAAGATTGGTGTTAAAAAACACTTGTAATTACTCTCTCTCCCTGCTATTTTTAAAAAACGCTTGCAATCCCGCAGGCGGTCAAGGAGACATCCGATGGTGAAGAACCATGGGAATCAGGGCACAAAAAAGAGCGGCAAGGAAAAAAAGATGCGTCTCCAAAAGAGACGCGCAAGGCGAGCTAACAAGCTCGCACTGGCAAGGTGGGACTACAAGCCCACCGTACCTCACCGCTTTCAATAGTCTCTGATAACAAATCTCTTTGACTCGGGGGGGCCCTGCGGGGTCCCTTTTTTTATCTCAATCTAGAGCTTCTATTTGAGCCCCGAGCATTTTCAACCGTTCATGTAAATTTTCGTACCCACGATTTATCGGATACACATCATAGAGCGTTGACTCGCCTTCTGCCGCGAGCATGCCGATGAGAAGTATGGATGCAGGGCGAAATGCAGGCGGCGCTTTGATGTTTGTTCCGTGCAGAGGTGTAGGACCTTTCACCAGCACGCGATGCTGGTCGAGTTTTGTGATGTCCGCACCAAGTTTGGACATTTCCAAATAGTATGACGAGCGAATCTCGTATACCCAGTCGTGGATGAGCGTCTCCCCTTTTGCCTGCGTCGCGATCGAAACGAAATATGGAAGATTGTCGATGTTGATGCCGGGATAGGGTCTGGGCGCAATCTTCTCCGGCGGTGCATACAAGTCAGACTTGTATATGGTGACGTCTACCAACCCTGTTCTTCCATTTTCCGCAAGATACTTATTGCTGCGCATATGCTTCATTCCCATGTGTTCGAGCGTAGAGAGTTCAAGCTCTAGGAAATCTATCGCACATCGTTCGATCGTGAGTTCCGAACTGGTCGTGAGCGCAAGAGAGATGAAAAACATCGATTCTATCGGGTCTTCGCCTGGTGACATCTCGAGAGATGCATCAATGTCTTTTACCCCGTGCACAACAAGAGTCGATGTCCCGATCCCCTCTATCTTTACACCCGCCTTTTCAAGAAAGAAACAGAGGTCTTGAACCATATAGTTCGCACTCGCGAATTTTATGGTGGTTGTGCCGGGAATTTTTGCCGCTGCCATTAATACGTTTTCTGTTCCCGTGTCCGACGCTTCGTACATGATTATCTCTGCCGGTTTGACGTCCTTAACTTCTGTGTGATAAGTATTCTTCTTTTCATCGCCCGAAATACTGATACCGAGAGTTTCAAGAGCGTCTATGTGTGCTCCCAAACTTCGCTTCCCCAAATCACACCCTGCTGGGGCGGGAAGGTCGAAGGAATTCACGAGGTGTGCGAGCGGCGCAATGAAAAGCGCAATGCTGCGGGTCTTTTGGGCCGCCGCGCGGTCAATTCCATCAAGGTCGAACCTTGATGGAGGCGTGATTTTCATCTCCTTGTCGTTCCATTCGATTTTGACGCCGATACTTCGCATAACCTCGATGAGACGCTTTACCTCTTCTATCTTCGGCATCCGTTTCAGAGTCGTCGTCCCGCGATTTAAAAGCGACGCGGCAAGCAATACTACCGCAGCATTCTTAGAGGTATTCGTCCGTACCGAACCCGAAAGCTTCTTCCCGCCGATGACGTGGTAGTTCATACGGATAGCGTATAGCGTTTAGGGTATAGCGTATAGGGGGCAAAATTTAATCAGTGCGCGTGCTTGGAATCGGACCAAGGGCCTCGTTCTTATCAGGAACGCGTTCTACCACTGAACTACACGCGCGTGGTGCGATGGTAGCAAAATCATGGCTCATGTGCTACTAGTTGAGATGCAGCACTAGATGCTGCTTTTCAGACGGAGGGCCTCTAGGTGGCCAAGAAAGGAAAGTCAAAGGAAACGTTCTTCAAGATGGCAAAAGTAAGCCGTAAGCGTGAGCGGAAGGCGAAACTCGCCTCTCGGTTCACGACGAAGGTCGAAATGCCAATTGTAGGCGTCCGAAGATAATCCCGACTAGCCACCCGGTTTGAAAATCTAAAAACGACGGACGTGAGGAACCCGTCGTTTTGTTTTGTAACAAACACAAAACCACCCTTTCGGGCGTTTTGTGTTTGATTTTTCTATACGCTAAACGCTCGCAGCTCGACGCTGCTCGCATACACACTCTTTTGTTCCGTCCAACTCTGGAGACTGGGGACTGGATGCTAGAGGCTGGAAAATCCAGACTCCAAATCCAGGCAGCTCCAAATTCCCCGCGGTCTTTCCGGCACTTGCGCCAAATAAGTCTTGTATGTATGATCGTATGTATATGGCAACTGCGACAAAAAAGCTTACTATTCTTGTCGATGCAGATACGCACCGAGCGCTTCTCAAGAAAGTCGGTCGTGGCAACATCGGGCGGTTCCTCATCGACGCAGCGAAGCCGCACTTAACAGGCAATACACATTTACGAGCCGGCTATGCCGCAATGGCTGCAGACCAGGCGCGAGAAAAAGAAGCTCTGGAATGGAGCGAGGGCGTCACTCCTGACTCGTATGTCCCGGATGCGTAATTTTCCGAAACGCGGAGAGGTGTGGTGGGTTACCTTCGGCCCCGCGATTGGCACCGAATCTGCAAAAACCCGGCCGGCGGTGATTATGAGCAACAATGATTCGAACGAATATCTCGAACGTGTGCAAGTCGTTCCAATTACAAGCAATGTCACGAAAATATATCCGAGCGAAACAGTTGTGATCCTCCGCGGAAAGAAAAACAAGGCGGCGGCCGATCAAATCGCGACAGTTTCAAAGCAGCGCATCCGCGAAAAAATCGGCCGGCTTACAGAAGATGAACTTGCAAGCGTCGAATTTGTCCTAAAATTGCAACTCGGTCTTTCTTAACCACACACAAAACCACCCTCTCGGGCGCGACCAGATTTTCTTGACGGTGCTCTGACTTTGAAAATCGAAGTACTCTTGTGGTATCTTGTGTCCGCATTTTCTAGCCTCTAGATTCCAGCCTCTGGCTTTCTAGAATTACACACTCTTTTGTTCCGTCCAATTCTGGAGACTGGATGCTAGATGCTGGAGACTGGAAAAATCCAGAATCCAAATCCGGCCGCAGCCCCAGATTCCTCGCGGTCTTTCCCGCGTGTCTGGCATCAGTTGAGGTTTGAATGCCATTACCTTTCTGTACTCGATCGAGATACAGAAACCGACTGCTTGAATCCAGAATTCCAAGGTTCGACCTTGAAGAATTCCCAAAGGTCGAACCTTTAGGATTCAGCTGTTCAATGTTGAATGAATCCACGAGCAACTTCCGATACCCGTGCCTTGTTCATGTTGTTCACGAATTTCTCCGTGCATGGACTATACCTTCACCCGATTCTAGAGACTAGAAACTGGAAACTAGAAGCTGGAAATATGAATGATTTTTTGGCATTCTCCAGTCTCTAGCATCTAGTGTCTAGCCTCCAGTATTGGGGCCAACGTCTTATAGCAGCGTCTCTTCGGCTTCAGCCGGCACTTTTGCTATCTAGTTGCTCACTTGCATGAGCGTTCAGTCTCTACAGGTTCTAGTGCACTAAATGTGAACTAGATTCCCTCGGTATTACCTTTGTCACATGTATATTTTACTATAGATGCGTTGAAGGCTTCACCGATTTTAGTTGGATTTTGATGTCATATTACTACGACATGTCGCTATGATTTTGTCAAGACGACTTACTCTTTGTCACCGAGTTTGCCTTGGTACATGACGAGCATGTGCTTCGGACACTCCCGGCTTCCCTGAGTTGACGGGCGGTATTTGGTTCAATTACTCGTTGCCGAAGTAATTGTCTCACGCCACGGGGCAAGCGGTTTTCCCGCACCCTCGCGGCTTCCAAAGGTTTTTGCTTTTTTCCCCAACATTCGAAGTTCGGCTCGAAGCTGTACAATTTTCTCGAATCCTTCATCGCTCAAGTGCTGTTTATCACAGACCATGAGGACGATTTCTCGAAAAAGTTTATACGACTTTCCTTTCTTCGCTTGCGGTTGATATTTGTCGAGAAACGGGAAGAGATATTCTTTCATGTTCCAAATGCTCGTAATTTTATACTTCGCATGTGGATACCATCCGTATCTCTCGTATGAGAGATCGTATATTCTTCCCGCTCCGATCGTGATGAGAACTCGATCTAGAATTTCTTGGTCATCCTTTCGAAGTTCAATTTCGAACTCCGGTCGGACTTCATAACCTCTTTTCAAAGTCTTATGTTTTCCAATACTTATCGAGAACGAACCCTCGCCATCGATGAATCCAGCAACATAGTGCGGATTCAATTTTTCCCTTTGAATTTGTTCCTTCCCATACGGTTTTTGCAATTTGAAATTGCGTCTGCGGTCTTTTTCAGCCCACAGTTTTTCCCGTCTGGTACTACGAACTCTGCTGACTTCTTGCGGAGTATTTTGACGCGATTGCTCGCTATTCATACCTCAAGGTTAGTATACCTCGAGGACTCTACAAGATCTCTCACGGTAACCGATACACTGTGTATAAGTATCTCGATGTCACTACACGTTAGATAGCTTTTGCATATCATAGAAGTTTCCTCCTGTACTCGCAGAGTCACCTCTATCTAACGCCACTGACTGACATTCAAGCTACTTACTGCTACTTTCACCCTTCGTTAGCCGAGTCGCCTCGACTTAACTGTGATTTCGCTTCACGACACTATGAACTGTCGCGGCTGGACTTTCACCAACTAGCGTACTCGATCGCATGACGACCCGAGTACAAGGCTTGAGAACGTATTCACCGCGGTGTGGCTGACCCGCGATTACTAGTGATTCCGGCTTCATGAGGTCGGGTTGCAGACCTCAATCCGAACTGGCGCCGCTTTTGAAAGATTTGCTCCGGGTTACCCCATTGCGCCTCGTTGTAACGGCGATTGTAGCGCGTGTGCAGCCCAGGACATCAGAGGGACATGCTGACTTGGCGTCATCCCCACCTTCCTCCCCCGTGAGGGGGCAGTCTCGCCTGACA
>CAYJVW010000036.1:4499-12420 GCA_964373725.1 uncultured Candidatus Saccharibacteria bacterium | reverse complement strand
GTACTTTGAGACCGATCTCGCGCATCTGCGCTCCATGCGATGTGCCGTTAAAATGTGTGAGGGGAGCCCTTACACGGAGTCCTTGCAAGACAGAGAAAAATATCTTGAAAATGGTGTCCGGTATCGTTTAGCCGTAGAGTTCGGGGTGCGTGCCAATTTTCATAAAGACAATGCCACCCTTGTGCTCCTCAAACAGCGCGCGATAATCGCCCGTAACATTGATACTTCTCCATCCCGGATACGCATGGTCAACTGAATGATTATGCAAGATAGGGTGAAATGGATTTTCTCGAAAGAGCGCTACTCTGTCGAAAAATTTGTCCTGCACTTTTTGCGATAACGTATCGAACTTTTTCTCGAACTTCGCGTGCAGTAGAATCGTCATTATTTAGCGCGGCGTAGATAACGCTTCATTTCTTCAACGGAAGTAAAGCCTGGCGAAAGGTTGCGACCTTTTTTAATGTCGCGATGGATAGCTTCGAGCTCGCGACGAGTCTTGGCATTCAATTGCTCATCAAGCATTATGTCCATGCTCGCGTGACCATCCGCAAACGCTCGTGCGGCAGCCTTAAAGTACGACGCGAGCGGGACACCCAAACTCTTTGCGCGCCTCATCGCTCGATCTTTCACTTTCTTGTCGATTCTGAATATAACTTGCGTAGTCATGTGTATATCTTATAGATAGCTTAAAGATATGTCAATAATCTGGGGCAGGGGGACACTCGGTCATAAACAAAAGCAAAATGCGTGAGGGGAGCCCTTACACAGAGTCCTTGCAAGACAGAGAAAAATATCTTGAAAATGGTGTCCGGTATCGTTTCCCTCTGACTCGTTGCGGCCAATGCTACTTAGCTGTATCCGGCTTAGGAAAATGGAAGGAAAATGCGTGAGGGGAGCCCTTACACACGGCATAGATACGCAGTGCTTGACAGATTGTCTGACATTGTTACCATGACCATGATGCCATGAACACGAAAACCTTAAACAGCAGAGAGTTTTTTCGCAGCCCCGCGAAGGTTGCTCGTTTGGTGCGCGCCGGGACGAGGATTGTTGTGACCCGCTATGGCGAAGAGCTCTTTGAAGCGGTGCCAAAGCAGCCGAAAAAAGGAAAGACGATCAAGGACTTTGAACATCTGATTTTTAGCGATCCGAAGGGAGATCCGGATATGAGCAAAAAGATAGACGAGATTGTCTATGGGGATCTCTGATTCGGAGAGTATCATTCTCGATTCGAGCGTATGGATCGCGTTCCTGCGCGAAAGTGATTCCCAGCGAGAAAAAGCAAAACAGATATTGAGCAGTCTTCAGGATGTGGAAGTAGTTGTTCCCGAATATGTTCTCGTTGAAGTTGCGACTGCACTCAAAAACAAGGGATACGAAGACATTGCAAAGAAGTTTGTGGCGGAAGTGATAAAAGGCGGCCATGCATTTTTGCCGGCGGGCGAATCCCTCGCGCAGGCGGCGGCCGGATTATTCCTGAAAAGAGAGCGAGACCGCCTGTCATTCACCGACACTGCCCTTCTTGTTCTTTCAGAGCACTATCACGTAATTACGTTCAATCAAAGATTGCAAAAAGCGATCGACGGGTGATTGGCGTCAGATGTCGTTTGCGCGGCTACTTCTTGTTCCATACGAACAGCGTGTAGCCGATGTAGTTCGTCGCAAAACCGAGGGCAATGCTGATGAGGTACACGAAGCGAAGCGTCATGGGATCGCTCGAGAGGATTTCGGCGAGGCGGATGAGTATCCACTGCAGCGTGATGGACCCGAGCGAGACTGCGTGAAAGCGGCCGAGGCGTCGCCACAGTGGAGAGGTGCGCTCGTCAAAATTGAAGCGGTTATTGAGGAAGAAATTTGAGAGGATCGCCACTTCTCCGCCGATCAATGCTGCGGTTGAAGGCCGCACTAAGCCAAACTGAATGCCGGCAAACTCAAAAATACTTGTCTGCAAGACAAAGCCGATACCACCGACTATGGCGACTCGGAGCAGGTGCCAGGAGTGCAGCGTGCGAAATCGCAGCAGTGCAGTTACGCGAAAGGATTCAATAATGTCGCGCGGTGTGCTTTTCGACATATCGTGCTCGCGAAGTCTGAATGTAATAGGTATTTCTCGTATGCGAGCGCCACGGCGGTAGAGATCGTATAGAAATTGTATCTTGTATGCATACTCTGACGTGAGGAGCGCATCTTCCGTGTACGGCAGGTTCTCCCCGAATTCTTTCATACGGGTTATCTTGAGTCCCGAGGTTATGTCGTGGACCGGAAGCTCCAAGAGGAGACGCGAGTAGATGCTTCCGTAGCGGCTTAAAAACTTTCGATAGAATGCCCACTCGCTTGGTACGCTTCCGAGAGGCACATAGCGAGAGCCGATGACAAGATCAGCGCCGTCTCCAAGCGCGTTTGCAAGCCGCACAATGTCGCGCGGGTCATGCTGTCCGTCTCCATCAAACTCGACGAATGCGTCAGCGTGAAGTTTCTCTTTCGCATACTGAATACCAGTGCCATACGCATACGCCAGACCGCGCTTTTTCTCTTCAATGATGAGGTGGAGGGAGGGGTAGCGGCTTTGAGCATCTCTGACCAACTGCGCAGTCGCATCGGGAGAGTGCCCATCGATCACGACGACGTGCCACTCGTGTTCAGGCGTACCTTGCAACACCCCATAGATTTCGCCGAGCAGAGTTTGTATGACTCCTGCTTCGTTGTACGTCGGTATGAGGATTGCTATTCGCATCATTCGATATTGTAAATGTAAATGTCCGGCCCAAAATATCTATTCTTTTCAGTCACGAACCACGACCGAAACGCACTGCCTGCGAGAGTCGCGTTTTCTTCAGTTCCTCTCCACGATGCGACAGCCGAGCTGCTCGCAATGAGCGTCTCGAACGCGGCTTGTGCAGCAGGGTTATTTTTGGCATACGAAGGGGAATAGAGCAGGTAGCGATAGGAAGAGGTTCGCGCGTATTCGGGCAGTGTCGCATAGAATGCCGCATCTTGCACAGAATATAGGTTGAGCGCATGCAGGGCGCGAGGATCATTGAGTCGCTCGTCTGCGACATCAACTTTCCGCAGCGCCTTCTCGTCAATTGCGCGGAGTTCAGCTACCGCATCAGGCTTAGTGGGCAGGCGTGTCAGACGCGCATACACAATCACGCTATCTCCCGCGGAGAGCTGCGTAAGCGCCCACTCCCTTGCAAGTGAGCGCGTGTCGCCGGTGTACGCGAGGTATGACAGTCGCACTGCGCTGCTACATAGTACCAATGAGAGAAGAACTGCTGCCGCGATGCCGAGTCGATGATTCAAGAATCGTGATAGTGCATAGCCGCCAAGGAGTGCATATATCGGAACAAGCGGCAGCATAAAGCGCGCTTCGAATCGGAATAGAAGGTAAAACAATGCGGCATACGCGCACACAAACAGAGCGAGTAAAACGCCGAGCCTTCGATGATGCTTCCACAAAAGAACGAGGCCGACGAGAAAAAGCGCAATGAGAATCGGCTCCGAATACAGCTGCTCCGAAAGCGCCGAGACGGGGCTCATCAAAAACTCCCACGCCGTTTTCGTCTGACTGATAGTGAGGTCAACAACGAAACCGTTTGTTCTTGCATTGAGAAGCGAGGGAAGAGGCGCGAGGATGAGAGAAAACGCAGCGCTTGCGAGCAGTACGCGATCGCGAAGCAGTTGTACTAGCGATGAAGAACCGAGCGCAAGATACCAGAGACCAACGAGGATCAAAGCGAACACGCTAATTGATGAAAATCCCATCCCGAGCGCTATCACGACGAGTGAAAAAGCGTATCTACGGTTTTCAGGGACATGTTCCCGCGAAAGTATGTACAGAACCAAGAGGTATACGAGAGATGCGAGAAGCCAGTGGCGCGCCACCATTGAAAGCGCGATATGGAGCAAGCTCGTTGCAAGGAGAAATGCGCTTGCAAGTCCCGCCGTTTTCGAGCGAAAAAGTGCCTCGCCTGTTCTGTACACGAGGTACACGGAAAGAACTCCAAAAAGCACCGTTCCAAACCTTGCGGCGAGAAAGAATGGTGAAAGATCGGTGAGTAGGTGCGACTGGAACAGCCCGGCTGTCCCGTCCCACATGAGATACAGTACGCCGACAATTCCCGCAAATGGCAGAAGAAATATGTATGAGAGATACGGCGGGTAGTACAAAATGTTGCTAAAAAGCTCCGGGTGAAGAAAAGGAAGGACCGTCCTTGCATCGAGCATTTGCAAGCTTGCGAGAATAAATGGTGGTTCGTCGTCAACGAGCGTTAGGGGCAATCCGTAGTTGATACCCACGATGCGGAGGAGGAAGGCAAGGACGAGAATTGCGAGAAGGAGCGGTGCGACCAATTTTTCTTGGCCGGCGTGTTCCGGCTTAGAAAAATGGAAGTGCCCGTGTGGCGCATGTGTCTCACGTAAGGGCATGAGAATATCGCGCGCACGATCCATGCGCGCTATTGTACAGTGCTCTTTGGAAGAGCGCTTGACGTGATTACCGACGACATCAACAATGTCTGAGTGCAGTGCTTCAACTTCCAGAGACAAAATGGCGCGTTACAAGCTCAGTGTTGCCGTTAGTTTATTGTTAAGGTATGTATTACAACAAAAAAGATCTGATAGATACACGCGTTAACAGACAAGATACCGTCTTGGGCGTTGGATTTCTTGGGCAGGGTATTAAAAAGGGTAGTCTGCACTGGCCTCATATATTGCTTCAGCAAAACGCAAAAGAGGTCTATGGATTGGACGTTGAGTTGGATGAAGAGTTTAAGAACAACTCTCTCTACCGAGAAGCAAGTGCCGAGGACTTTTCTTTTCCGGTAAAATTTGATGTTATTTTTGCTGGAGATCTTATCGAACACCTCTCGAACCCTGGGTTATTTTTGGAATGCTGCAAGAAGCACCTGAAGCAAAATGGTCGGCTCATCCTTACGACTCCCAATACTTTTAACTTATTCAATATAGCCGAGAAACTCACAAAACGTGAACCAACAATTAATGAAGACCATACTCTTTATTTTAATGACAAAACCCTGTTGCGTTTATTAGTGAAAAACGGGATGAGCGCATGCGAAGTCAATTATCTCTATACGCTTGGCTACGACCATAAGGAGAGTTGGAAGAAGAAATTCCTAAATGTTGTGTACAAATTACTTTCATACTTCACCGACAAATTTGGAGAAACATTGGTGGTTGTCGCGAAAGTTGAGTAGAGTCTCGGAAAAGGTCAGTAAAATAGTAATAACCTCGTTTCTTTCTAATGTTTGTCATGTGGCCATACGATAACCACATCCGACCGGACGTAGTTATCGTATGAGAGAAAAATGGTAGTTAGTCTCGTTTTTTCTTAATTTCTCTCGCCAATTCTGCGACGTACGCAATGTAGGTGCGTTTCAGGGCTTCTTTCAGTGATACGGTTGGTTTCCACCCCAAATCTCGCATCGTATTTTTTATGTACGGCGTGCGGTTGATCATGTCTTGGTAGCCTTCGCCGTAGTGTTTTTGAGAGGTGACGTCAATGATAGAAACATCCTTCGCACGGTCGCGAAAGAATTGATAGCGAGGAGCAAGCGCGAGCGTCGTGCGAGCCAGTTCGCGTATTGAGTGGTTATTCTTTGGATTGCCGATGTTATAGATCTTGCCGGAGGCGACCTTGCGCTTGTTCTCGATGATTTTGACAAGCGCGTCCACAGAATCGTCTATGTGCGTGAATGAGCGGCGATTTTTTCCTCCGTCCACAAGATTCAGATGCGTGCCTCGCAAGATATTTCCCAGAAATTGCGTGAGGACGCGGGCGGTGCCGCTTGTGTCGTGGATATTATCTTGGCCGTATCCGATCCAATTGAACGGTCGAAATATCGTGTAATCAAGCCCCTTTTCTTGTCCGTGTGCGACAACCACACGATCCATGAGTTGCTTGCTTGCCGCGTAGATCCAGCGCATCTTTCCGATCGGTCCCATCACCAGGTTCGATGTTTCCGGGTGGAATTCGGTGTCGCCGCTCATGCCATATACCTCTGATGTGGATGGCCAGATGATCCTCTTTTTTAAGAGGGAACAGAGACGAACGATTGCGAGGTTTGCCTCAAAGTCTATTTCAAAGACGCGGAGCGGCTCCTCGATGTATGTCCGCGGCGTTGCGATTCCTGCTAAGGGAAGAACGACATCAGACTCGGAAACAAGTTTTTTTATGAGTTTGAGATTTCGAATATCGCCAGGATAAAATTTGAAACGCGGATGTTTTCTAAATTGCGTGATCCTCTGGTCGCTCAAATCGTTGCCGATCACACGCCATGTTGTTCTTTCAAGAATGTCGCGAAGGAGATGTTGCCCGATGAATCCACCCACGCCGAAAATGAGGACGGTTTTCGCTCGCATGTACGGCGCACAATACGCTATCGAGAGCCGTGCCACAAGGTTTTTCAATCCATGCGCAGAATTCCCCGACAGCTTGGCTACGGGAGAGAATCGCGCATGAGGAAAGGGGGTCGGGGAAAACGTAGTTTTCCCCGTGGAGGAGAGCAGTGAGCCCGTACGCGGGCGAGCGTCTGAGTAGAGTGGTTCTCAAAATAAAATACCTCGACAGCTAGGCTGCGAGGTAGTTTATTGGGGAATCTACCGGAAAATCACTCATTGTGCTACCATGGTCAGCATGAACAAAGCAACATCAGTACCAAGCACACGCCAGGCGCCGAAGCCGCGTACAAAGATTCCTGATTCTTGGAAAAAGGCGTTTGGTATCCTCCGAGGCACAAAGCAAAATCCCCTCAAGGAGTTGAGAAAAATACGCGCTAGGGACTCGGTGCGTTCTAAATCTCTACAGAAAATTTGGAAGTGATGATCCTCGATAGCAACATTCTCATTGGGTATCTGAATGGTGATGTGCGATTGGTGACACAAGATAAGAAACTAGAGAGATTGTTTTCTGCGGTCTCGATATAACCATAATCTTATGATGAGCAAACGACCGTGGGATGCCTTTTTTGAAGAGAAGATAGGACGCATTTTTTCAGAAAAGAGCGTCATTATTGATATCGGGGGAGGGCTCCGCATCGATCGGACTAGGAATAATCGCTATGATTCGTCACGCGGATGGATACTGCCACTTGCGGCGAAAGTTGACTACAAAGTGATGGATCCCGTCGACACCTACAATCCGGACATCGTCGGCGATATTCATGCGCTGCCGTTTGAAGACAATTCGCAAGAGGCGCTCATCTGCATCGCAGTTCTCGAGCATGTGGAAAATCCGATACTGGCCTGCAAAGAGATGCACCGCGTTTTAAAGAGTGGGGGATTCTGTTTTATCTACGTGCCGTTTCTATACTATTACCACGCAGAGGTCGGCTACTACAAAGATTACTGGCGGTTCACGAGGGATACGCTCGAGCGGCTTTTTGGGGAGTATGCGCATGTCGAAATGGTTCCAGTTCGGGGAGCGTTTGAGACCCTCTTTCACTTGTTTCCCTTCGGGAAATCGTTTCCTGCTCGATTTTTGGGACGCACCCTCGACTGGGTTTTCGGAAAACAAACAAGCAAACAAACGAGCGGGTACTACTTATTTGCGGTGAAGTAAGTCTGTATGCGAATTCTATACATCGCAAATACGCGGCTTCCCACCGAGAATGCGCACGGGGCGCAGATCGTGAAGATGTGCGAAGCGTTCGCGAAAGAAGGCGCGAGAGTTACGTTGATCGTACCGACGCGGTTTAATTCGATAACCGAGGATCCATTCACGTACTATGGCATCGAGAGAGTTTTTTCCATTGTTCGCGTGCCGGTTCTCGACACTGTTCGTTGGGGAAAAATAGGATTTCTTTTTCAATCAATGCTTTTCGCTCTCACTGCGTGGGTACGTTCATTCTTCATCACGCATGATGTGGTGTACGGGCGCGATGAAATTGCGCTTGTGCCGTTT
>CAYJVW010000036.1:0-4399 GCA_964373725.1 uncultured Candidatus Saccharibacteria bacterium | reverse complement strand
GCAGGAAAACAAAATTGTCCTGTATGTCGGCAGAATTGATGGCTGGAAGGGGGCTCACGTACTCTGCGGCGCGGCGCGATATCTGCCGCAGACCATGCGGGTCGTCATTATCGGCGGGAAGGAATCTGATAAAGAGGGCATGCGACGCCGCTACACCAATGTGTTGTTTCTCGGTCCTCGGCCGTATGCGGAGCTTGCAGACAACCTCGCGGCTGCCGATGTACTCGTTCTTCCAAATTCTGGAAAGCACGTTATATCAGAGCGCTTTACGTCACCCCTCAAACTTTTTGCATACATGGCGTCCGGTATTCCGATTGTCGCGTCCGATCTGCCAAGCATTCGCGAAGTGTTGGATGAGGGAAGCGCATACTTTGCGAAGCCGGATGATGCGCAAGATCTTGCGCGCAAGGTACAAGAGGTTGTATCTGATCCGAATGCGCGCGCAAAAGCTGCGCGCGCGCGAGAAAAAGTAAAAGAGTACTCATGGAAAAAGCGTGCGCAAAAAATTCTTCGAGATATCATGCGATTGTCAATTGGCAGTTAAAGCCAGGACTTAAACGTACGGCGGTAGTACAATATTTCTCATGGCAGAAGGAGGAGAGCGAGGAGAGGGAGGCACTTTAAAGGAAGGGATCACAAAGCTGTGGCTTCGTATTTTTGGCTATAAACCCTCCGGACTAGAGCATGCGTACATCGATCTATTCAACAGAATATCCCATGATGAGGATATGATCCCTCCTAAGCCTGATTTGCTCTATCTTTTTGGGCAGACCGAGAAAAATCAAGATGCCGTGCTTGATACCGATGTGGTGAACGCGCTCGGTGAAGATGTTCCTGTTGCACTAACGGGGGACGATGGGACCGAAGCGTCTGGATATCCCGGATTTTCAGCCTGGAAGGGTAAACTTGAAGCGGGAGGAATTGCAAAGGAGAGAGTTATTGGCATCAAGTCGTTTTACACCGACCCTGCGGATGGGAAATTCAAGGGCAATACGTTCACAGAGGCGCAGGCCTTGGTCCGTTATGCGAAGAAACGCAACTTTAAAAATGTTGTTATCACGGCATCGCGGTGGCATATGCCGCGCTCTTTCGTAAGCGCCGTGTCTGTGGCTCTGCGCGAATATCCTGAACTGCGCATCTATCTTCTCCATGGTAAGGAGCTTGCATGGGACGAGTCATCGGTCCACTCGCAAGGGAAAACATCAGGGCGTCGGCTTGATTTTATGGCTGACGAGATGAAGCGTTTGGTTGATTACATGAACAAAGGCGATCTCGCGTCGCCTGATAAAGTTATAGCGTATCTCGATTGGCGGGATAGCGATGAGCGAAGCGGACGGCTCGGTCCTGCCTGATTCATAAATATTCAAAAAGAATCTTTCGATAGTCGAACAGCGCAGTATTAGTTATTGCTTTTTCATGCGGCGCCAGTACAATTACGCCATGGCAAAGGCATCGCAGGCAACTATAATCCCGTCGCGTACGCTCGGCGCGAACGCACGTAGGAGACTTTCTGAGAGCTGGAAAAAGGCGGCTGGAATGCTGCGGCACCATAAGCCGGGACTTGATCGATATATTTCCCGCGTGCGAAAGGAATGGAAGTAGCCCATGACAATCGACTCCAACATCGCCATGTAGTGTGCGCGCAAAGTCCTTCGGTACATTCTTGTCATGTTCGTAGAGAAAAAATCATGCCGGCTGTGTCATGGCGAAAAACTAGAGCCGTTTCTTGATCTCGGCGAGCAGCCGCTTGCGAATGCGTTTCTTAAGCGCGAGCATTTTGCTCTGGAGCGGCGATATCCCCTGTGCGTCGCGCGGTGCTTGAGTTCCGGGTGCGGGTTTGTGCAGCTTCAGCACGTTGTGGATCCGGACGAACTTTTTTCAGATTATGTGTACGTATCTTCTACGTCTCCTCTATTCGTGAAGCATTTCGAGGACTATGCGGATAAAATGGCAGAAAGACTCGATTTAAAGGGTGTGCTTACGCTTGACATAGGGTCGAACGACGGAGTTCTTGTTAAACCGCTGAAGAATCTCGGCGCTCGCGCGCTCGGCGTAGATCCCGCAGCAGCAATCGCGAAGCGTGCAAGCGAAGCCGGACTCGAGACGATTCAAGGGTATTTCACCGAAAACTTCGCTAGAAAATTGAAAGCCAAGCGGGGAGAAGCGAAGCTCATTACGGCGAACAATGTTTTTGCGCACATCGACGACCTCGATGATGTTGCTCTCGGTGTGCGAGCGCTTCTCTCGCGTGACGGTCTGTTTGTCATCGAAGCGCCGTACCTTGTCGATTATTTAGAGAAGCGATTGTTTGACACGACATATCATGAACACCTCTCGTACATTGCTCTTCGTCCTCTCTCGGCTTTCTTTCAAAGACACGAGATGCATATCGTTGACGTTGAAAAAGTTGAGACGCACGGCGGCTCCGTGCGCATCATGGCGGCTCATAAAGATTCCCAGTTTGCGGAGTCGCTGGCGGTGGATAGCATGATCCGCGAGGAAGAAGCGAAAGGACTTTTTCGGAAAGAGACATACGATTCATTCTCTCGCGCAGTCGCAGAAAATAAGAAGTCGCTTGTGGCGCTTCTCGCGGACTTGAAGAAAAAGGGGAAGAAAATTGCGGGGTACGGGGCTCCTGCTAAGGGCAATACGCTCCTCAATTTTATGGGTATTGGGCCTGAAGTGCTCGAGTACATCGTTGACGACAACCCGCTAAAACAAGGATTGTATTCACCGGGAATGCATATCCCGATTGAAAGCGAGGGTGCGCTACGTAGTAATCCACCAGATTTTCTCCTTATCCTCGCGTGGAATTTCGCGCCATCAATAATGGAGAAAAACAAAGACTTCAAGGCGCGTGGCGGAACATTCATCATTCCGGTTCCCACGCCTACGATCGTGTAATTAATTTCAAGCGAGCCCCGTACCATACTTTGGCTTGGCCCAAACTTCAGCAGATATGACTGCGCTTGTTGACAAGGCCTATGCGAAGTTTGCCTTTCATTTCGATGGAGCAGTTAAAAGCCAAAGTAGGGTCACGGGACAGGCGCACAGACTTTGCAGCGAAAAAGTTTCCGCGGGATACCGAGGCGCGCAAGAATGTACGAGAATAATGTGCCAAACGTTGAGAACGAGTAGAGGATGGATTCCTTGATGCTAATGGAGGTGTGCGCTTCTTTATAATCGCAACGGATAGGAATCTCTTTGATCCGCAGGTTGCAAAATCGCGCCTGCGCGATGATTTGAAAACTGAAGCGATGGGTATTCGACGTGTGCGTAAAGTCAACTGTTTCGACGAGCTTTCGCGAGTACACGCGAAATCCGGTGTGAAATTCTGTAAGCGGTACCTGGAGTACAATGCGATCGATAAAACTAAGTCCGATATTGGCGAGATATCTCTCAATCGGCATTTTATCCCGCAGCGGCTGCCACATATCTACGAAACGCGACCCGAGCAAAAAATCTGCATCTTCGTGCATCACCTCGAGTGCGCGGGGGATGAATGACGGATCGTATTGGTCGTCGCCGTGGATCTCGACCATATAGTCTGCCCCGAGTTCAAGCGCTTTTTGTAACCCGAATTTGATGTTGCCGCCGTAGCCTGAATGTGCGTGCGTAAAACTTTTAATGCCAAGTCCGCGAGCAATAGCCATCGAGTCATCCGTCGAACCATCATCAGCGAGAATAATCTCATCAAAACTTTCCTTCGGGAGACGATCGTAAATCGCCTTTATCCACGGCGCGCAATTCCACGAGAGAATTATCCCGACGCTTTTGTAGTCTCGTTTCTGCGCCAGCATGATCGTACAAGCCTAATACACGCGCCGGAAATTCGCAATCAGAGAGAACTCATATCAATAAGGAAACACTCGAAAAATTTGATACTATGCGTTGATCTGCGCAGCACTATGGAATTCCTTCGCAACCTCTCCGAACGTATTCCTTTTTTAAAACAGAGTCGGCCGCTGCGGTATTTGATAGCGGGCGGGACAGGCGCGGCAGTCAATTTTTCGATCCTCTACGCGCTCACGGAGTACGCGCATATCTGGTACCTTCTCTCCGCGACCGTCGCGTATGTGTTTGCGTTTGTGGTTAGCTTTATCTTGCAGAAATTCTGGACATTCCAGAATATGCAACTCGAGCATATTTCTGTACAAATGGCGCTGCACATAACGCTCTCGCTCTCCAATATCGTAGCTGGCGTAGTTCTTCTCTTTGTGTTCGTCGAGTATGTCGGCATCTGGTACATGTTTGGGCAGTTTATTTCAGCGGCGCTCCTCGCGTGCGCAAACTACTTTATCTACCGCTTTCATATTTTCCCTGAATCAGCAGTTTCTTGAGTACCTACGATACGTGCCCGCAATAGGGAGAGAATAGAGACAAATTACACCACAAAGGG
>CAYJVW010000035.1:0-12825 GCA_964373725.1 uncultured Candidatus Saccharibacteria bacterium | reverse complement strand
CGCGGGAAATAATCGGATACCACCCGCAGAATATCTTGCGGCACATTGCTTGGGTACGAAAGCTTGATCTCGTATCCATGGTATTTAAAATCCTGCGTCTTGAGGAAGAAAAATATCTCCGGCGATGCTAAGTTCCACCGCCGCGCCTTGATGCACGCATTCTCGATATTTTTCGAGAGCTGCGAGAAAACGAATGTCTGGTCGCGCGAAGGAGGCGTGAATGTTTTCGTCTTGCTGATGGATTGATACGATTCTTTTCGCTCGGTCACTATCTCGTACACCATGTCGCCCCGAAGCTCATGCCATATTTCGACAAACGGCTTTGAGAGCATCTCCTTTACCCACACTTCCTCTTTCTGCGCGAAATCGAACGCAGAGCGAATGCCGTACTTATTGAGATACGCCGCCGTATTTGGCCCGATACCCCATACTTTCTCGACAAGAATCTTTCTAAGAAACGTATGCGCGTCTTTGAGTGGGATTATGGTGAACCCGTCCGGCTTCTTCCACTTCGAACCAACTTTCGCCAAGACTTTCGTGACCGAGAGTCCAACTGAAAATGTTATACCGAGTTCGGTATCTAATTCGCGCTTTATGCGAAGTGCCATCTGTGAGTAACTCATCTTATTCACGCGTCGCATGCCACTCAAATCGGCAAAACATTCATCGATAGAATATTCTTCGACCGTTGGCGTATGCCTTCGTACAATTTCATACATACGCTCCGAAAAGAGCGAGTATGTCTCGTAATCCGACGGCAAGATGATGGCTTCCGGACACAACTTTCGCGCCTCCCCTATTTGCATCCCGCGCTTCACGCCTCGCGCCTTCACATCGTATGTGCACGCCGAAACGATGCCGCGTTCCTTGCCGGTAATAACCGGCTTTCCCCGAAGCTTCGGATCTTTCGCGATCTCGCATGCTGCAAAGAATGAATCTCCATCGACGTGGACGATGGCGCGCGGGAATGAATCGATTGTCGCAGGTCGATTTCTACTGAAATCGCCCGCGACCTCATCACGCATAAATCGCTGCTGCGATTTTGCGCGACCCCGGCTCAGGCCGTCGCCTTCCGCCCTTGCGAAAGCGCGCTGCGCTTTCTCACCTCGCCCCGTCGGGCTCCGGCCTTGCGAAGCTCCATGTATTCGCTTCTCACCCCACACCATACTTAGTACTTCCTCACTACGGCCGTTACAACCGCCTCGATTTTGAACGACTCCTTTGGAAAAATGGGCTTATAGCGTGGGTTCGCCGGTTCCAGATAGTGCTGCTCGCCGCGTTTCCGGAGATATTTCATCGTGTACTCGCCGTCTATCATCGCGATAACTATTTGCCCTGGTTTGTAATTGCTCCTGCGCTCTACAATCACCATGTCCCCCGGCTGAATACCCGCATCTTTCATCGAATCACCTTTTACTTTCAGGATATAGCTCGACTCCTTATTCGGCGTGAGATACTCATCGAAATTCATCACGTCCAAGAGCTCTTCTTCCGCAGCCGAAGGAAACCCCGCTTCGACAACACCAAGCAGCTTCGTCCCGCTTTCCAAATGATGCGGCAAAATACGTCCTGTCCCGTCTTTACGGACTACTCCGCGGTCAACAAGCTCTTGGATTCGATAATGCACCGCGCTTTTCGTCCGGTAGTTCCAAACATCCATCAGCTCCGCAAAGCTCGGCATGCGTTTCTTTTCAGACAAAAACCGCCGCAGCGGCTCATCAAACTCCCCCTGCATCCTTTTCTTCTTCTTCGCTAGATATCTCATATGTCTTTAGGCAACAACAGAAGAAGAACCCTGCGTAGCTTTCTTGTTCTGCGTAACCTTGGTGTAGCAGAAAGCGAAGCAGGGCTATGTAGCTTCGAAGAACTTCGCGAATGGTCTGCAACTACGTTGCAATAAGCTTCGCGCCCCCTCGCCTTCGTCCTCTCTAGATTATTCATTACCCGAGTCTATAGAACGAACGTTCTATAGTCAAGCAAGCGCAAATCAACACTGGGGAAAAGTGAAGGAAATACTCTTACGAATTTATAACTCCGAATTTCTTGCCGACTTTTGCGAATTTTTCGACGGCGGTTACGATATCTTCTTTCGTGTGAGCCGCCGAGACTTGGACGCGGATGCGGGCTTTGCCTTTCGGGACGACGGGAAATGCGAAGCCGATGACGTATATTCCTTCCTTGAAGAGCGCGGCCGCCATGTCGACTGCTTTTTTCTCGTCGCCGAGCATGATGGGCGTAATCGGATGCTGCGCATCCGAAACCGAGAAGCCTTTTTCTTTCATGAGTGTTCGGAAAAGTTTCGTATTTTCCCAGAGTTTCTCGCGATGTTCGGGATGCGATTTCAGATACTTAATAACAAAAAGTGAAGTGCCCGTCACCGCCGTATCCAGGGAGTTCGAGAAAAGGTACGTGCGCGAACGGTTGCGCAGATATTCGGCAACTTCTTTCCGCGTCGCGGTGAATGCTCCACCGGCACCGCCCAGGGCTTTGCCGAATGTTCCGGTGAGAAAATCAATCCGTTTCTCGACACCGAAATGCTGCGGCGTACCGCCTCCCCTTTTACCCATGACACCGTTCGCGTGCGCATCGTCAACCATAACAAGCGCATCGTACTTGTCCGCAAGGTCGCAGATCTTGTCGAGGGGCGCGATGTCTCCGTCCATACTGTATACGCCGTCGGTTGCGATCACGCGGAACCGCTTGTCTTTCGTCGCTTTCAATTTTTCCTCCAAATCCGCCATGTCCATATGCTTGTAGACGTGCCGCTCCGATTTCGTAAGCCGCACGGCGTCAATGATGGACGCGTGATTCAATTCGTCGCTGATGATTGCATCTTCATCCGTGAAAAAAGTCTGGAATAATCCTACGTTCGCCATGAAGCACGACGAATATAAAACGGCATCTTCCATCCCGACGAAATCAGCGATTGAACGCTCAAGGTCTTTATGCACGGTCTGTGTGCCGCAAATGAACCGCACCGACGCAAGTCCGTATCCCCATTTCTTTACCGCTTTTTTCGATGCCTTTTCCACGAGCTCGGTGCCCGAAAGACCGAGATAGTTATTCGAGCAGAAATTAAGATACTTTTTACCTCCAACCATTATCTCTCTTCCTTGCGGCGACTCCAACACACGCTCGGTTTTATACGTACCATTCTCCCGCATCGCGGCAAGCTCTGTTTCCAATGTTTCCTTGAATGTGCCGTACATATGCTTATGCATCTTGCCTCTTCAACTCAATTTCGAGCTTCCTTAGATTTAACTTCACTATGAAATTCTCAAAAAAGCCTTTCTGCCCGAGAATCCCGTATCCCACTTGCCGTAATCCTGACATGAATCCGACATCAATTGTGTATGGCCATCCTCCAACCTTAATGACTACGCGATGCATGTAGTATTCGGCGTTTGACCCGGCAACAACACCTCGAACATTGTTTTTTACGCCTGTGGAAATATTGGCTATTCCAATCTCCTCTGCTACAGAAGAAGAAAACATGCAAATATCTGCTCCGGAATCGATGAGCGCGACATACCCTCGCGCGGACTCCTCTATTAAACCTATCTGAATGGGAATTACCGGTCTGGGAGTGACGCCGCGAGTTCCCGGGATTAATTTATACGGGAACTTGATCGGCATACCGTTTTCAGCCGACAAAGGTGAACGCCTCCTTCGGTACGAACATCACGTATGTTTCCGCATGACCATCCTTTTCCGCACTATGCCTTGCGTCTTTGAGGGACTTACCATGCCCAACGACTGTGACACCGTCGTCTAGAAGCGCGACCCACAAACCCCTGTATTTCTTATATATTTTTGTCCAATCACTTTTCATATTTCCAGTGTAGCATATTAGCCGTTGATCTTAAAGATGATCTTCGGATGCTCGTTCATTGATTTCTCAAAACTTTGCGGATCAAATTTCGCGAAATCGAGTACAGTGCCTTTTCCTTTTTTAAGAATAACGTTCCAAACTGCGTCATGTATGCCATTAGATTTATCCGAAAGCATGCGTTGCGATATTTGCCATGTTTCAAAGATATTTCTGCCGATGATGCCGTGGAATGTGAGCCCGCGGACAATCGTGCGGGAAAATTTCGGGATCGTGATATCGCCGTCTTTCAAACCGAACAAGATGACATCCCCGCCTCGACGAGTGCTTTCGATACAGTTGTTCAGAGAAGACGCGGGTCCTGCCATTTCCATGGAAACATCGACCCCCTTACCGTATGTCAATTCCATGACTCGCTCAATAACCGATGCGTCAGACTGCCACTCATGCTCCTTTTTTGCTTTCGGAATAAGAATGGTTTCGTGCGCGCCGAGTTCTTTGGCCATTTTGAGATTTTCAGGGTTCACATCGACAGCAATAATCTTGACCGCTCCAAAATAGCGAAGGAGCAGAATCGCAAACATGCCGATCGGACCGCAGCCGAACACGGCGACACGCTTGCCGCGAAAATCTACTTTCGTCGTTGCGTGCACTGCGTTTCCGAACGGGTCCAAAATGGCCGCTATCTCCGGCCGTATCCGGCGTTCATCAATCGCCCAGAGATTTTTGGCGGGAATTTTTACATATTCTGCAAATATTCCGTCAATAGAAATTCCCAAAATATTCTCATTCATACACACGTGCTGTTCTCCGACTCTGCACTGAAAACAACGGCCACAGGTGATATGCGAATCGCCGGAAACGAGCCCGCCGACTTCAATTTTCGCTGGATTTTTTGGATCGGGATCGTTATATAAACGCTCGACCATTGAACCCAGCTCTATAACTTCCCCGACAAATTCATGTCCCATGATGCGCATCGTCTTTTTCTCGCGCTTCAGCGAGTCGCGCACAAGATCTTTGAAGACAGCGCGATTCCACAATCCGCGATCGGTACCACACACTCCCGCGTAGCGAATTTTCAATATCACCGAAAGTGCGTCTTCAGAGTCCTTTTTTTCATTCAAAACTGGCATGGGCACCTCCCGCATCACGAATCCCCTACTCTTCTCCCAACCATCTTTCTGGGTATCGAACGTCAGTGCCCGAATAGTCTTTGCTGCAGCCATAGTATGGATACTCTAACGTAAGAAGACCCAAAACAAAAGCGCACCTTCATTCCCCACATACGATAACTTTGTCCGACCGGACGTAGTTATCGTATGCGGAAAAATGAGTTATTTGCGCGTAATGGCTTCCTCCCAAAGTCTCGCCGCTTGTTCTCGCGCCCGTATCTCCCATCTCCGCCGCGGGAAGAGCCTCACGCAAATACTGCTACGCGCCAAATGCCATAGTTCCTGAAACGAATGCCCAGGCGATCAATAGTGCGTAGCGCATGATAATTTCATTTAGAGATACATTCGGTAGACGTTTGTTTCTTTACGTTCGAATCCGAGCTTTTTATACATCATATGTGCCACTTCACGAGCCGGCCGACTTGTTAAACTGAGGGATGCGACTTTCTTCGAACGGGCAGTCTTGATTAGTGCTCGCATAATTTTCTTTCCAATTCCCCTCCCTCGGTAGTCGATATGCACCACCACGTCTTCAACATACCCTGTCCGCTTGCCCATTTTCTGCACCACATACAACGTTGCGACACCAATAATATGCCCGTTCTCTTTCGCTACGATCATCGAAACCTTTTTATCACCCACGATATCCCGGAGTTCTCGAAGCGTACCTTTGTGCTGAAACCGCTTCTCGCGCAACTGCTGAATGAGTACGTTTAAGTCATTCACAGCACCTTGCGTCGCTTTTTTAAGTGTCGTAATTGTCATACGTTGAATGCCCATCATACGCGCAACTTTTGAATAGCGCTACAATGGACTCATGCGCATTCTCTCTTTCTTTTTGATTTCCGCCTTCATGGCAATAACGTTTGTAGCCGGGATGAAGTATGAAGAGACTCGATCACCTTCCCAAACTGCCGCTGCAAATATAGCCGCTACGTCAACGACTGTGGAGACGGCAGACGAACCATCGCACGATGCCGCAACATATCGAGTCATAAAGATTGTCGATGGCGATACACTCACGCTTGATATTGATGGAAAGAGCACAACGCTTCGTCTCATCGGTCTTGATACGCCCGAGACAAGCGATCCGCGCAAACCTGTGCAATGCTTCGGCGTCGAAGCGTCAAACAAAGCAAAAGAAATTTTGACTGGCAAAAACGTTTCGATTGAAAAAGATCCTTCGCAAGGCGAATTGGATAAATATGGCCGACTTCTTGCGTATGTGTATCTTCCAGATGGAACGCTCTTTAACAAACTCATGATTGAAGAGGGGTACGGACACGAATATACATACAACCTTCCCTACAAATACCAAACGCAATTCAAAGCTGCGGAAAGAAAGGCGCGCGAAGACAAGAAAGGATTATGGGCAGACGAGGCATGTACTGCTTCGCTAAAGCTACGCAGCACAAGCGCATCCCCTAAGACTTCCGTTACTCCCATACACGGTTCGTACGAATGTTCGAGAAACGCCTACAACTGCTCAAGTTTCAAAACACAAGCAGAAGCGCAAGCTGCATTCGAAGCCTGCGGCGGCGCGTCAAACGACGTACACAAGCTCGACAGCGATAAAGACGGTGTTGTTTGCGAGACTCTGCAATAAGCGACTAACGATGTTCGAAATTCACAGTCACGAATCTCTGACACGCCGCAAGTACTATATACTTGTAAACATGCATGGCACGTTTAGACGCGCTTCGTTCTTTGCGGTACTTTTTCTTTGTTCCATAATCCCGCTTGGACCTGCATTCGCAGAATTAAAGACAACAACATTTCAGGGAATAACCGTGAGCCAAGAGACCGCAGATAAGTTGAAAGGCGGCTGTGACAGCGACCCATATCCATATCTGGAGCAGCGTCATAAAGGTGATCGTTCAAATAGTTTTGTAACCCCACGACCACAATCGGATGGCTCTCTCAAAAATGGCCTGGATCCCGCCCTCGCATGCAGACTAAAAAAACTTATGGAGGCCGCTGAAGCTAAGGGGTGCCGGCTCACAGTCAACAGTGCAATGCGTCCTAAACAGCGCTGCAATCCAGGAGGCGGCGCATGTGCAAGGCAAGGCAATTCATGCCATCAATACGGTCTCGCCGCTGACCTTGGCGGAACACCGCAGTGCCTTCAGTGGCTAACCAGCGTCATCGGAAGAAAGAATCCAAATTCTCCTTTTAAACTTCATGTGGCATACGTAGAAAACGGCAATTATAGGCATGTTCAGTGTTCTGAACACCTCGGAGCAAATCGGAGTTCTTGCAGAGGCCCGTGTGACGGAGGTACAACAATAAGTCCTGATGTATCCAACATACCGAACCTTGATCAATTCTCCGGCTCGAAGAGTTTAGCGGATGCATTCCGCCAAGCAACCGGCATCGGACAGCCTGCGATCCCGCCCCAGCCGGCGATGCCGCCACAGCCGATGGCGCAACAGCAGCAACCAGGACAATATTTCCAGCCAAATCCACAAGTCACGACACAGCCCTCGACGGTCGCCCAGCCGGGCTCCCCCGTCGGTACGCCCTCTTCATTAGGAAGTTTGATTGGCTCGGGCAGTTCAGGCAACACGTCAGTGCCGGTTGGCATTGCTGCAGGCAAAGAATCGTCCGATAACCCCGAAGAAGAGAGGTACGACCGAGGACCATCGATCGGCGATCAACTCTTGGTTTTGGCGTACGGAACCTCGAGCGTCGCTTCGTCGACGGAGATCGGGAAAAGCGTACCTATCGTTGTGAGCGAAAAAGACGCGACGAAATTAAAAAGCTCGGGAAAAACTGCATCAAGTACGGCAAGTTCTACACCTTCATATTTCACCGGAGGGACAACTACCAAACCGACACAAACGTTCATTTCAGGCGATCTCACGTACGGAAAAGACGCCAGCAACATCGAATCAAGAAATCGGATACTTGCATATCTCGCCGATCTAAAAACACGATTATTACGCGCCCTAGAGATCCTTCGCCCTTTTGGTCTTCGTGCTAGATCTGCAGAATCGTCCGAACACTCCGAGTGAGCCGAAAAAACTTGCTATAATTTTTGGATATGACCGAAGTTCGGCGTTTTCTCGGTGACCGGACACTTTTTGTACTATTTGTCTCGCTGCTTTTTACGATGCTCGCTCCTTCGTCTGCGAACGCTCAAGGCAATCCGCCAGGCGTTAAAGCAACAGAGGCAGATATACCAATAATGCGCTATGCGGGTTATAAAGATCCGAAAGTGGGACAGGTTTGGAATCCTGGTGATCCGAATATCGGCCGAGAGGCGGGCGAAGTGAAGCAGTGGCTTGCGCAACATGCAACCAAGAACGTGCAAGTGGCGTGCTTCGAACCGGGTTTCGCGAAAAAGCTGAAAGCGTTCATGGAAGCAGTTCCGGGTGGTGTTCCGATTATCACAGACGGATATCGTTCTCCTCAAGCACAAGCTCGGCTTCCTTCCGGTTCAACAAAAGCTGGTCCGTGCCAGTCGTACCATCAGTATGGTCTTGCCGCCGATTTCAATAGCCGTGCAAATTTGCCGTGGATGCGCGCGAACTCGCGTAGCTATGGCATTAATACCATCGGCGCGTGGGATCCGGGGCATTTCCAAGATAACCGCGGCCGATTCGGCCAATGCGGTGCATGTTCCGGCGGACCTGGCGGTGATCTCGCAAGCGCTCCCGGTGGAGGAGGCGGAGGAATCCCATCTCCTGCATCTCTCGGACAATCGATCAGACAAGCACTTGGCCTCAATCAACAACCTCAACCACCATCTCCTCCTCAAGCGCCACCACAGCAACTTACGCCTCAACAACAGCCTCTCGATTTCTTCCAACCGACCCAGCCCGTCACGCCGCTTCCAAGAATTCCAGGACTTATTCCCACGACCACAAGCACAACGACAAAACAAAAATCTCAAAGAGAAACTGTGATAGACGACTATGAAACTAAACGAAAAGTAGACACATCTATTGCAGACCGTCTCCTGGAGCTAGCGTATGGCACGTCATCGATAGGCCACGCCGTGGAGACGGCAACAAGCGTCCCGATTATCGTGGACAGGACCGACACAACAAAATTGAAAAGCGGAAAGATAAACGCAACAACAACCAGCGCGTATGCGACGTCTACAAAGGCAATTCATCCAACACAAACGTTCATATCTCCAGATCTTTCGTATCCTGCTGCACGAGTCTCCGAATCGCGCGAAGATATATTAGCGTTTCTTGCTGACATGCGAGCGCGCCTCTTGCGCGCGCTCGCGATATTGCGACCATTCGGATTGCGCGCGTCGCTCGAAGGACGAAGCGGTGAGTATTATGCGGAGTAGCAACGGCCTCTCACGCATGATAGTATGAAAATCTAGAAACTGCGGAAAGAGGCTCAGGTGCGAGGCACGGAGAAAGCGGCGCGCGAGTCGTATCGAGCATACGATGAGCAGGGCGCAGAGGCTCCGTAACGAAGCAGATGAACTTTTTCGGCAGTTTCTAACGAAAGAATGGGATTCACCAAGTACACTTCTCAAAAAGAACAGGCGCGCGTGCGCATGAACGAGGGCATCCGCGCCCCTGAAGTGCGCGTGCTGGGGCCGAACGGCGAGAACTACGGCATTCTTCCGATCCAAGAAGCGCTCGCGAAAGCCCGCGAAGCGGGACTGGACTTGATCGAAGTCTCGCCGAATGCCGTACCACCGGTCGCCAAAATCACCGACTACGGCAAATTCAAATACGAGCAGAAAAAGAAGGACAAAGAAATAAGATCGAAGTTGCACGTATCGGAGACCAAGGAAACGCAGGTAAAGATAGGCACCTCGGAGCGCGACATGCAGATCAAGGCATCAAAGACCGCCGGGTGGCTGCGCGAGGGCCACCGCGTCAAGATCGACCTTTTTTTGTGGGGACGCTACAAATACATGGAGTTCAATTTCCTCAAGGAGCGACTCGAGCGGTTCCTTGCAATCATCCCGGAATCGTATAAAATCGCCGACGACATCAGAAAGAGTCCGAAAGGTCTCTCGATAGTCATTGAGCCGGACCCTGCTTCGCGTCCTTCTTCGCTAAAGGCTTCGAAGGGACAAAGTATGGCTTCACAGGGCAAACGCCCAGAAACAGATAACGCCCCCGCGAAACCGAGTGCTGATCTCACGCCCAACAACATATGAAAAGTAACAAATCGTACATGAAGCGCTTGCGCGTGACGCGACGCGGAAAAGTCGTATCGCGCTCTCCTGGCCACAACCACTTCAACGCAAAACGCCCGGGAGGCGAAGTGCAGCGCCGCAAGCGCGCCGGTTCTGTGATCATGACGGCGCAAGACCGAAGCCGATTTTTGAGTTAATCATTTGCATTATCTAATTTCCTATTTCTAATATCTAATTTCTAGAGTATGTCCCGAGTCAAGCGTGGAACGCAAAAGAACAAGCGCCGCAAGAATATTCTGGCGCAAACGAAAGGCTACCGCTTCGACCGCTCGACAAAAGAACGCGTTGCAAAAGAAGCCATCGTACATGCCGGAAGTTACGCTTTCCGCCACCGACGCACGAAAAAACGCGAATTCCGCCAGCTCTGGACAATTCGCCTAAACGCGGCGCTCCGCGAAGGCGGCTTCCCTCCATATAGCAAATTCATCGGCACGCTCAAGAAGAAAAATATAACGATTGATCGAAAGGTACTTTCGACTCTCGCAAAAGACTACCCGGAAACATTCACGCGACTCGCAAAGCAGATAGCGTAGCGCTCGCTCATCAGAAATTAATCGCTGTTCTTGAGAGCCTCGATTTCAACGCGAAGCATGTCGTTGTGGAGTTTCAGTTCTTTCAGCGCCTCAATAATCGGTGCAATGAGAGAGTAGTAATTCACGTACAGAACCCCGTTGCTCTCAATAACGGCTTCGGGAAATACTTTTTGCACTTCTTGTGCGATGACACCCATTTGTCGCTCTTGCGGCATTGAACAGAAAACCGACTGCAATCGTACGCATCTCCGTAAGCATACCGTGATAGAAAAGCGGCTACCACCACCAGAAATGCCCTAAGGTTAAACCTTAGGTCTAAGGTTTAACCTTAGGAGTATCACGCCTCGCAAAGCAAGTGGAGTAGCTTCTAGGAAACAAAGAAAATTCTAAAGCTTGGGTGCTAAAAAACTACAAAATTACTTCCGCTCCCTTCCCTGTCGCGCTCCAGCCGTCATGGTTATTGAACACCAAATCGACTTCGGATTTATCTTTCATGACGCGCTCGATCAATTTTTCGACGAGCGCTTTTGGATCTGAATCGAAATAGATTTTGTCGTTCGGCCTATGCGCCTGGTTAATGATGTACTTGAGTTCCTCGTCGGTTTGCCACGAACCTTCGAGAACGCCGATCGGACGCCGGTCTTCAAACGCGACAGCAAACTCATTGATCGTGCCGATTCGGCCGCATCCGATGATCATAGCATCGCACGAACGAACCAAGAGGAGATCGCGCCCCGCGTATCCGAAGCCTGTGTATACGATGACATCCATATATTCGACTGGCAGTTTGTATGTCTGAATATGCTCTCGCTCGGTAGAGGCTGGAGAAAAACCTATTGAAAAACCGCACTCGTCCTTCGCACCCATTGCCGCGTACATCGGAAATCCGGTCGTCGCACCGGTGACGATGATAGCCCCTTGCTTTGCGATCTCCCGCCCGACCTCTTTCGCTTTTTCAAACGCGTCGAGTCCGCAGTGGCCCGTTTCCGCTGCACCAGAGACCCCGACTTTCACAACACCGTAGCCGCTCGGAATGCGGCAAAAATTCTTCGGCACTGCCGTATGGCTCGGATGAATCGTGCGCATCTTTTTATCGGTCATGGTGTTTCATGGTACCATATCTTCTACGTTGTTATTCAACATCGCAACGCGCCGTCGGACAAAAAGTATTCCGAGGGCAGCGCCGAATACATCCATAAGAAGATCAAGCGACGTATCAAGAACATATTTCGTTTCGCGCGGGGCGCCTATCAACGCCTCAAACAGCTCCCACGCTACCCCGATCAAGATCACAATGCCAATAAGCGACGCCCATGTGTGTGCTTTGCCGAACGTGGCGAACACCCACATAACTGCGAGCAAGACCCATGCACCGCCGAGAATGTGAAGTACGATGTCATACCACCAAAATACCCAATACAGATACAGCGCAAAACCCAACAAATAGAGCGACGCAGTCGCTGCGAGTAGTGTGAATTGCGCGAACAAGAGTTGCCGTACCGTCATAGAAATAAGTATCCCCGAAGAGCGGCAAGCCGTCTACGGGGCAGGCAAGTATCCCCGAAGGACAAGCAGGTTGCCTACGGGGCAGGCAGGTATCAAGTAGCAAGGAAGCGTCAAAAAATAAGTATCAAACGGGTCTATTGGGCCTCTGTTCCTGATATGTATCGGCATGCGAATTTTTGATACTTGTCATTTGATACTTGTTACCTACAAAGAAAATCCGCTGGCGCGGATTTTCTTTGGCGCGGCAAGTACGGCAAGCCTGGGTTTGGAATCCAGGTGGGTTTCCGCATCATGCACGCCACGGCGCACAGATATGTAGGAATCCCTCTTTTTTACCAAGCAGGTTTAAGTACCAGCCGCTAGGCACAGTATATCATCTGTGCCAGCTTCCAGCCGCCAGCAGTCTCCTCCCATACATAATGAGCCCCAAATGAATCCTGAATCCCGCACGATGAGCCCGAAAGGGCTTCTTCTAGCGGGAGGTCGATGTTTCAGCATGATTGATGGCTATGCACATCATCATGAACGACAGGTTTATGCTTGCTTGCCCAGACAGATTTTGAGGTCATTCCCGTATGATGTGTAAGGGCTCCCCTTACGCATTCA
>CAYJVW010000034.1:0-13052 GCA_964373725.1 uncultured Candidatus Saccharibacteria bacterium | reverse complement strand
TCTCAGGTTTTATCCATTTGGTTGATGTATTTTTGCGCCAATACGTCATCTGGCGTTTTGAATATCGCCAGATATCACGTTCCAATCTGGTGAGCATCTCACTTTTAGAGATTTCTCCTTTCAGGAATCGCGCGAGGTAGCGGTATTCAAGGCCTAGTTGCTCCATTCTTTTATACGAAAGCCCGCGAGCATGCAGACTCCTAGCTTCTGCCACTAAGCCTAACCTCATGCGTGCGAGAAGCCGCGCATGTATTTTTTTTCGAAGTATTGTATCGTCCGGTTTAATGCCGATCCACTCTGCACTATATGGGTTTCGTAAACCCATATTTGGATTTACGAAACCCAAACGTGGAACCTCACCGAGAGCTTTTGCGATCTCGATTGCGCGAATGAGTCGGACTGGGTTTTGGCGGTCGATTGATCGTGCTCGACGTGAGTCAAGTTTTTTGAGCATTGCAAATAGCTGTGCTGCAGACTTCTTTTGCAGTTCTCTGCGGAGTTTCTGATTCGCGGGGACATTGGGTAGAACGATTCGACCAAGAAGCGCGTCGATATAAAATCCTGTCCCGCCGCAAATTATTGGCAGTTTATTCCGTTTTAGAATGTTTTCCATCGCTGCTCGACCTTTTTTTACGAAATCACTCGCCGTAAATACTTTCTTGGGAGATGCCACATCTAAAAGATGATGCCGCACACCTTTCATTTCCTGCCTCGTTATTTTTCCTGTTCCAATGTCGAGTCCTCTGTAGACTTGCCTGGAATCGGCAGAAATGACTTCTCCATTCATCTTGCGCGCCATTCTCACGGCAAGCGCGCTCTTGCCAGAAGAGGTGGGACCCACTATAACTATGACCTTGGGTTTCGCCATCTGTGGCACACTATACCCCCATACCAATTTCTTCAAAATTGGTGTGGGGGTATACTGAATTACCATGCCAGAAAAGAAGATAGACATCTACTACGATGGCAGCTGTCCGATGTGTAATGCATTTGCGGATTCCGTAGATGAATCGTCCCAGAAGGAGAAATTTGTTCGGCAAGACATCACGAAGGGAAAATTACCTCCTGGTGTCACGTTCAATCAAGTGTGGCGTGAGATGTATGTCGTCGAAGAAAACGGCACAATGTATGCGGGAGGCGACGCGATGCTGCGAGTGATGGAAGAATACCCGGGATGGCGCTGGCTTGCATGGATAGGGAAACTGCCCGGCATCAGGCAATGCGTGCGAGTCGGCTACCGCCTCATTGCAAATAATCGGCATCGAATTTCGTGGAGGAAGTAGAGAAAGTGCCGGGAGTGGGACTTGAACCCACAAGGGCTTGCGCCCACACGATTTTGAGTCGTGCGCGTAGACCGTTCCGCCATCCCGGCATCGCCCTTCCGTAACTTTAGCGAAGGAGGGCAATGTTCTAGTGTACAACTTGCCTCTCCGAATACAAAATCAGATGTGATAAACTTGTGAGACAAGACCATGGACGACTACAAAGACAAGGCCTACTTCAGCGAGTCGATTTTTTGGGTTGAAGTCGGACGCATAAAACCAAACCCGTTCCAGCCGCGAAAAGTCTTTGATGAAGCGTCGCTTGCGTCGCTCGCCGAATCGATACGGCAGTACGGCGTACTTCAGCCTTTGGTTGTTACTCGCAAAGAAATCGAGCGACCCGGAGAGGGGATCTACGTAGAATACGAACTTATTTCCGGCGAGCGCCGGCTACGGGCATCGAAACTCGCGAGCGTTGAGCAAGTTCCGGTCGTGATACGAAATGGCGAAGAGACTGACCGGATGAAGCTCGAGCTTGCGATCATCGAGAATTTGCAGCGCGAGGATTTGAATGCGATTGATCGAGCAAAAGCATTCAAGCGACTTGCGGACGAATTCGGACTCAAGCACGCCGAAATCGGCAAGCGTGTCGGTAAAAGCCGCGAGTATGTCTCGAATACGATGCGCATTCTCCTACTTCCGCAGGAGATGCAAGACGCGCTGCAAAAAGGGGATATCAACGAGGGGCATACGCGCCCGCTTCTCATGCTCTTGGACAGGTCGGAAGAGCAACGTACTCTTTTCAAAGAGATCATCGAGCGCAGGCTTACCGTACGCGATACAGAGCAATTAGCGCGCCGCGTTGCTATCGAACGAGTACGAAAGACTGACCAGGTTTCGCCTGATTTGGTGCACCTGGAGCGCCAGCTTACCGAGCGCCTGGGGACGCGCGTGCGCATCGAAAAGAAAGATAAGGGAGGAAAAGTGATGATAGAATTTTTCTCTTCCGAAGATCTTGCGCACTTATGCATGGTGCTCGCTTCTCAAGAACAACGTGCGAAAGTGACTGAAGATCCACCGCCGCCGGCTCACCCCGCCGCTGAAACTGGCGAGCCACCGCTTGTCGCTGCGGCTCCTGTTTCTGTACCAGAGGAACCCGCGGAAGACCTGTACTCCGTCAAAAATTTTACCGTGTGACTCAATTACAATCTATGTACATATGTACATAGATTGTACGACTTGTTGTAGCCGTGGGTGAAAACGAAACGATTAGCGCGAACTCTGTTGCTTTTGAGCTGCGAGAGCTGCGCGGATCATTTTCTTCGCCATGGTCGTCTTTGCGATGTCTTGCCACTTACGAGAAGGTTTTGCGGACGGTTTTGTAATTATTTCCACCATGTCTCCATTTCGAAGCGTTGAATCTAATGAGACCATTTTGCCATTCACGCGAGCGCCCGCCATCTTATTTGCTACCTCGGAATGAATGGCGTAGGCGAAATCAATAGGCGTCGCCGCAAGCGGCAAGTCGATAACGTCACCTTTCGGTGTGAACACGAAGATGCGGTGCGAGAAGAAATCGGTCTTTAAACTTTCGAGATATTGACCCGACTTTGCCTCGCTTTCATGTGCACTCGCGAGCTCCTTTACCCACTCCGGCACGCTCCGGCCGTTTTCCTCTGCGGCGACTACTGCGGGAATCGAGAGCTTCTTTTTTCCGCGTCCGGGCAGGAATTGACGGATCCACTCCAAGCTCCCGCCGCGCGTGGTTCCCTCGGTATAGCCCAGCACTTCTTTGTACGTGAGGTGTGAGGCGATGCCGAATTGCGCTTCGCGATGCATGCTCTCGGTGCGGATCTGGATCTCAAGCGCTCCGCCGTCGCCCGTGTACACAGTCGTATGAATGCTTTGATAGCCGTTCGGTTTTGGGAACGCGATATAGTCCTTGATCTTTCCCGGCACCGGTCGCCACTGTTGGTGGACGATACCTAACACGGAATAGCAATCTGCGATGGTGGGGACGATGAGGCGGAGGGCTAAAATGTCGTAGATCTTTCCGATATCCCATTCCTTTCGTTCGAGCTTCCGGAAAAGGCTGTAAATCCCTTTCATGCGCGCTTCGGTGCGGAACGTGCGGATCCCTGCTTCAGCGAGCGCCCGTTTCAAATCCTTTTCTGCTTTTTCGAGCCGCTTCTCGTTTTCCTTCTTGCGCTCTTTCAGCAGCTCGCGGGTCTTTTCGTATTCTTCAGGATAGGCATGAGGAAACGCCGCATCCTCGAGCGCGGTTTTCGCGACGCTCATGCCGAAGCGGTCGGCGATGGGAGCGTAAATCTCGAGCGTTTCAAGAGCGATTCGTTTGCGCTTTGCGACAGGCACATGTTCAAGAGTTGTAGCGTTGTGAAGACGATCCATTAGTTTGATGATGAGGACGCGTATGTCTTCTGCGGTTGCAGCGAATAAACGTCGCAGGCTTTCGGTGTGCCGCTCAAGACCGCGATACCGCAGCGCTCCAAGTTTTGTGACGCCTCGTACGAGAAATAAAACTTCCGAACCGAATTCTTTTTCGATCGTCAACGCAGAGACGCCGGCATCTTCCATCGAGTCGTGTATGAGGCCCGCCGTAATTGTTTGCGGGTCCATGCCGATTTCCGCAAGCGAAAAGCCGACTTCGGCAGGGTGCAGGAAATACGGCTCGCCCGAATAGCGTGTCTGATCCTTATGCGATTCTTTCGCAAATTCGTACGCTTTCGTAACAAGTGCGACATCGGCAGCGTCCTTTGAAGTCATAGCGCTTACTATTTCGGAGACTGGGCGTATAGAGCTCATAGGAGTTAGCCACTAGGGTTTAGCCACTAGGGTAAAGTCATGATACGCGCGATTCGGAATTAGAAAAGCCCGGTCCTCCAAGGTCCGGGCTTTTGGTTAGGGGGTTTCAGCTCCAGCTCACCGGCCTACTTGTTGTTCACGAACGCGAACATCGCAGTACAGGTCATGGGACATCACCTCCTTTCCGTGCGTACCGTACCAGCAGCAGTCAAGATTCGATTTGTGAGTTTTTTCTCGAAGCTTGCGACGAGAAGTCTCTGCACCGTGCATTACCCATCTTTGACTACGGTAAGATATAGCACAGATACCACGGCCGTTGCATCTGTGCTATATGACCCTCGATCCTTTGTAGATCCTTTGTAGTCTCCGCGTGCGTTGTGCATGAAGCGTGGAACTGCTACTGAACTGCTACTTTTCAATTTTGTGTGGATTATGCATCGGGCAAGATTTGTTTGAGCAGCGCTCGGGAATAGTTTTGGTGCCCTGCATCATCAATGATCCGCATTCGGGGCACATACGGCCGGTTGGTTTCGCCTTTATCGCATTCTTGCAATCAGGATAATTCGAGCACGAAAAGAAGGGGCCGAATTTCCCGCGACGCTCTACCATCTCACCCGTTTTACAGACCGGACACGAAACGCCAGTTTTCCCCTTTGCTTCTTCGATCGGGTCTTTTCTCACGAATTTACACTTCGGATAATTGCTGCAAGCAATGAAGCGGCCGAATCGTCCTTCGCGTTCCATTAATTTTCCGTCCTTACACTCTGGGCATGCCTCGCCGATATCTTTTGGCGGCGCGATCTCTCCGCCGTCTTCTTTCCGGGCACCGAGACAATCGGGAAATTTTGCGCAGCTCATGAATCTGCCTGTACGCGATAGTTTGTATACCATAGGCCCGTTACAGATAGGACATGGAAATTCTGCTGGCGCATCGCCCATATTCGTGAGTTTCTCTATTTTGTCCTTCGATGTAACAGCTTTCTTGAAGGGCGTATAGAAATCCTTGAGTGTTTTTTCGTATTCGCGTTTTCCTTCGGCAATTTCATCTAGCTCGTTCTCCATTTCAGCCGTGAATGTATCGCTTATGTATTCGGTGAAATGTTCCTCGATGAATGAGCTTACCACGTCGCCTGTGTGTGTCGGGATCAACGTGCGCCCTTGCTTCTCGACATATCCGCGGTTCTCAAGCGTAGAGATGATAGACGCGTAGGTAGAAGGCCTGCCGATGCCACGCTTTTCGAGTTCTTTCACCAGTCCCGCTTCGCTGTAGCGCGGCGGCGGCTGCGTTTCTTTTTCCTCGGTGTTCGCTTTAATGAGCGTGAGCGGGTCGTCTTTCACTACTTTTGGCAGCTCGACTTCTTCTCCGCGGGCAGCAGGATCGGCTTTGAGCCAGCCGTCGAACAGGATGCGAGAACCGTTTGCGGCAAAATCGGGAATACCGCGAATATCGATTGTGCCGCCCCGAGCATCGTCGAGGAGCTGGGCCGAAATATTTGCCAAAATCTTCGTCCGAAGAACTTTTGCACCTGCCATCTGGCTCGCGAGTGTTCGCGCGCGGATAAGTTGGTACAACTTTTTCTGATCGTCTGTAGTTCCCGCGGACACTTTGTGAGCGCTTGTCGGCCGCACTGCTTCGTGCGCTTCTTGGGCCGATTTACTTTTTGATGTATACTCGCGAACTTCAACGTATTCTTTTCCGAATTCGCTCTCGACGACGTGGGCAATTTGCGTAACCGCTTCCTTAGCAAGATTTGGCGAGTCGGTGCGCATGTAGGTGATGAATCCGGATTCGTAGAGCTTCTGCGCGGTTCGCATTGTCCGTGACGGTGAAAAGCCGAGCCGGGTCGAAGCGACTTGCTGCAAGGTTGATGTTGTAAAAGGGGGACGGGGAAGTCGTTTCTGTTCCGATTCTTGCACATCGACGACGTGCCACGGTTTCTTTTCAGCATCTGCAAAGATTCGCTTCGCCTCATTCTCGTCACGCGGCTCTTCAGTGCAGTAAGCGGTAAACTGTGAAATTCGGGAGATACGATCTCCCGACATATCGGGAGATACGATCTCCCGACATTCAAATTCGGCGGAAATAACCCAGAATTTTTCAGGAACGAATGCACGGATTTCTCGTTCACGTTCCATGAGTATGCGAAGCGCAGGGGATTGAACTCGGCCGGCGGAAAGGCCGTATCTCACTTTTTTCCACACAAGTCCCGAGAGGTCATAGCCGAACAAGCGATCCAGCACGCGCCGTGCTTCCTGCGCACGTACTAATTCCATGTCTACTTTTCGCGGATGCGCCAGAGCCTCCTGTACGGCATGCTCGGTTATTTCGTTGAACGTTATTCTTTTAAATTTGGAACTTGGATTTTTTTTGATACTTGATACTTTGGATTTGATACTTGCAGGTTCTGCAAGAACCTGCTGAAGATGCCACGCGATCGCTTCGCCTTCCCGGTCGGGGTCGGTTGCGAGGATGACCTCATCGGCGCGTCCCGCCGTCTCCTGCAGAAGATCAATCACATGCTGTTTCTCTTTCACGATTTGATAGCGCGGTACGAAGCCGCCCTCGATATCAACGGCATCTTTGTTGCTCTTCGGCAGATCGCGAATGTGACCCACGGACGCCTTCACCGTGTAGCCCTTTCCCAGATACTTTTCAATTGTCTTGGCTTTTGCCGGCGATTCTACGATAACTAACTTCATACCCGCACGCTAAACTTGTCGTAATTTTCGTCTAGAAGACCCCAACGACCAGTGGAGTATTTGTGTCTTTGTGATTTTGCTTGAAATGTATCGAACAATATTCATAACATATACAACGACAAAATTAGTGTGCGGGCATATGAACGGAGATTAATACCTCACGAGCATAGCACGAGTCAAGCGATGCTTTATTTTACCGCGCTCGAATCACTCCCAATTCTTCCGTGATAAGTCCTTTGATTTCCATCGTCGAAAGCAGAATGTTCGCTTCCGATATCGGCATTTCTAATTGACCGAGCAATTCGTCTCGAGAGCAGGGAGAAGAAATTATCTCAAGCACGCGAATTTCAATGGGCGATAGGTCGGCTCGCAATGACGGACTTACGATGTCGGTCATTTCGATGCCGAGCGCTTTCAAAATGTCTTCCGGTTCCGTTACAGGAGTTGCGCCGAGTTTTAAGAATTGATGCGTGCCGCGGCTTGCACTGCTGAAAATCGAGCCGGGGACGACGAGAAGCTCGCGATTATATTCAGTGGTGAGCCGAGCGGTTATTAAAGAGCCTGAACGCTCCTTCGCCTCTATGACCAGCGTGGCATGTGATAGCCCGACCATAATACGATTACGCTGGGGGAAGGAATAGTCCGTCGCCTTGAATTGGGGCTCGAATTCAGAAAGATGCGCACCGCCGGATTTTAGAATTTCTTTCGCCAAACCTACATTCGCCTTGGGGTACATCACGCTCCAATCAAGGCCGGAACCGGGCACCGCGACGGTCGGGAGTCCCGCGTTCAGCGCCGCTTTGTGCGCGCATGCGTCAATGCCATATGCAAGCCCCGACACGATGACAACGGGATATCCCCGCAAGCCTTCAATGAGATAGTCGCAGACTTGCCGTCCATAGCTCGTCGCCGCGCGCGAGCCGACGACGGCGAGCCACTTCGTCGCACTCGGCCCTTCGACTTCGCTCAGGGCAGGAAGCTCCCCGCGCACATAGAGTTTTTTCGGCGGATCCGGAATTTCCAGGAGGCGGGTGGGGAAACTTTCTGGGGAAAGTTGTTTGAGAGCGTCTTTCATAGTGGTATCATAACCCAAGTTCGTAGTACGTAGCTTGTAGTACGTAGAAGAAAAATCTTTCTCTTTGTGTATATCTACGAACTACGTTCTACTGACTACGTTCTATCTCTATGCTTGACATCAAGTTCATTCGGGAAAATAAAGATATCGTCGCGGCCGGCGCGAAGAAAAAACACATCGACGTCGATCTGGACCGACTTATTGAGCTCGACGATAAACGAAAGGAGTTGCAGCTCGCGATAGACGGCAAGCGCGCAGAGCAAAATCTCGCGTCAAACGCGATTGCGAAAGCGTCCTCTGGAGAAAAAGAAAAGTTGATCGCGCGGATGACGGATGTGAAAGAGACACTGCGGCTCGAAGAAGAATCGCTGCAGGAGATTCTGAAAGAGTGGCGAAATCTCATGGTGCGCGTGCCGAACGTGCCGGATATGTCGGTGCCTGACGGCGACAGCGACGTCGATAATAAAGAAGTAAAAAAATGGGGCGAAGTTCCGACGTTCAATTTTGAACTAAAAAGCCATTCTGAATTGATGCTTGCGCATGACATGGCCGATTTCGAGCGCGGTGCAAAAGTTGCGGGCTTTCGAGGCTACTTCTTGAAAAACGACGGTGCGCGGCTTGTGTGGGCGCTCGAGAGATTCGTGATCGAACGATTCCAAAACCGCGATGGTTTCAGTCCGATAATCGTGCCGTCGATGGTTCGTCGTGAAGCGTTTGTCGGCACCAGCTATCTGCCGCAGAGCGAAGACGATCTGTATAAAACGCAAGACGGCGACTATCTCGCGGGAACCGCAGAGGTCGCGTCCATGGGATATTACATGGACGAGATAGTCGAGAAAAAAGATCTGCCGATAAAATTCTTTGCATTTTCTTCGTGCTTCCGACGCGAAGCGGGGAGTCATGGTAAGGACACGAAAGGCATTTTCCGCATCCACGAATTCGTCAAGTATGAACAAGTTGTTTTGTGCGAAGCGAGTCATGAGGAGTCTGTGCGGCATCACGAAGAGCTCACCGTCAATTCCGAAGCGCTTTTGCAGGAATTAAAACTGCCGTACCGAGTCGTCTTGAATTGTGGCGGCGACATCGGGCTCGGCCAGGTGAAAAAATATGATATCGAGGCATGGATGCCGAGTGAGAAAAAATACCGCGAGACGCATTCATCATCGTATTTCCATGATTTCCAGACGCGGCGCCTGAACATCCGCTATCGCGATACTGATGGAACTCTCAAATTTGTGCACTCCCTGAACAATACCGCGCTTGCGATGCCGCGCATCCTCTGCCAGATAGTTGAAAATAACCAGCGCGGGGACGGCTCGATTACAATTCCGGAGGTGCTCCGGGGCTACATGGGGAAAGATGCCATTGCGACGAATAAGTCTTCATAGGAATCCGCCGACGCGGATACAGCGGCGGCCGCTCCGGGATCAGCTCCCGCTCGCGCTTCGTCCGCGCGAAAGACTTGCAAAGCGCCGCCGCCGCGCTCGAATTCGCATGGCATTTTTTTCATGTGTGTTGGTTGCCGCTGCCGTGTGGGGCGCAGGAGTGCTTTCATACAATGAGCGTCTCGTTATCAACAGTGTAAGGGTGTTGGGCGTGTCCACGGTCGATTCGCGCCAAGTAGAAACAACATTCGAGACCGGTCTTAATGACGGGGGGTATCACCTATTTTCTCGCAGCAACATCTTTCTCTACCCGCGCGCGCAACTGGCCAAAAAACTCTTGACTGATTTGCCTCGAATTAAATCCGTGAACATATCGAGAGAATCATTGCTCGCGCAAGCAGTAACCGTAACTGTCGAAGAGCGTGAGGCTCGTTATGTGTGGTGCAACATTGAAAAATGTTTTTTTATGGACGGCGACGGGTATATTTTTGCCCCGTTAGAGGCCAACACTGTTACAGAAATTCCGGCGAACGACCAGCCTCTAACGGGGTTTGCCGAAAGCGCGGAAACACACAACATCCAATATACGTTTAAGGGCGGCCTTGTTTCGAAAGAATCTCCCATTGGACAAACATTCTTGCGTGGACGGCTATCGGATATTGTCCAGCTCTTGCAGCGTCTTGAGGCTGCCGGTTATGCACCGAATGGAGCAACAGTCGAGAACGAAAGTGATTTTTCCGTCGATTTGAAACAGGGATTTTATCTCAAAGTCTCGTTTGATGCGGAGGCAAGCGATGTGGTGCGCAATCTGGAGCTTATCGTATCGACCGACGCACTGCGTGGAAAACTTGACCGTCTCCTGTATGTGGATTTGCGATTCGGGAACCGAGTGTACTATCAGATGAAATAGCGCCATTAACAAAGCGCGTGATATTGTGCTGACATGAAAAGTTTCTGGGACTCGCTGCCGCGACCTTTTTTTGCTTTAGCTCCGCTCGAAGATGTAACTGATGCCGCGTTTAGGCGGCTGATCGCGCGGTATGGGAAGCCGGATGTGATGTTCACCGAATTTACGTCTGCAGACGGACTGGTTCTTGCGCCACGCGCTGCGCAAAAAATGTTGCGCAAGAAATTGATATATGACAAAAGCGAGCGGCCGATCGTGGCGCAGCTTTTTAGCGCGGTTCCGGAGCGGATGGAGAAAGCGGCTGCGCTCGTTGCCGAACTTGGATTCGACGGCTTAGACATCAATATGGGTTGTCCGGTGGACGAGGTAGTCAAAAGTGGCGCGGGAGCGGCTCTTATAAAAGATCATGAGTTGGCGCGTGAGTTGGTTTGTGCAGCAAAACGAGGGGCGCCAAAATTACCTATTTCCGTAAAGACGCGAATTGGGTACCGCGAAAACGAAATCGAGACGTGGCTGCCCGCGCTTCTTTCAGAAGAGTTAGCAGCCGTAACCATTCACGCCCGGACTCGAAACGAAATGTCCGCCGTTCCGGCCAGGTGGGATACCGTCGCGCAAGCGGTGAGAATTCGGGAAAGACTTGGCTTGAGAACGTTGATCGTCGGGAACGGTGACGTAAAAGACATTGCACATGCGCGGCAGCTTGCAGAGAAGAGCGGAGCCGACGGCGTCATGCTCGGCCGCGCGATTTACGGCAACCCCTGGTTATTTTTGGACTTACGAAGTCGATATATGGACTTCGTAAGTCCAAATATCCGACCAGCGAAACAGAAAATCGAGGCACTTTTGGAGCACCTTGCGCTCTTTGAGGAACTGATGAGCGAAACGACAAATTACGCGACCATAAAAAAGCATTTCAAAGCGTATATTTCAGGTTGGGACGGCGCAAAAGAATTGCGTATCAAGTTGATGGAGACAGAATCTGTGTCAGCAGCCGAGAAAATTCTCACCGATGCTATACTCTCCCCATGAGTGGAAAAGCCGAGTCGAAGCACACGACGCTCTACCGAGCCTATAGACCGCAGACGTTTGGGGAAACACATGGACAGGAGCATATTGTAAAAGTTTTAGAGGCGGAGATTAAAGCAAAGAAGCCGGCGCATGCATACTTGTTTGTTGGTAGCAGAGGGACCGGAAAAACGACATTCGCGCGTATTCTCGCGCGAGAGCTTGGAGTAACAGATAAGGATTTGTACGAGATGGATGCCGCCTCGCACACGGGTGTCGATAATATTCGCGAGCTACGTGAAGGCGCAAATGTGATGCCATTTGATTCCCCCTACAAGTTCTACATCATCGACGAAGCGCATATGCTCTCAAGGGGTGCGTGGAACGCTTTTTTAAAGACGCTCGAAGAACCACCGGAGCACGTTATATTCGTATTAGCGACAACGGATCGCGACAAAGTGCCGGATACCATCCAGTCTCGCTGCGAAATCTATTCATTCAAACAACCGACGCGTGAGGTCCTCTCGCACGCGATCGCAGATGTCGCGAAGAAAGAAGGCTATTCGCTCGAGCCGTCAGCATCAGAATTGGTCGCGCTTCTCGCGGAAGGCTCATTTCGCGACGGACTTTCTATCTTGCAAAAAGTTCTAGCTGTTTCGAAGGATAAAAAAGTGAATGTATCGGAAGTCGAAGAAGTATCGGGCGCGCCGCGCGGAGAGTTGATACGAAAGCTCTTGAAAGCTATTTCGGAAAAAAATGCAAAAGATGCACTCAGAGCGATACGCGAAGCGGTTGAAGAAAATCTGGATGCGCGTACGCTCGCAAAATTATTGATTCATCGCATGCGCGTAGTCCTACTCTTGCGTTACGCACCTGATTTGGCGGAATCCTTTTCGAAGGAATTGACGGACGCGGACCTATTGCTTGCGAAAGAAGTGTCAAAAAATCCCGGCGTTACTTCGGACACGTTGCGCATGCTTCTCGATGCCTACGGCACGATGGCGTATGCAGCTGTTACGCATTTGCCGCTCGAACTCGCGGTCATTGATATATGCGACCGAAACTAAAAACTAAAAACAAAAAACTAAAAAGCACCACGTGGGGACACGTCGCAGGCTGGTACCATGAGCATGTTTCTGAATCAGAGGACACGTACCACGAGAAGGTTATCAAGCCGAGCCTGCTTCATGCGCTAGGGGATGTTCGCGGCAAGCAAATACTTGATGTCGCATGCGGGCAGGGATTTTTCTCGCGTGCGCTGCACGCGGCAGGAGCGCATGTCACCGGGATCGACATTGCGCCGGAACTTATTGAAATCGCAAAAAAGGCGGGACCCGCAGATATTTCGTATCTCGTTGCGTCCGCGGATAGAATCCCGCTTCCAGATGAGTCATTTGATGTTGCAATATGCGTGCTCGCGCTTCAGAACATCAAGAATCTTTCAGGCACGCTCGCGCAAGTATCGAAACTTTTGAAGAAAGGCGGGATATTTGCAACAGTTCTGAATCATCCCGCATTCCGAATCCCGCGCCGCTCGCACTGGGGCTATGACTCGGATGTGAAAGTGCAATTCCGCCGGCTTGACGGCTACTTATCAGAGAGTTCGCACACGATACAAATGCATCCCGGTTCCGATCCGAGTGCGACGACCATGTCGTACCATAGACCGTTACAAGTATATGTTGAGCAACTGGCAAAGCACGGTTTTTCTGTCGTTGGGCTGGAAGAATGGGTCTCGCACAAGGAAAGCGAGAAAGGTCCCAAATCAGAAGCCGAAAACCGCGCCCGCAAAGAATTTCCTATGTTCCTGATGATCAAAGCCAGCAAAGGCTAAATGAGCGAATACACAGATCGCTTCGTTAGTTGCAATTCTGTATTTGCTTATTCAATTGAAT
>CAYJVW010000033.1:0-13316 GCA_964373725.1 uncultured Candidatus Saccharibacteria bacterium | reverse complement strand
CCGAAGTCGCTTGCGCCGAGTCCCGTTGCAAAGAGGTCGAGGGAGGAGGTTGCCGAGAGCGTGTAGCCGCTTGATGCGTTGCCGACGAGAATTTGTCCGTACGTTGGCGCTGACGTGAGGCCGGTGCCTCCATAGAGAACACCGATGGAAGTTGTCGCGCCGACAACTCCATTTCGCGCATCAAGCGGGCCGTTGAGCGAGCCGGCAAGAGTGAGAACGCCTGCTGACGAAAAACTCGATGTTGCGCTCTGGCCGAAGTACGCTTGATGCGCAGAGAAGATTGTGGATGACGCCTGGCCGAGCCAGACTCTCTGCGTTGTCGTCGGTGCGAGGAAGCCGGTGAAGCCGTTTGCTCCTATCTCCCATGCTTGACCAAATGCCGAGCTGCTTCCTGTTCCTGCGCAGGTTCCGTCCGCAAGCCGGAAACAACCGCCCGAAAGTTGGATGCCGTTCGCGAATGTCGAGGTGGCGTTGGTGCCAGTGATGTTGAGTGCTGTTGTTTGCACTCCTGCGCCGAAGGTAGAGGTGGCAGAACCAAAAATGGTGGTTGTTGCCGTACCGCCCACATACAGCCTATCGAAAATTGATTGTTGGGTAGACGATGCTTTAGAAAACGAGAGAAGAGCTGTTGCGCTGTTGAATGTAAAGGTGCTATCGGCGCCGAATGAGCCGCCGTTGTTGAACTGCACCTGCGTATTCGAACCTCCCGGCGTTCCGCCGCTTACAATTCCCAAAGACGAAGTGGCCACAAGATCGTATCCGCCCGCAGTGTTGCCGAGCAAAACGTGTCCGTATGAAGGAGCAGAAGACGTTGCCGTTCCTCCGTCGGAGACAGAGAGGGGAGCGGATAGCGAGGAAATTCTCACTTTATTCAGTGTGCCCCTCGTGATCGTCGGATCAGTGAGATCAAGATCGTCGAGGTGCTCGATTCGACCCATCTGTGCGGCGGTGTTGTACACCTGCGTAATCGATTGAGATGCCGATGAAGAAACGCCAGATATCTTCTGAAGTAGGGAACTCTCTAATACTGACAGCCGCTCATCCACATACGATGCGTTGATACCCGGTTCAACCACGGTGCGTACGGTTTCCCGAACATGTTCGATGATAGGGTTGGTAACGATGTTCTGTACGATCTGCTGCGGCTGATTCGGCGCCGTCTTTTTTTCGAGCTTGAGAGTATTGTCGGGTCTCTTTTGAGGTTGCGGCAAAATTGAGACTATCGATTTATTTTTACAATTACTTACGAATGGGCATAGAAAATTATATAAAGCGCTTGCTGTTCTATCGAGAGCGGGAATCGAGGTAATAGCTGCAAGTTGCTTCTGCGCGACTGATCCCGCGCGGCTAATGCTCCCTGGCGATACAATCATTTCAAATGCAAGTCCCGTTGAGGCGAGTACGAAAAGAAATGCGATGGAGTTTAAAATGACACGTTGCTGCGTTCGTAACTTTGTTCGTGATGAGTGCGCAAGTGCAAATTGTCGCGGTGCGATCGTCGTGATCGCAGGATTTTTATGTCCTGCATCGGCCGCCTTTGTTGGCAGCCCCTCTCGGCGATGCTTCGGATGCATGCCTGCCTCCGATTGCTCGGCACGTCTTCTCGCTGCCTGCTGCTTTCGCCATTCTCTTTTTTCAAGCTCCTGCTTTTTTATGAACAACCGTAATGAATCCTCATTTACATACCACACCCCGCCTACTTGAGTGGCCTGAACGAATCCCGCGCGGCAGAAGCGAGAAATGTAATCCGCGTTTAGTCCAACGATTGATGCGGCGCTCTTAGAGGGTATGTAATTGACACCGTTCAGAACGATTTCTGAGTCGCCGGAAGAGACGAAATTATTGCGATACATGCAGACAATTCGGCTACAGGTGCATGGTACCGCATAGACATCATAAGATCGCCGGCGAGTCTGCGAGCTGTGGATATCTCTGGCCAATTTACACTATGTATGTCTCATGTGAGATTATATACCGACATTAAGGCGCATACGGTCACATTTGATATCGGTACCTGATACGCCACACGTAGCTCGGGCTGGGACATATGTCAGTTATCTCCGTGACGCTACTATATTCCGCCGATCTGGCTAGCATGGCTAGAGGCAGCAAGGAGCGTAAATAGACAAGCAGTCTCGTGTCTCGGATGGCCGAGATACATATCTTGGGCGTATTACCGGCCGATCATTAGCCTTCCGGAAGCCATCACGAAATTTCTTGCTGTTGAAATTGGCTATTGGTTCGGTAGGAGCAAAAAAATGCCGATTTTGACGGGGAGCTTGAGGGAGTGTAGCATGACTCACTCATGCATCGAATATGAGGTCGCTTCCCTCGAATTAAGCCTTTCTTACTCTTACTGATTCATGAAGCATGTGATCCTTATTGTTGCGAGCGTGATCCTTGGCGCAAGTGTGCTCGCGCTTGGCTTCACATACTTGCAGGTTCAGCAAGAGAGATTCGCGCTTTCTGCTGATTTGGAATACCGCGCGCGACTCCTCGCGGAAAGCCTCAATGAATCAATCGAGCCAGCGTATGCGACCTACGCGACATCGACGCTCTCGAAACTTGCGACTTCGTTCGCGAATCGAGAGCGGCTCGTTGGCGTCGCGATCTTCGAGCGGACCGGGGCGACTATTGTAAGTTCGGAAGGCATGCCGTCTGGTATCGAGCGAAGCATGAAGGTTATGGATCAGGCGATCGAAACGAACGAGCCTGTCGGAGATTATTTTGATATCAGCGGCCGCATGTATTACGTCCATGCGCGGCCACTGCATCGAGGAGCGGATGGCTCGGGAGTGTTCGTCGTCGTGCAAGACGCGGCGTATATCGCAGAGAGCGTGCAAGGGAAGTGGAAAGAAAACCTCGTCGGCGTTCTTGTGTATTTGCTCTTGTTTGCCGCGGCGATAGCCGCGCTGGTGAGGTGGGTTATTTTCATGCCGCTTTCAAATCTTGCGGAATCGATCAAATCTGCGCGATCCGGCAAATCTGCCTATGTTCCTGAATCGAAGCACGACTTCTTTTTTCGCCCGCTCGCTACCGAAATCGGCAAGCTCGCGCAAAGTCTCACGCAAGCGCGGACAGCGGCAAGCGAGGAAGCACGCATGCGGCTCGAAAAAATAGATACGCCGTGGACGGCTGAACGCTTAAAGGCGTTTATAAAGTCCTACCTTAAGGATCGACCTATTTACGTCGTTTCAAATGCGGAGCCATTTGTTCACAGTCGCGTCGGTCGCAAGATTCTCCACTCCGTTCCTGCCGGCGGAGTCGTGACTGCAATCAGTTCCGTAATGGAGGCCTGCGGCGGAATGTGGCTTGCGCATGGCAGCGGGGACGCCGATAGAGAAACTGCGGACGGCTCGGGAAAAATCGCGATTCCTCCCGACGAACCGCGGTATACGTTGAAACGCGTGTGGCTCACTGACGAAGAGGTAAAGGGCTACTGCCAAGGATTCTCGAACGAGGCGCTGTGGCCCTTGTGTCACATCGCGCACACACGCCCGATTTTTCGTAAGGAGGATTGGGCCATGTACCGGAAGGTGAACGGTAAATTCGCGGAAACGTTGCTTGCGGAATTGAAGGGGGTAGAGCGGCCGATTATTCTTATTCAGGATTATCACTTCGCTCTTCTCCCCCGTATGATAAAGATGTCGCGGCCCGACGCGCAGGTGGCGCTCTTCTGGCATATCCCGTGGCCTTCCGCCGAGGCCTTCAGCATTTGTCCGTGGAGGAAGGAAATTGTAGGCGGTATGCTCGGAGCGGATGTCATAGGTTTCCACACTCAGCTATTCTGTAATAATTTTCTCAACACTGTCGGGAAAGAGATCGAATCCCTCATGGATTTTGAGCAATGTGCCGTTACGCGTGAAGGCCACACGTCATATGTTCGATCGTTTCCGATTTCAATTGCGCTCACGAGTAGTGGGCCAGAGAATAACCAACACACCGACCCCGATCGGACTACGCTTGAGCGTCTCGGAATCCGTTCAAAGTATCTGATCCTGGGAGTTGACCGCATGGACTACACGAAAGGGCTACTGGAACGTCTTACCGGCATCAGTTTCTTTCTCGCGGCACATCCTGAATATAGTGGCGACATAACGTTTCTTCTCATCGCATCTCCCACGCGCGAAGGCGTCGATAAGTATCGTGAATACGCTGAACAAGTTGCGAGAGAAGTGGAGCATATTAACAAAAGATTTGGCAGCAATGGATGGCGACCAATCGTTTTGGAGAAGAAACTATATTCGCGTGGTCAACTACTTCCCTTATATCAGTTGGCGGATGTGTGTCTTGTCACGTCCCTTCATGACGGCATGAACCTCGTTGCCAAGGAGTTCGTCGCGGCGCGCCCTGATGAATCCGGCGCGCTTATATTGAGTCAATTTGCCGGCGCATCACGAGATCTTAAGGGAGCAATAATAATTAATCCTTACAGCGCCGAAGAGACCGAAGCGGCAATTTTCAAAGGGTTAACGATGCCGCGCGCCGAACAACGCCGTCGAATGAAAACAATGCGAAGCGCCGTCAAGAACTACAATGTGTACCGATGGTCTGCCGAACTTATTAAGGCAGTTGCGGATCTTGGTTGATTGATGCCAAGGGATGTTTCTGTCACTTTTCTTGCCACGCGAAGTTCGACTCGTTATCTTAGGTACGTTGCCTTAGAGCGATAGTATACGTTTCTTGGAAGACTCGGGAGTGTCTATGACGTAACTGAATTACGGTTGCGGTTCTCGAGAATTCGAAGTACGCTTGATTGACTTTCACAGGTCTGAATACCCTTTTTTGTATGTCGAAACTCCGGAAATTTCTTTTTATTGCCATGGGACCGGGCGAAACGAGTCAAGGGAGGGCGGTGGCCCTCGTAGCGAGAGACCAAGGACATCGCGTCGTGTTCGCAGTTCGTCAAGCGATCAATCTCCCGCTCATATCTAGAGTACGGGGGATTGAGGCGCGCATTACCTCCACACCGAAGACGTTTCTCTCGCTTGTCACGGCCGTTCGGCCTCATGTCATTTTTCTTTGCAATTCCAAGATGTGGGGAGAATATCCCGACTTTCAGAATAATGCTCCGCATGATAAACCGCTTACGGTAAGTTTAGATTCGAACTGGCTATTCAATAGAAACGCCTATCCCGGCTATCCGTGCGTTCAATGGATTGACCGACACTTCATCACCATGCCTCCATCAGTATTCAAAAAAGGCCTGATTGAAGCAGGCGGACACTTCGATATTCCAAGCGCGACGAGAAAAAAGATTGTTCCCGTCGGATTTATTCCTTCGAACGGGCCCCTCCGTTCCGCACAGAGGACTTCTGTCAGAAAAATGCTCGGCATAGGCAAAAAAGGGAAGCTTATTTTTTCCTACTTTAGCGGATATGGAGCAGGATATAGGTCATGGGTGCGAAAACGGCTTCTCCTTGCGGTCATCGCGCTCCGCAAAAAGGGTAGGGACGTCAACGTTTTTTCTGTCAATCGCTTTACGCCTCTGCAAGATCGAGGCCGCCGCACGCCGTGGCTAAGTGAGGTTAAGCGGCTCGATCCTAAACGCTTTTATGAAATCTTGGCGGCGAGCGATCTAGTTTTTCAGCATCAGGGATTGGCTACATTGTCGGAGTCAGTTTCGGCGAGAATCCCGGTCATCGCAAACGTAGCCCCAGAAGACGCGGAATCCATACGTGATATTCACTTATGGGAAACGGAACCGTTTGAACGGAAAGGTCTTGCGAAAGTGTTAACTCCCGACGTATCCTTGAGCGGGGTAACTTCCTCCATCGAAGATCTTCTATTCGTAGACCGATTGCGAAAGGAGATGAAAGCCAGGCAAGAGGCTGTTTGCATTCCGGGAGAGAAGAAGATGTTAAGAATTATCGAGGAAATGCTCTCATGAAGCGATTGCGCATTGGCCACATCGCGCCTCTCTTCTTGCCGACGCCGCCACCACGCTACGGCGGCACCGAGCGCATTGTGTGCAGCTTGAGCGAGGCACAAGTGATGCGTGGACATGAGGTGTACGTATTTTGCACTGCGAATTCCAAGGTCCGCGCAGAAGTTGTGCCGATAATCGCGAAGGGCTTGTGGGAAGAGCGCCATCCCCCGAAGGATTCCACGGCGTTTTATGCCTATCAAATGTCCCGCGTGTCGCAATTTCTCAAGGATCATCCAGTCGATATTTTACACGACCACATGGGACCCATGAGTCTTGCGTTGTATGGAAACGTTGACGCGACAATCGTTCATACACTTCACGGCTCGCTTAAAGAGGAACCGGAGCGCATCTGGCCCTATCAGCAGTTGGATGCGAAACTCGTCTCACTTTCCCACGCACAGCGCACAGCTGCGCCGCGCCTCAATTACGTCGCCACAATTTACAATGGAGTGGATACGGACGTATTTCATCGGGGTAGATCGGACGATGAGAAACGCGGTCTCTTATTTGCGGGCTCGCTCATGCGACACAAGGGCATTTGCGAGGCTATTGATGTGGCAACATCTGTCGGATCCCATCTCAACGTCGTTGGTCGCATTCCGACGCCGGACCAGCGAGAGGATTTCAGGTATTTCAAGGAGAATGTTGAACCCCGACTCGCGCTCCCGCATATTCACTACCTTGGCGAAGTTCGGCATGTCGCTTTGGCGAAACTGTACCGGCAGGCAAAAGTATTTCTTTTTCCGAGCATGTGGCAAGAGCCATTCGGTCTCGTCATGGCCGAGGCAATGGCGTGCGGCACGCCAGTCGTAGGGTATGCGATGGGTGCCGTCAGAGAGGTGATTTCTGATGGGGTTACGGGCTTTGTCGTACATGTTTCAAAGGATGACAGACAAGTGAATTTTGCGGTCAAAGAAATTGGAGTGGAGGGTTTATGCGCGGCGACACGACGCATTCTCTCGATGGATCGCATCGAGTACGCACGTATGAGAAAAAACTGTCGAGCCCGTGTCGAAGAGAATTTTACTATCGCCCGTATGGTGGAGGGGTATGAACGTGTCTATTCGTTGCTTCGACAGTGAGGCACACGTTCGCGTCTTACAGGTGCGCCGCATAAAGTGCTATAATTTGCGCGTGGACATGCTTTTTGAGGCGAAGAAGCGTTTGCAAGAAAACCGTCGCACAAGTGGGGAATATCAATACACATTGCCATCTCCTCATACATATCCTTACCAGTGGCTGTGGGACTCGTGCTTCCATGCGATCACCCTCTCGCATTTTAGTCCTCTCGACGCGAAAAAGGAGCTGGTCTCTCTTGTATCAAAGCAGTTTGATAACGGGTTATTGCCGCACATGATCTATTGGGTTCGGGATAACGCACACAACATTAATTGGGGGCGGGAGGATACGAGCACGATCACGCAGCCCCCCATACTTGCGTATGCGATGTTGGAGGTTTACCGGAAAGCACCTGATGTAGCGTTTCTCGAAGCAGTGTATCCGCCCGCGCTTCGTTACTACAAATACCTTCTCGCGGAGAGAGATCCACTCGATCATAATCTCGTTGGTATCATCAATCCGGATGAGTCAGGCGAGGATGACTCGCCCCGCTTCGACGCGTCGCTCGGCGTGTCCACAGATGCATCGAAGGAAAGCCTTATTTATCATCGCCATCGTCTTGTCGATTTGAATCGGGCATGCAATTTCAACGTAGGAATGTGCATGGCGCAGCATTTCTGGGTTTGCGACGTTCCCTTCAACTCGTTTTTGGTCGAAAATTTGCGCCTTCTCGCTCGCATGGCGTCGATTCTCGGTCGGGACGATGACGAGCAATTTTGCATTTCTCACGCGGATCTTGTCGCACAGGCGATGCGAGAATACATGTTTGCCGACGGAGTATTTTGGTCGGTTATGAATGCTGATCACCAGAAAATCCGCACGGCGACGTGGGCTCACTTTGCGCCGCTTTTTGCAGGACTTTACACGGCAGAAGAGGCAAAGGTAGTCGTGCGCACACACTTGCATGACGAAACGACGTTCCGAGCTCCATGTGGAATTCGAACCGTTTCGAAAAAAGAACCCTCGTATCGCCCCGACGGATTTTGGCGCGGGCCGATCTGGTTTGCGCCGCACTGGTTTGTGTACAAAGGGCTTGTGCGCTACGGATTTTCAAAAGACGCGGCGTGGATTCGCGATGCAAGTACCCGGCTTCTTGAGCGTGAGGGATTTCGGGAATACTATAATCCAGAAACCGGAGAGGGATACGGAGCTCGCGAATTTACATGGGGGGCGTTGGTGCTCGACATGGTTCCTGTATGAACGTGTTTGATGGTGGAGGAACATCGATGCGCGTAAACCTCCTCCTCATTAATACGTGTAGCTGCGAAGAAATACTTAATTATGCGGTACGCTGAAAGAATCATTCCCGTGGTGCGAAAAATAAGAGACATTCTCATGCCGCAGTGGGGAGTTGCTAAAGCGGTCAATCAAAAAAACGACTCCGCGTGGAGCGTTGTGACGCAGCTTGATATAGAGGTCGAAACATTTGCGCGGTCGGAACTCTCCTTTATGTATCCGGATATCGGAATTGTCGGGGAGGAGCAGGGCGGCGACCGCACTGTGAGCAAGTTTTGGCTCGTGGATCCTATCGATGGCACGGCGCATTACATGAGGGGTCTTCCCTTTTGCACCTCTATGCTTGCGCTTATCGATTCGGGAGATGTCGTGTTCAGCGCGATCTATGACTTTGTTCGTGACGAAGTATATTGGGCGGAGAGGGGATATGGGGCGTACCGAAATAACGATCGGCTGCACGTGAGCGAGCGGCCGCTATCGAAGTCGTGGATATTCTTCGAGACGAATGTTGATAAAGCGCCGAATGCAAAGCTTCGGCAGACACTGAATAAGAAGGCTAATGTTCTCCAAACCTACTGCGCGGGTTGGGAGTTTGCTATGGTGGCATCCGGGAAGATCGATGCGCGAATATGTCTTGATCCGTATGGATCGGATTATGATTTCGCGCCGGGCTCGCTTCTTGTTTCGGAGGCGGGCGGTGTCGTTCTGAATATCGGCTCGAAGTCGTTCGATTATCGAAATCTCAATTTCATCGCGGCGAATCCGGTCGTCTATCGGGAATTGACCGAAGGCAAAAGCGCTTTTTTCCCGTTAGAACAGTAGCATCGAGTCATTCGGGGCACGTTGTTTAAGCGGGCTCCCATGCTTCGCCAAGGCTACGCAGGGCTACTTCGCATCACCCTTATTCTACTACGCCGAATACCCCGCAGCTTTGCTGCGAGGAGCTTCATTTTGCAAAATCGATTTTGGTGTAGTGCCTGCACTACGAAGCTCTCGGTACTCCGAGAGCGAAGTAGTGGGGATAACCTCATAGGATACGCTCGAATAGGCGTATCATTCTCGGTAAGGGTCGATTAATATATATAAACGTGCCTGTTTTATATGAAGTGGTTACATATGGCTGCATTCGTTCTCGTCATCGTAGGCGGTCTAAATTGGTTGCTGTATGCGCTGCTCGGATGGGAGATCGGCTCCTTCGTCGGCGGCATGGATTCATCCCTTGCGATGCTCATCTATGTTCTCGTCGGTCTTTCTGCGATTTATCTCGTCGTGACGCACAAGAATGACTGCAAGGTCTGTGCGGCGGGCGGGATGATGTAGAGAGAGAGCGTGCCCGCACACTAAATTGTGTCTGGCGAAGCGTGTTCGGGTAGCTTGGCAGTAGTGAGGTAAGATTGTGACAAAGAACGCATACTCAAGCTTTTGGCAGCTTCGCGAAAAACACAATGCCAAAATTAGTGTGCGGGCGTGCCCCCGACACCAAACGGGGCATAGTGTTTACTGCGGAAATTGATTTGCTAATCTCCACAGCGTCATTTTCGCCAATAAGTATCGGAGCGTTATGAAAGCAACATGCTTCGAAATGCCCCGATTGGTGTGGGGGCGTGCGCGGTGGGCCCAAAACTGCGAACTCGCGGAACAGCCGCGAGTTTCGCTTTAAGAATGTTCAGTACTTTAAGTTCGCTTTCGGCTCTGTAAAGTCAACTTGACGTACACGGAGTATTGCGTAGAGTGAGGAGACCCATGAGTGTTTCAAATAACGTCCAAAAATTACGCATGAATCGTGGCTTTACTCAAGAAGAGCTGGCAGAGAAAGCGGGCGTGTCGCGCCAAACGATCATCGCGATCGAAAAAGGGAATTACACACCCTCGGTCTTGCTTGCGCTCAAAATATCGCGCATCTTTAAGAAGCCGGTTGAAGACGTATTTTATTTGTCATAATTACTAACTGGGTATGCAATACATCGTTGCTCTCGTTCTCGTGGTTTCCTTGTTCGCTCTCACCGATCCATTCATGTACTGGATGCCGGATATGGCTGCTATGTTCGCGCTTATTGCTGCAGCGGCGCTTGCTGCAGTGTGGGCGGGATTTGTCGCGAAGGAGCGTGGTGGCGACGAGAGAGAAGTGCAGAATCGCATGTATGCGGGTCGCGTTGCGTACCTTTCTGGCATTGCGGTTCTAACTATCGCGCTTGTCGTGCAAGGTTTGGCGCATACAATAGATCCGTGGATCCCTCTCGCGCTTGGAATAATGGTTGTCGCGAAACTCGGAGCACGCTGGTATGCAGATAGATTTTGCTGAAATGCAGAGCACTTCAGCAAGAGAGTGAAGCGAGTCGAAGGGTTGATACTTGTCCACAGTTGTAATGTGAAGTCAACTTTACATAGTAAAAACGCACTTTATACTGGAACGATATTAATCGTACGGTCGCAAACAAACATATGAATACGCAATCAATGATTATAGGACTCATCGTGCTCGTTGTTCTTGGCGGAGGTGTCTATTATTTCACGATGTCTCCCACGGAAGATTCCATGATGGAGAAGGAAAAGATGGAAAAGACGGCGATGATGGAAAAAGAGGCAATGGAGAAGGAGACAATGATGAAAGCTGATGAGGCGAAGAAGGGCGATGAATCGATGATGAAGATGGAAGACGGAACCATGATGAAGAAAGATGCAATGGAAAAGGATACTGTGATGCAGAAAGACGCGATGATGACAAAATACGTAGGGACATCTCTTGCAGGAGAGTCTGCTCCGCTTCTTGATTACATCAAGGCGGATTACGATGCCGCGATTGCGTCAGATAAGCTTGTTGTTCTCTACTTCTATGCGAACTGGTGTCCGATCTGCAAAGCAGAATTGGCGAATGCCACCTACCCCGCGTTCAATGAATTGACAACCGATCAGGTGGTCGGCATACGCATCAATTACAATGACAACGACACGACCAAGGACGAGGAAGATCTTGCGCGAAAATACGGAGTCGCGTACCAGCATACGAAAGTGTTTGTGAGGCGCGGCCAACAGCTTCTCAAGGCGCCGGATGGATGGGATAAGGCGCGTTACTTCACGGAAATAAACAGGGCGCTCGCTCAATAAGCAATCCGAAAGGTATGGACGAAATGGCAACCACTCTGAAACCTAGGCGCGATTGGAGCGTGTTCCTCTCAAGCGTTTTCTTCGTGCTCGGATTTTCCCTTGTGTTCTCGCTTGTTGGCGTTCTTTTGCAGACGGTGCTCTCGAGCGCTTCGTACACGGTTCAGGAATGGCTCGGCCGTTTCGGCGGCATCGTCATTATTCTCTTTGGCTTTTTTCTCCTGGGTTTGTTTACGCCTAAATTTCTCAAACGGGATCACAAAATACTCGTCAAATGGAAATTCCGTTCCCACTACGTGACATCGTTCGTGTTCGGCGCGGCATTTGCCGTCGGTTGGACGCCGTGCGTTTCGGCCGCGCTGGGAGCGATCCTGGCGCTCGCAACGACGCAGGCCTCGAGCGCGTTTTTGCTTCTCTTCGCCTACACGTTGGGGTTAGGAATCCCGTTCCTTTTGGTTGGCCTGTTCACAAATCAGGCGCAGACATTCATAAACCGCCTCGGCGCAAAACTTCTGTACTTCCAATACTTTTTCGGCCTTATTCTCATTGCGCTTGGGGTTCTTGTCTTCACGGGAACTCTCTCTCGCGTCGCTAATCTGCAGTTCCTCACGGACATACTCCTTTCTCTCAATCTCGTAACTTCAGTAGGCGGGGGGATACGCTCGCTCTCCGTATTTAATGTCGGCATTTCGTTCCTTGCCGGCGTCGGCTCTTTTTTAAGTCCATGCATCCTTCCGCTCATCCCGGGATTTCTTTCGTACCTCGCTTCGACGGCCGTGAAAAAAGATGCGGCTGCATAATCTATGAATATCGAGCATCCTGCCAAACTGCTCGTTGGCGCCACTCTCGCGGCGCTTGTCGTGGGAAGCATCTTCTACCTCAACTCGCAAAAGGCTCCGCGCTTCATTTCTGGCGATGTTGTTGAAGTTCAAACGATAGTAACGAGAGAGAACAAGTCCTCGCGCTTCGAACCGGCAAAAGAAATAACGTCTCCAGACGGATTTATCAACACTGAAGGAGAACCAATCACTATCGGGGAGTTCGTCGGCAAGAAAGTCGTGCTGCTTGATATATGGACATATACCTGCATCAACTGCCAGCGGACGACGCCCTATTTGAATGCGTGGTACGAAAAATACAAGGATCAAGGACTGGTTATTATCGGCTTGCACACGCCGGAATTTGAATTTGAGAAAGTGTATCAAAACGTTCTTGATGCGACGAAGCGACTGGGGATCAAATATCCGGTAGTGCTCGATAATGATTACTCGACGTGGAACGCGTATCAAAACCGTTTTTGGCCGCGCAAGTATCTCATAGATATTGATGGCTTTGTTGTCTATGACCACATCGGCGAAGGAAATTATGAAGAGACAGAAGCTGCGATACAGCGTGCTTTGATGGAGCGCGCCGTTGTCTTGGGGGGTAATTCCGAGGTCCGACCTCGGTCTCCGAGGTCGGACCTCGTAGCCTCTACGATTCCGGAAGCAGATCTATCTGGCATCGGAAGCCCCGAGGCGTACTTTGGCTCACTGCGCAATGAATATTTGGCGAATGGAAATCCGGGCACTCGCGGTGTTCAAGAGTTCACTATTCCGGAGAATCTCATCAGAAATGCCTTGTACCTCGGCGGGACCTGGAATATGACGCCGGAGTATGCTGAATCAAAAGGGAAGACAAGAATATCCTATCGATACAACTCTAAAGATGTATATCTCGTCGCGAGCGCTCCGGAGGGTGTAAAAATTACGGTGTTGCGAGATGGCAAGCCGGTGGGTGAGTTTGCAGGCGAGGATATCGACTCTGCGACGAGCATAGGCATTGTTCGCGAACAGCGTCTCTACAAACTCGTGCATGATGTCGAACCCGGCGAGCGTGTTCTCGAAATTGAGATCGAAGGCGCTGGTTTCCATGCCTACGCATTTACATT
>CAYJVW010000032.1:0-13978 GCA_964373725.1 uncultured Candidatus Saccharibacteria bacterium | reverse complement strand
GCGAAAGAAGGAAAAGAGCGCACGCCGGAACAGCAAGAGAGGGATAATGAGAACGCCTTGTTTCAATTGGTCAAGGGGCATGGAGAGGAATTGCGCGGATTAAGAGCTGACTTAAAAAAACTGCAAGACGAGCTCGGAAAAGAGATAAAAGATGCGAAAACCGTCGAAGATTTAGAGAAGTTGAAGAAATATTACGAAAAGAATGAGGAGGAACGAAAGAAGGTCGAAACGAAAATTGAAGCACGTGAATCAGAGCGCGGCGATGCGTTGCGCCTTCTTCTTACGTCAATCGAACGAAAGCTTGGGCAGGCGCAAGGTGGCCCCCAACAAATTGGTCAGCAAAATATCTTTCATGGATCGCCTGCGGTGGGCGGTGGATACCAGGCACCCCCTGGTTATATGCTTGTACCCGATCCGAATTATCGTGCGTCAGCTGCCCCTGCCCCTGCCCCTGCCCCTGCGGCTGCTCGCGGGCCTGAAGCAACTCCCGCGAAATTGCCAACAGCAATAGATTCAAAAAATGCAATTGATAAGGGATTAAAAGCTACGGAGAAAGACCCGAATAAAGTTCATATTAATGTTGCACTCGCTCAGTTAAATAAAGACAAGGCGCTTTGGAAGCGTGTGTTGACTCATACCCTTATTGCAGGGGTGGGTGCCACTGCTACATATCTTGCGGCTCCAGTAGTTGCGCCATATCTTGCGTATGTTGGACTGACTCAGATTTTGGGTGGAGCAGTTGCGTCCAGCACGGCCGGCGGTGCGATCGGTAGCGCTGTACGCGGCGGTGTAAATATTCTACGAGCAAGCAGACTTGCTCGAAAAGAAGGCAAAACACTTGCTGGAAAGACTGAATATCTTGCGAAAACTACCGCAATTGGTGCTCTGGCTGGCATCCTTTTAGGCAATTTCTATCAGTGGATGGGGTGGACGCCGGAAGTGATGAGAGATTGGATGTCTCAAAAGACAAGGCCTGTTATAGATTGGATTTCGCCATGGTTGCCGCGGTTTAGTGTCAGTTGGGGCCCGCCAGCAGTTCTGGCTCCCGGCAGCGGGCACTCTAATGCTATTTTACATCAGATTATCCAGGCACAAGCCCATCTTGCTAACGCAGGACTTCCACCTGAATTACTAGCAGAGCAGCTCAGATTGGCGAATTTGCAAATCGAGGCATTGGGACACATGGCTAACATGCAAGCGCCCGCCACGCCAGTCATTCCTGGGGTAGTAGCGCCTCCATCAGGACCAGTTCCACCGACTCCTATAATGCCTGGTGTTCTCGGAGATCCAGCCGCTCCGCTTGCATCGCCTGCAGCTCCTGTAACTCCAGCTGCGACGCCTGCAGCAATACCCGCAGCACCTTCCGCTGTTCCGATCATCGCTCCCGAAATTCCAACAGAAGCGCTCCGAGACACATTCCAGTTTACGGTTGACAAGAGAGGTATCTGGGCCGTAGAAGATATTTTCAAGAAAAAAGGTATCACCGATCCCAAGCTATTGCGTTGGATAACAGATGCGTTCGAAGATTACACTCAAGATGGCACGGGTGGAACGAGACGATCGTCTTATTTACGCGAAGGACTACTACGAGATATTACCGGTATTGAAAATGTAACGCAAAATAGGATTCGCGGCGGAACGATTATGAAAACAGAACTTCTTTTCGGTAACAAGGAAATCAGCACAGACGTGTTGCGGCGTCTAGACCTGCCGAGTAATACTTTGAACACAGCGCAGACTGAACAAGCAAAACAAATCGTCAAGAGCCTCTTTGCGGATGCAGATAAGTTGATAAGTCGCTCGCGATAAGAAATTATTGACCTATACTTAGTGCTATGGATCCACAACAGCTGATGGCACAGGGCAGGGCACTTATGATAGAGCAGCTCAATATCGGACATCTATCTGAGGAAGAGCAGAACGAGATTCTTGACGGGCTCGGTGAAGTTTTGTTGCGTCGCGTATTATTGAAGCTCGTGGGGATGTTGCCGGAAGCTGAGCGGCCGAAGTTTGGCACTTTGTTAGCTAGTCAAGATATGAGTGCGCTCCAGGAACTCGTTGCCAAATACGTACCCAATTCCACGGATGTTATACAAGAGGAATTACGTGCGGGAGTCGAAGAGCACAAACGACTCGTTGCGGAAGAGGTTGCGAAGAGGACGGCGACAGCATCCTAAACATGGATCGAGTTGAGACAGGGGGTGCTGGCAAATTGGAGAGCAAGAATGTTGCGGACGCAAAAGCGGCGTTTCGCGAGCTCGAAAGTACGTTGGATGAGTTGGGAAATGCGAGTGCGGCGGATCTGCGGGTGTACGGCGTAATGGAAGGGGATATAGCGCCGGCAGCAGAGAGGATTTTTCAGATACGAAAAATAGCGGCGACCAATAAGGCATTGGTTGAAAAGGAACACCCATTGCACAGCGAGGAGCAAGACTTAATAGAGCAATCATCGATATTTTCAAATTCCGCAAGCTACATCAGGTATATTCTTGGGAAAAAGGGGGACGCGGAGCGTGTCAGGGGAGAGGACATGACTCGCTATCGTACGTCGGAAAGTGCAAAATCGGGCTCGATCATCCGTCTGCGCAACGACATTGAAATCCTTCTGGGCACGCTTTCAGAAGGAAATCCTTCCGATTTTCCAGACGAGAAAGTAGACAAACTTCGCAAAGCGGCAGACATTCTGGTTAAGGAATCAGGGCAAGACAGCGAGAGGAACGACGCGACTCTTCTTGGGCTTAACGAGATGTTGGCGACGCTCCGCAAAGATGCTCTTGCTCTCATGTACGACAGGGAACACATGGCAGAAAAGTTCCCGCAGATGTAACCAGACCTCAAAACAGCGGCTTCGAGTCGTCCGGTTTACGAGTTGATTTGAGGTGGGCGATGTCTTCCATTAGTTTCTGCAGGTTAGTCTCGATGCTTTCAAGCGTTTCGCGCTGCTCGGCTTTACGGCGATCTTCTGCCGCTTCTTCCGTTTCTTCTTCTTCGCTCATTTCTTCGACGTCCTCGCTAATCTCTTCCACATCTTCTTGCAGCTCGTCCACGTCCTCGCTGATCTCTTCAACGTCTTCCTGAATTTCCCCGACGTCCTCTTGGATCTCCTCGACATCTTCCTGCACCTCGGCAATGCTCGCGGCCTGGTAGTTGATGGTCATCTGGATGAATATCGCGAGGTAGATTGCTTCCAAGGAAACGATCGTCGTCAAGACGAGAAGCATGCGGTCGAAATCCAAGGCGCCAAACCACACTGCAACAAAACTGCCGGCAAAAAGAATCGTATGTATCGCGATAGAAGCAGGCGATCCCACGAAACGCGTAACCCCGAGCGCCGTTTTTTGGATGTTGTGCGGATCGGTCATACAAGATTATGTCGCAGAGTATACCTGGCGGAAGGGGAATTGAAACCCGTAGTGCACAGTAGTGCACAGTACGATCCGGATAGACTTCAGCATGCCCGATGTATGTACTATAATTAGACGATCGTCCACATATAGTCTATGGGCAAAATTGAAGAGCGGGGGAAGAAACGAGCGCGAAAGCGAGATTTCAAGAAAGCTATTTTGCAGGCTGTTTCTTTTGCAGGAGTTTTGAGCGTGGCGCTGGTTGCGCCAAATGTCGTCGGCGCGATGCATAAGCTTGGTATCCCGTTTGGTCCTAGTGATTTACCGGCGATCGTGCGGTCGCGGAAGCGCCTCGTTAAGAATGGATTTCTCGCGTACGAAGGCACATTGCTGAAGGTGACATCGAAGGGTCAAAAAGCATTGCGATGGCTCGAGTTGCATGATTACGGTATGCAATCGCCGCCGCGTTGGGACGGTCGCTGGCGAGTGCTCATTTTTGATATTCCGGAGAGGATACGACATGTGCGAGAGAAACTACGTTCTCTGCTTCAAGGGATAGGATTTAAATGTCTACAACGCAGTGTGTGGATTTATCCGTACGATTGCGAGGATGTCATCACGCTTCTCAAGGCTGATCTTGGCGTGGGAAAGAAGATGCTCTATATGATTGTTGACGAGCTTGAATACGATGCTCCTGTCAAAAAAATGTTTGGACTGCTCCAGTGACTATTATTAGACGATCGTCATACGATAGTCAATGCGTCATTTTATAGATGTAAGGTACACTGATGCAATATGACGACAAAATTGCAGAAAGAAATTCTTGGACATGTATATCTGGTGGCTGGGGGCAGAGAGAAAGTGGCGGCAGTTTCTGATTTTTTAAAAAAGGCGGGGATTGAGATGGATCTGAATCCGGATGTGTATGTGCGGGAATATCTCTCGTTCGGTATTGATGATGCGAGAGAGCTTCGCGAGCGCGCCTGTCTGCGTGCGATTACGCACAGGCAGACGAATACGAGAGCCATGGCGGGAGCTCGGCGCGTATTCATTATCGTAACGCCGTCTATGACGAGCGACGCGCAAAATGCGCTTTTGAAAACTCTGGAAGAGCCGCCTGCGGGCGCCGTGTTCTTTTTTGTCGTCGCGTCTCCCGAGACGCTTCTCTCCACTCTTCGCTCGCGCTCTCACATACTCTCGCTTCCGACGGGAGCAATGCCAAGGCCCGGCCTTGGCATTGAGACAGTGGGGCTGGATGTGAAAAAGTTCTTGACTGCGGCGCTCGCGAAACGGATCGATATGGTAAAGCAGCTCTACGTGCGAGAAGATGATGAGGAACGAGATGTGCGCGGTGCAGTCGCATTTTTGTCAGAACTTGAGCGGACGCTTTCAGCTAAAGTGAATGACGAAAAAGTGCGAGAAGGCATTCGTGCGATTTACCTGGCACAGAAGCATCTTATGGATAAGGGTTCGCTTTTGAAGCCCCTGTTGGAGCAGCTCGCTCTTTTGGTACCGAAAGCATAGTATAATTGCGACATGGCCTACGATTTCAAGATTTTGGAGAGCAAGCTTGTTGCGGCAAGGGAGTGGCTCGGCAAGGAATTCAAGGCATTTCGCACGGGGCGGGCGACACCCGCGATTCTCGATAGTGTGCAGGTCTCGGCGTACGGCTCGTTCCAACCCCTCAAACATATCGCGACAATCTCGGTGGAAGATGCGCGGACCATTCGGGTGCAGCCGTTCGATCCCTCGACCCTGAAAGACATCGAGCGAGCAGTTGCTGCAGCGAATTTGGGCCTCGGCTCTGTTCCGGATCAAACGAGTCTCCGCCTCACATTTCCCGATCTGACCGGCGAGCGCCGCATTGAGTTGACGAAGATCGCGAAAGGAAAATTAGAGGAAGCGCGGCAGACGGTGCGCGCCATGCGCGATGAGACGTGGAAGGATATTCAGGAAAAAGAAACAGAAGGAATTGTGAGCGAGGACGATAAATTTCGTCTGAAAGAAGAAATGCAGAAGAAAGTGAATGCATGCAATGAAGAACTCGAAAAAATGTTTGAGAAGAAAGAAACAGAGATGCAAGCATAAAAGAGTTTTCAATTTACAATTCTCAATTTTCAATGAATTTTCAATGTTCCAATGTTTGAAATCTAATTCATTGGTTAATTGATTGAAAATTGCAAAATTAAAAATTTGAAATTATCCTCCGTGACCATCCTTCTCGTCGTAGGCATTCTGGTTTTTCTCATCGTTGTTCACGAACTGGGCCACTTTATCGTCGCGAAGATTTTTAAAGTGCGGGTGGAGGAGTTCGGCGTGGGATATCCGCCGCGGGCGTTTCTCCTTGGAAAAATAGGCGATACGGAATATACGCTCAATTGGATACCATTCGGCGGATTTGTGCGGCTTTTCGGCGAGCAAGAAGGTGGGCCGCGGACGAAAGGAAGTTTTATCGCCTCGCCGCGCATCGTTCAGGCAGTGATTCTTATCGCGGGCGTAACGATGAATGCCATTGCCGCGTGGGGACTTTTTGCAGGTGCTCTGTATGCGGGCATTCCGCACGCAGTGCCGGAGGGTACAAAGGCCGAACATGTGCGGCTGTTGGTGAGCCAAGTCGTGCCCGCGTCGCCCGCGTTTGCATCAGGGTTGAATCAAGGGGATGAATTGGTCTCGATAATGGATGAAGCGGGAAGCCAGCCTGAGATGAGGCCGGAAGCGGTTGTCGAATTTGTCGGCGAGCGCGGCGGAGAGGCCCTTCAGGTCACGTACCGTCGCGGATTGGAAGAACAGATGGTCGTAATTCGTCCGGCGCATGCAGTTATTCCCGAGAAATCAAACAGGCCAGCGCTCGGCGTGGGGCTTGTACTTGTTACAAACGAGTCGGTGCCGCTTGGAGAAGCGTTTTTCCGGGCGCTGCCGATCACGCTCGATAAATTGTGGGCGGTGCTCGAAGGACTCGGAGGCATGTTCAAAAATGCAGTTCGAGGAGCGCCGGTTCTGGAAGGAATCATCGGGCCCGTCGGATTGGTCGGCGTCGTCGGCAATGCGGCAGAGCATGGACTAGGAAGCGTTCTTGTGCTTGCGGGTTTCATCTCGCTCAATCTCGCGGTCGTGAACTTGCTGCCGGTGCCGGCGCTCGACGGCGGGCGGCTCGTGCTTCTTCTGGTTGAAGCGATCATGCGCCGCGATGCGCCAAAACTCGCGGTGCATCTGTTGAACACGCTCGGCGTCAGCCTCATCATTCTCCTCATGATCACGGTGACATACAACGATATTGTCAGGCTACTCGCCTAACGATTTCGGCAGTCGTTATATCGATCTCGTAGGTTGATATATATGGACACGGCGTGTCCATATATTTTGAAACGCTCACTGCGAACTGTCAAAAGCGCGACAATTGCTCTATTTGAAGGATAGCGATAGTATGCCCGTACAAGAAAAGTATGAGGCAATCGGAACTATTCACGAAAACGCGAAAGGAAGCGCCGAAAGATGAGGTCGCAAAGAATGCGCAGCTTCTGATTCGCGCGGGATTCATTCATAAAGAAATGGCAGGCGCCTACTCGCTTTTGCCACTTGGCCTCCGAGTCTTCAACAACATCGTTCGCGTGATCCGCGAGGAAATGAATGAGATCGGCGGACAAGAAGTGATTTTGACCGCACTGCAAACTCCGGAGCTCTGGGCAAAGACTGGCCGTTGGCAGGATGACGCAATAGACGTGTGGTTCAAAACAAAAAACAAACAGGGGAGTGATTGGGGACTTGCACCGACTCACGAAGAGCCGCTCACTGCACTAATGACCGAATATATTTCTTCGTATAAAGATCTGCCGCGCTACGTGTATCAATTCCAGACGAAATTTCGAAACGAGTTGCGGGCAAAGAGTGGCATCATGCGGGTGCGAGAATTTGTAATGAAAGATTTATATTCGTTCAGCAAAGACGAGAAAGAGTTTCGCACGTTCTACGAACAGTGCGCCAAAGCATACGAGAAAATCTTTCAGCGCGCGGGAATCGCGGACAAGACGTATCGCACGTTCGCCTCGGGCGGCTCATTCTCTAAATTCAGCGACGAATACCAGATGCTCTCTGATGCAGGCGAGGATGTCGTCTACGTCAATAAAGCTAGGAGAATAGCCGTCAATAAGGAAGTGTATACCAGCGATGTTTTGTCTGATCTCGGTCTCACGAAGGGAGATATGACCGAAGAGAAGGCGATCGAGGTTGGAAATATTTTTCCTCTGGGCACTCGTTTTTCCGACGCGCTTGGGCTCACCTATAAGGATGAAAAAGGTAAGGATGTTCCGGTAGTTATGGGTTCGTATGGAATTGGGCCTGGGCGTCTCATGGGTGCGATCGTGGAAGCGTTGGCGGACGAGAAAGGATTGGTATGGCCAAAGGGGCTCGCACCGTACCAGGTGCATCTCATTTCGATTACTGGCGGAAACAAGGACATCGCGAACGAAGCGGATCGTGTGTACGAACAGCTTCGCGAAAATAATATAGAAGCCTTGTACGACGATCGAGATTTGCGGACCGGAGAAAAATTCGCAGATGCGGATCTTATCGGTATTCCCACACGGGTTGTCGTGTCGGAAAAAACCATTGCAGCGGGCTCAATAGAAGTCTCTCTGCGCAAGAATGGTCCGGCCTCGCTCATACCAGAGAGTACTATTATTCAGCATCTCGAGGGGCAGTAAACTCGCGATCGACCATGGAACAGAAAGGTTTTACAGCTAGAATGCGCGCATGGAAAGACCGGATACTCGGGCTTTTTTCGAATGACATCGGCATTGATTTGGGTACGGCAAACACGCTCGTCTACGTCAAGGGGCGTGGCATCGTCATCAACGAACCGTCGATCGTTGCGATCAACCAGAAAACGGGGCAAGTTGTCGCGGTGGGGCAGCAGGCGAAAGATATGATGGGAAGAACGCCTCCGCACATCGCCGCGATCCAGCCTGTTGTTGACGGCGTCATCTCCGACTTCGAGATCACGTCGGAAATGCTCTCGTATCTCATAAACAAGGCGCAGGAAGGACATTCAAAACTCTTGGGCCCTCGCGTTGTTGTGGGCGTACCGTCTGGCATTACGTCAGTAGAGACGCGCGCGGTGCGAGATGCAGCAAAGGCCGCGGGTGCACGCGAAGTGCACGTTATAGAGGAGCCGATGGCAGCGGCAATTGGCATCGAACTCCCGATCCATGCGGCGACGGGAAGCATGGTCGTCGATATCGGTGGAGGCACGACGGACATTGGCGTTATCTCCCTAGGCGGCCTCGTAACATCGCGCAACGTGCGCATCGCGGGGGATAGATTCAATTCAGACATCACGACGCATGTGCGAAACGAATCGAAAATATTGATAGGCGCAAAGACCGCGGAGGAAGTGAAAATCGCCGTCGCATCAGTGAATCGCCAGGGCACGGCTTTGGAGATCGTCGCGCGCGGGCGAGACCTTGCGACAGGCCTTCCGCGAGAGATCATCATCACTGACGAAGACATACGAAATGCGATAGGACATTCGGTCGATGAATTGGTAGAGGCTGTAAAAGAAGTGATAGAGGCTACGCCGCCGGAATTAGTGGCGGACGTGATGCAGCGAGGCGTGTATCTCGCGGGCGGAGGCGCCTTGATCCGAGGACTTCCCGAATTCTTAAGCTCCGCGCTTGGCGTGCCGGTTGTCGTAGCGCCGGATCCGCTTACCTCTGTCGTACGCGGTACCGGCATCGTGTTGGACGACCTCGAAGCATATCGCGAGGCGCTGTTAAGAACTGACGATGAACTTGTACCGACGGAATAGGGGAGCCATACGTTTTTCGACTGCCGAGAGCGGCGGGCGAAAAGGAGTGATTATTGCGACCGCCGTCATTCTCTTCGTCGCGCTTGTTGATACGTTTTCAGGCGGCGTGGTTAGAGACGCTGCCCGCCTTGTCCTTGCACCGGCCGCGCATATGATGCGCACGACCTCGGTCGCACTCGCCTCGGGCGAATTCTGGTCATCCCGCGCGTCGCTCTTAAAAGAAAACGGAGAGCTCCGTGCAGAACGTGATCGTCTTCGCGCTCGCGAGGCGGGCGTTCTCTCACTCTCTCTCGAGAACGCGGAGCTTGCGAAGATGGCGCATCTCGCGGAGACGGAATCAGGAGGCCGCTCGGGCGATATCGGCATCGCAGCGCCCGTTGTGTCCTCATTTCGCGCATCGCCGTATGGCACGTTTCTGATCGGCGCTGGCTTGTCCCACGGCGTCAAGGAGGAGAGCATCGCACTTACGGACGGAGGATTTATTCTGGGTGTTGTTGCGGACGTGAGCGACACGACATCTCTCGTGAGGATGGTATTTGCGCCGGGTGAGACGACGGATGTTGTCGTCGGTCCAGTCGGTTTTTCGCTCACTGGCCGCGGTGGAGGAAACGCATCGTCGGAGGTGCCGCGAGAAGCCGAGCTACGCGAGGGCGATCCCGTCATTGCACCGCGCTTTGCAAATCGGCCGGTTGGCATCATCGGGAAAATAGAATCCGCGACCTCGAGCGCGTACGCCGACATCTACGTTGTGTTTCCTCTCAATTTGAACAGTATTCGGTACGTATACATTGTTCCGGGTATATGAAATTGCTCCGAATTATGCTCGCGGCGGTGGGCACTTTCGGCGTGTTTCTAGCGCCTCCATGGATTCCTGCCGCGTGCGCGCTTCTGCTCGCCATTCGCTGGCGTGCTTGGGAAGTGCTTGCGATAGGCGCACTTGCGGATCTTGTCTGGTTTCCGAGCACGATTTTGTGGGGGCTTCCCGTCGCAACGGTTCTCTCTATTCTACTCGTGTGGCTTCTCGAGCCCTTGCGTAACGAACTCCTTTCATAGCATCAGTCTCTGCTTCGCCGCAGGATACGATACGCATAGCCTATAGGCTATGCGTATCGTATTGACCAGTTTCTAAGAATTTTAATACTTACGCAGAATTCCCCGCAGCTAGGCTAGCGGGGATGAATGCGAAAGAGTGGAATCTGGTCGGGGAACCGCGTTCGGTTCCCCGTGGAGGAGAGCAGCGAGCAAGGCGAGCGTCTGAGTAGACGGTTCTCAAAAAAATAAAATACCTCGTCAGCTTGCTGCGAGGTAGTTTATTGCGCGCTCAGTTTCCTCGACGAATTTCCTTCTCAAACGTAAGATGAGCGCATGTGGCCGCTGCGTCGTTCGATTCGTGTGCGCGAGATTGATCCCGACGAGATATTTCTCGACTCGTCTAATTTACCGCATCTCGATGCAGCGCAGTTCGAAGGGCGCGTCGAGCGTCCGGTCGCGCGTCTAGCGCTTTTTGGCGTCGGGGCAGTATTTTTAATCGGCGTGCTGGTATTTGCAGGCCGCGCCTTCGATCTCCAGGTTTTAGAGGGTCCCGCATATGCAGACATGTCGCGAGAAAATCGTCTCCTGCGCACGATCATCTTCGCGGAGCGCGGCATACTCTATGACCGGACGGGAAAAGCTGTTGCGTGGAACGAAGCAGCCGCATCTGTTGATGCGGGAGATGACAATGCAGGAGCTGCGTCAACGACCACGCGTCCCTTCACACTTCGCACATATCTCGCGGATCCAGGACTTTCGCACGTCATTGGTTTCGTACGCTATCCGAAACAAGATGCGAAGGGAGAGTGGTGGCGAGAGGAGTATTCGGGTGTCTCCGGTCTCGAGCTTGTGCTTGACTCGAGGCTTGGCGGAGAGAATGGGAGCCGCATGGTGGAAACGAACGCGCTCGGCAAAGTGCAGCGGGAACATATTGTCATTCCGCCAAAAAAAGGCGAGGACGTAACGCTCTCGATTGATGCGGCTGTGCAAAGCAAACTGTTCGAGCTGCTTTCTCTGCACGCGTCCAACAATAATTTTCACGGCGGAGCTTCGGTCATTATCGATGTGCAGACCGGCGAGATACTCGCGCTTACGAGTTTTCCGGAATACGACCACGCGGCATTTACGGCGGGAGATAGGGGAGCGATACGTGCCGCGAGCACTGATGCGAAGACGCCGCTTTTGAATCGTGCGATCGCGGGCGTATACACACCCGGCTCGATCGTGAAGCCTGTCTTTGCCGCCGCCGCGCTCCAAGAAAAGATTATTGACCCGGAAACCGAAATCCTTTCGACGGGAGAACTTGTTGTCCCGAATCCATACAATCCGTCAAAGCCGACGATCTATCGCGATTGGAAAGCGCACGGATGGGTAGATATGCGCCGTGCGCTCGCGGTTTCCTCGGATGTGTATTTTTATACGATCAGCGGGGGATTTGGCGCCCAAAAGGGTCTTGGCATCGCGCTTCTCGACGAATACGCTCGCGCGTTTGGGCTTGGGACTCGGACAGGCATTCCGCTCCTTGGTGAAGCGGTCGGCGTGATCCCGACGCCGGAATGGAAGGCGGAGATATTCGGTGAAGGCGATCCGTGGAGGATAGGGGACACGTACATCACTGCGATCGGCCAGTTTGGTTTTCAGATCACTCCGATACAGGCTGTGCGCTATGCGGCTGCGATTGCAAACGGCGGGAAGCTCCTTACGCCATGTCTTGAAGTGATTCCTCGTTGTAAGGAGGTGTCACCTCCTAGTGTCGGAATTTCAGATGACAAGTTGCAGATTGTACGAGAGGGAATGCGTGCGTCGGTTACTGATGGTGGAACAGCCGCGGCGTTGGACATGACAGGTATCTCGCTCGCCGGGAAAACCGGCACAGCGGAAATAGGGGATCGGAATCAATTTATGAATTCGTGGATTATTGGATTCTGGCCCGCGGAGAACCCTCGTTATGCGTTTGCGACGGTGTTGGAGCGGGCGCCGGCCGGGACGCTTTCCGGGGCGGCGCCGGCGATGCGGCCGTTTTTTGAGTGGTTGGTGGTGAATAAGCCGGAATACGTGAATTAGCCTTGCCCGCACACCAACTTGTGTCTTGTGTTTTTGCTGCCCACAAAATGTCAGCCAACTGATGAATATTTAGAGATTAAAGCGAGATACGTAACAAGAATTACGCAAACACGATGCAGCGAGACACATGTTGGTGTGCGGGCTTGCGCGTAAAAAACGGCAGGATACAATACGGCTGCTTTCAGAAAGCCCTATATGATCGTCACCGACGAGAACACATATCTGTCGCAGGAAAAATTCAACGAGCTCACCGAAGAGTTGGAGCATTTGAAAACCGTGCGTCGCCGCGAGATCGCCGAGCAGCTTGAATATGCGCGCTCCTTGGGCGACCTCTCGGAAAACGCAGAGTATGAAGAAGCGCGAAATCTTCAGGCTGCATCGGAGGACCGGATCCGCACCATAGAAGAACAGTTGGCGCACGCGCGTATCATCGAGCACAAGGGGAAGGGGACCACCATTAGCCTCGGCACAACGGTCGCTATTCAAAAACAAGGGGAGAAGGAGGAGCACAACTACGAAATCGTCGGTTCGGCCGAAGCGAACATGCAGGAGCGCAAGATCTCGCACCTCTCGCCGCTTGGCGCTGCCCTCATGGGCAAAAAGAAAGGCGACGTATTCGCGTTCGAGACGCCAAAAGGCGCGCAGAAGTACAAGATAGTGGGGATCAAATAGTGCGTAGAACGTAGTTCGTAGTACGTAGTGGGAAATTCTCTGTAAAGAACGTCAGCCCGCCGAATGTCCCGTGGGTCTGAGTACAGACGCCGCGGGGCATTGGCACTCCAGTAAAATTTTGTTTTTCGGATTTTCTACGTTCTACCTACTACGTACTGCTCTCGTTATCCACTTGACCAATGCAGACGGTACAGTACGATTTCAGTACTTATTCATTCACTCTTTACACGCGTATGACATGGAAATATGGTGAGGCGGGTTCGTACATGCCGGTTGTCGGCAGAGTGTTCATCGGCCTTCTTTTCTTAGCAGGTTTGTTTAAATTCATGGGCGTTGAGGCGACCACAGCGTGGATCGCATCGATCGGGCTTCCGATGCCGTCACTCATCTTCTGGGTCTCGACGATCGTTGAGATCGCTGCCGCAGTCGCACTCATTCTTGGTGTGCATGCTCGCACTGCTGCATGGGTATTGTTTGTCTACACCGGCCTCACTGTCGCGCTCTTCCACAATAATCTCGCGGATCAGCTCCAGATGACCATGGCCTTGAAGAATCTCGCGATTATGGGCGGTCTTTTGTACGTAGCGAGATTTGGCCCCGGTATGTGGTCGCTCTGGACCAACCCGAGCTGCGACTGCTGTGATGACGGTTCGTGTGTTTGTGGAATGGGAGAAAAGAAAGGAGTGTAACTCTCGCAATGCCCCCTTGAGCTCGGTCGCTTTTTGCGCGATACTCTTCGCACGCACCCTTAGCTCAGACAGGTTAGAGCGTTCGATTCACATTCGAAAGGTCATACGTTCAAATCGTATAGGGTGCACCGGGCCGTAGTATACCGGTAGTACGCACGATTCGGGTTCGTGAAGAAAGAGTCCGATTCTCTTCGGCCCGACCACATTCGTTGTATTTGTCAAGTTTCTTGCGGTGCCTGTTCACAAATTATACGATTTGTCTGTTTGAAGAAGGGCGGGCCGTAGTATAGTGGTAGTACACAAGCATGGGGTGCTTGTAGTCCGGATTCGATTTCCGGCGGCCCGAATCGAATGAAATGAGATGAGGGCCTTTG
>CAYJVW010000031.1:2706-14102 GCA_964373725.1 uncultured Candidatus Saccharibacteria bacterium | reverse complement strand
CAGCGTGCTCAGCGTTGAGGCGAAGGAAGCGGCGCTCGCAAGAGCGCTGCTTCCACAGGAGTCGAATTTTGCCGCTTCTGTGACGCCTGTGCATAACTAGGTTTTTGGTATTGCGCTATTCCGTGCATAATAGGCGTGCATGAGCAAGCTGGTTGTTCTTCGGAAAATGGCGACGCTGTTGCTCTTTGCCAGCGCCGTTGCGATTTTGAGCCTCTTTGTCGGTACAAAACGCGATTCTTCCGGATTGGCGGTGCCAGGTATTCCCACCGCTTCTGCGGACGCGCCAGGGGGAAGCTCGAGCGGAAGCGAGAGCTGCAGTGGCGGCGAATCGGCAAGTGGATCTGCGGGGGAATCGGCAGCCGGAGAGAGCGGGGGATGCGAAGGATCTTCAAGTTGTTAAGTTAATTGCCTTCGCGCATGGATACTCAAAGCACAATGAATCGCGTTACCGCCCTGATTATACTTGGACTGCTATTGCTGGGGATTCTTTCTGGCTTGTATTATTATGTGTACGTGATGAGCAATGACCCAAAAAAAGACTTGTCGGAATTTGTGTCTGCTTATAAAGCATTTGAAATGCCTCACCATCAGGGGAACGTAGATGAAGCCGTTCCCGCCCTGCGCCAGCTATTAACTGACGCTCCTACGCCAATGTGGGCAGCGCAGGTTAAGCTCAAGCTTGCGTACGATCTTTTTTTGCGCAATCGGGGAAATGACAGACAAGAGGCGTATGGCCTGTATAAGGTGGTAGCGAGCGATGAGGATGCTCCGCCGTTGTATCGAGCTCTTGCGTTGACTGACATGACGTTCACAGTCCATGTAGTAGATGATGAATCACTCGCGACGACGTATATATTCAACGAACTTCCGTACTCGCAATTTCTTGAACAGGCGGGGGGAGATGTGAATATAGCGCTCCGCCGGATGTATGAGTTGTCCGACAGCATCTATCCAAATGCGTTTGCAAAGATCCAAATTGCCCTCTTGTACGCTCGTCGTTTAAATAGCGGCAAGACTGTTCCAGAGCAAACACGCGAAGAAACGGCGGAGCTGATTCAAAAATATCTCAAAGATGCGGATCCGCTTCTCACGGCCGTGCCATACGAAAAAAGCAAATTGGCGCAACTATACCTCTCTCGCGCCACGTCTCTCGGGACAAGCGAGCGAGTGCTGCGCAACGTCAGCTTGAGCGATCTTGAGGAAGCATATAAACAATCCATCGAGATAGCCGTATCAGCAGGTAACGAGGATGTCCATGCTCGCGCGGTCGCCAATCTGGCTCGATTGTTTTCCGCGGTCGCCATATATTCGCGCGCTGGAAAAGAGAGAGAAAGCGATGTGAGAAATTTGCTTGAGACCGTGACGACAAACGTCACGTCAACCTCCGATGTATCTAATGACATGGTATTGCAATATCTCGGCAATATATCTGCGCGACCGCAAAGCGACTTTGTCAAACTGCAGATCGTGGCGCTTGGAGAGGTATCGCCAGAATTTAAAGATTTGTTGCGGAAGCTTGGATGGGGTGTGTAGCCGCGATTTTTTTCGGCACGAATCGCGCAAACTTTCCGCCAACCTTCGGTATTTCGTTGACATGTTCGACGGTTATTGAGAATACGTTACCTGTCATCTTCCGAACTGCTCGTTTAAATTCTGTCTCCTCACTATGTGTCAGCGCTACATCCTGCGGGATGATTAATATTCGTAAGCCACCCACCTCTTCTCGTATTTGATACTGGCGAACGCGCGTGAACAATCGGTCGAGGATAAACGCGCCTATCTCATGCGCCGTCATATATGTGCCGTCAGGACTCGTGATGAATTCCGTCGGCCTGCCCTTCAGTTCCATGAGCGGCAACGTGATGCCGCACGAGCATTCGCGCCCGAGAAGTCTTCCCACATCTCCGATGCGATAGCGTATGAGGGGCATGGATAGGTTATCCAGGCCCGTGATAGCGATATCTCCCCACTCGCCTTCCGGAATCCTTTGGCCCTGCTCATCGACAGTTTCGATAATGACATGTTCCTCGTTCACGTGGAAAAACCCGAGGTGCCTTGGGCATTCCATGCCTAGCGCAAAAAATTCTCGCGACGTATAGAACGACCGCACCGGACACGCGAAGTACCGCTCCGCCGCTTCGCGTATTTTGTCTTCAAGCATCTGGCCGATGGTAGTTATGCATGAGATCGCGGGTCGAACATGTCGTTTTTCCAGTTCTTGCGCGAGCAGCCACAGATCAGTGGGATATGTAAAGAGGATCGGCGCATTGAGCGAGCTCAATGTTTGGACAATGCGCTCGATCTGTTTTTCCGAATCGGGGCCGTTTGGCGACCACTGCAGGTCGACGGAGAAAGGATACAGCGGATGGCGCTCAACATCGTGGAAATTCAAAATACACATGCTCTTCTTGGCGAAGGGATTCCACCGCAGTCCATATTCTCGTATCATGCGGAAATAGAATGCGGGGAACGAGACGTAAAATGTGCGGAGGTCGCATCCCCATTGGAAGGGTTTCCCCGTCGTTCCCGATGTCCGGCGCCACATGAAAGACGTCTCGTTATCTTTCCCGCGCGTGGTTATCAGATCTGTCGCGGGAATATCTTTCAGCTCGTCGCGCGAAACACAGGCCACATCGCTCATGCGTATTTCTATGCTTGCAGTTTCTTCCGGTCCTTGCGGCAGTACGCGTTGCCAATATGCCGACGTCGCCGCGTTTCGCCGCAATTTCTGGTACCGTAGAGAAAGCAGCCCATCGAGCGCGTCTCGCTTCTCGCGCATCGTTTTCGAGAGCGTTTGAATATAGATGCTGAGGATAAGGCCATGGAAAAGTCTTGTGAAAAGACCTCGCGCGTTCACGCGAGAAAGCATTGAACGTGTCAGCGCATGCGGAAGCTCGTCGAAAAGAAACTGATACATGCGCGCGTGAAGACTAATCATAGAGTACCTCATTATACCGTCCACCATGCCGCCGCGGATCTGCTGATCAAGGATTTTCTTGCCACAGTCAATACGATTGCTATCATTGGCCGATGTTCACGATTCCTGACTTTTCTAAGATATTTCACGAGTCATCCAAAGACCATGCTAAGGGTCACGTGCCGATCGCGAAAGATTTCGCCGACTGGCCGCTGGAGTGGAAAACCACATACTATAAATCCTATCCGCGCTTGCAGAAGATCGCTCTTCCTAGCACGCAGGCCTCTTCTGGCGCGAGCGCCGCGGGAGACAGGCAGACTTTTTTTGACCTGATACGGCGGCGAAGATCGGGGAGAGATTTCACGAAAGCGCCAATCGACACTAATTCCATCTCGACGCTTCTGGGATACTCCTGCGGCAATATCGGGGCCGTAGAATCAGGGAGGCATGGGCGAGCGTATCCGTCTGCTGGCGGGAGGTTTCCTCTAGAAGTATACCCGCTTGTTTTAAAAGGCGGGGAAATACCGGCTGGCTTGTATCACTATAATGTGAAAGACCACGCGCTTGATGTTCTGTGGAAGAGAGAATTCAACGATATGGACATTGGATCGCTATTCACATACGAATGGGCGAGAAACGCCTCCGCGGTCATCATACTGACCGCTGTTTTCTGGAGGAACCAGAACAAGTACGGCGAGCGCGGGTACCGATATATCCTGCTTGAAGGCGGGCATATCGGGCAGAACATATGTCTTGCGTCAGAAGCGCTTGGGCTGAAGAGTTGTCCGCTCGCGGGAATGAGAGAAGAAGCGCTAGAGAGATTGATAGACATAGATGGCATAACCGAGTCGGTCATTTACTCGATCGCGATAGGGCGCTAGTCTCATGACGTATCGAAGGGCCGAGCTGAATCAGTTGACGTTTTGGATCGCCGCGATTGCGGTGCTTGCGGGCACTCTCGTTTTCATTTCTCCCGTAGCTGTACCGGCACTGCGCACTATATATGAAGATGCGGCGTATGCGTTGGATCCAACCCCTCTGCGGGCATATACATACGGCTCGAAGCATTTTGACGCGCAATCCGCGGCAAAATACGATCTCGATCGCGCTGAATATTTCTTTCTGCAGGCGGTGCAAATCGATCCTCTGTACCCATACGCGCAGCATCAGCTTGCGCGCATCGCGTTTCTCCGCGGCGATTTTACCGAGGCGCTTGCCCGTATCAATCTTGAGTTGGATACTAACAAGGCGCCATCGCCTTCATCCTACTATGTCCGCGGGCTCATTCTCGGATTCAAGGGCGATTACGAAGCTGCCGCGAAGGATTACGAGAGATACATAGAACTGAGGCCAAATAACTGGGCGGGCGTTAACGATTACGCGTGGGTACTATTGAAGGCGAAACGATATAGTGAGGCGCTTGCCGCGATCGATGCGACGCTACCGCAACACCCCGGGAATCCGTGGCTCTTAAATAGCAAGGCGACCGCTCTGTACGAGTTGGGACGATTCGACGAGGCGGCCGATGCCGCTCGCGAAGCCGCGAAAGGCGTCATGGAGGTGAGCAAAGAGAGATGGCTTGAGGCGTATCCCGGAAACGATCCGCTTATAGCGCCGCAGGGCATTGCCGCGTTCCAGTCCGCCGTACTAAAAAATTTGCACATGATTTCGCAGGCACGCGAAAAATAACGTTCCGATTACAGTCGAGATAAGCGACATATCTGACTATTTTTCTTCGAGTTGATCGGTCGCGTATTGGTGGATGACGGACGAGATGAGAGTTTGATAGGGAAGTCCCTTACGCGCCGCTTTTTGCTTGATGAGCTCGATATCGCCCTCGCCGAGCCGTACATTCAGCGCCTTTTTCTTCCGCTCGGCAATGCTATAGCGCGCCGCAGCCTCGATTTCTTTCTTTCGTTCTTCAAACTTCGGTACGCGTTTCCATTCGCCTCTCTCCAGCGATTCATACAAATCACGTTCCTCATCATCGAAGAACACCATCTTCTTACCGTTGTTTTTTCGATTGTTCTTGTTCATAGGCCTTGCTTATTTTTACCTCGTGAATACTTCTTCGCGTATCGACTGCTAGGGAAGATTGTTTTGAGAAAACGTCTCGTCTTATCTTCCACGTACGGTACGGCGTATACATAGTTTTTCAGAAACACAATGAACATTCTCTGATGCGGATACCGTTCTTGATTGGGATGATCTATATCGTCGAGCAATCCTCCCGCGTCAATTGCCGCTTCTATATCCTCAAAAGATATGCCCCGCTCCTGTTTCAACCGCTTATTCTTTTCCTCGTTCCATGCGAGCGGTCTCATATCTCCTGTGGATACATTGTATATGTACCGTTGAGGTTGTCAAGGCAGTATTCTCCGAACGCGCATATGAAGTCTGGCTGGTCTGAAAGCGTATCCCGGCAACGATCCTTTGATTGCCAAAACAGGCATCGCGAGCTTTCAAGAATCGGTGCGCGCCAATATGCACGCTATTTTGCGTGCGTTGGAAAAGCAGGGACAAGAAATATGACATGCAGCTACTGAATACTTCGTCAGCGCTCGATCAACCATACAAATCTGGAAGTGATCTCTGCAATTGCAGGATATGGTCATACGCAGGCTGATTATCAAACTCAAAGAGGGCATTCAGTACGGTGGCATGTATCCACAGGAACGCCATATCATCCTTGCAAATCCGGAGGCAGTCTCCATGATTGCATGAATAATTGAAAGAAGGCTTAAATGCTAGCTAAAAGAGGTAATTGAGATTCCCTTCCAAGCTACATATCCACAGACAAACATCAATGCATCCTTGCAATTCTTCCATGACGTGGAAGAATTGCAAGGATGATTATCCAGCGTCACGTAACTAAGGATGTAGAGATTGGGTTATCGCGCCAAGCGGCGGTTGGGCTTCTTGGGCCTCGCCAAGTAGGTAAAACGACGCTTGCCCGTGAAATCGCCAAAAAGCGTCCTTCGGTCTATCTTGACCTTGAAAAGGCCGATACTCGCGCGAGACTCGCGAATTTTGAACAATATATTGCACAACAGGCGGGCAAACTGGTGATTCTCGATGAAATACAACAGATGCCCGATATCTTTCGTTCCCTACGCGGGCTGATCGATGAAGGGAGGCGAAGCGGCAGGGGGGAGGGCCAATTTCTCGTTCTCGGTTCCGCCTCGCTCGATCTCCTCAAGCAATCATCCGAGAGTCTCGCGGGGCGAATAACGTATATCGAGCTAAGTCCGTTGCTTATTGACGAAGTCGACCATGCGCTTTGCGATCGGCTTTGGCTCCGCGGTGGCTTTCCAAAAAGTTTTCTTGCAGAGAGCGATGGGGATAGTATGGCCTGGCGGCAAGATTTTATTCGCACATATCTCGAGCGCGACATCCCGCTTCTAGGACCGCGGATTCCCGCGGAAACCCTGCGTCGTTTCTGGACGATGCTCGCGCATACGCAGGGATCGCTTATGGATTCATCACGCATCGCATCCGCGCTCGCTACTAGTGGTCAGAGTGTGGCGCGCTATCTGGATTTGATGGTGGATCTTTTGTTGGTGCGACGTCTTGCCCCATGGTCGGGGAATGTAGGAAAACGTCTGGTGCGTGCGCCGAAAACGTATGTGCGCGATAGTGGACTGACGCACGCACTCCTGGGCCTGCATTCTCTTGATCAATTGCTCGGACACCCTGTCGCTGGAGCGAGTTGGGAAGGGCTCGTGATAGAGACGGTACTCGCGGCTGCGCCGCGGGATACCGAGGCGTACTTTTATCGCACCGCCGCGGGCGCGGAAGTCGATCTGCTGCTCGAGATGCCGGGAGGCAATCTGTGGGCGATCGAGATCAAGCGCACGAGCGCACCGAAAGTCGAGAAGGGTTTTCGCATTGCGCGAGAAGATCTGAAGCCGCAGCACTCCTATATCGTATATTCCGGCGACGAACGATTTCCGATGGGGGATGGCATTGAGGCAATCGGCATTCGCGAATTAGCGTCACTCTTGCGGTCTGCGCGCACATGATGAACGACCATCAGTATACGCGTCATCACGCGCAGGAAATGATTCGCGTCGATGCATTTTTTCGTAGAAACCGAATGGCTCAAGGCATATCCCGGAAACGATCCGCTTATAGCGCCGCAGGGCATTGCCGCGTTCCAGTCCGCCGTACTAAAAAATTTGCACATGATTTCGCAGGCGCGTTCAAAGGAGGGACTCTAGAAACGATCACGGGGTAATTTGCGTTTCTGTCCTACTGGTCCGGCGCAAACGCGATCATAATCATTCCCATCGCGTCATTTAAAAGCGGCTGGTCATGCGCGTTTGAGTATGTTGCGGTAATACGTATCGTATCCCCCGCGCGCACTCGTATGCTCGAAAATGTCGCGGGAGTTGCCCACGACCACGGATCTGAATTTTTTCGTTTGGGGACAAACTCGTGCAGCAGCTCCTCATTGAGATAGACTGATACGCGCTCTCCTCCTTCCCATGCATGCGTATGCGCTCCCATCAATAGTATCGTTGCGGCTGTCTTAAATGTGTATTTCGAAATGGGGCTGTCCATCTTTTTCACAAAAGAGGTGGATTGAGCAGGAACATCGAATGTGCTGCTTCGAGGCGTGCATGCGGGGTCTTCAAGGGATAAGCGCACCCGTTGCACCGGTGTATACGTCTGTTCTTTCTCTCCGATGAAGAGCGTTACTTTCACGCGCACCTCTTTGTAGGTGCCGCCTGGACCAAAAGGGGGGAGCGGATTGTGCATGATCGCTTCAAGCCCGAGGGGCGTTCCTTTGGGGAGAAATATGCCGTACGATGGCGGAAAATGAAATTCGTTTGCAAGCGTATCCGAACCGACAGTGAGAATTTCTTCTTTGTCGGAAAAACCGTTCGGGCACAGCAGTGCCGGCTTGTCCTGCCGCGTCAGAATGAAATGGTGCAATGTTTCGATGGGAGCGTTCTCAATTTCCCACCTAAAGCCCGTCACCCATGTGTCCTCGTTGATGACGAATCCCTCATTCTCCAATTGTACGACCTCGCCGTGTCCGCCGTCGAGAATCGAGTCGAGGCTACTGTGCGTATGAGGAGCCAACGTGCCGATTGTTTTTGAATACAATGTGATTTTCGCGGAATTGTCATCGGATAGACGCTGTGTGTTCTCAAAATCTCTCGGATCAGCGTCGTTCCGCGTGCTTTTTATGGCGCCTATCGAGACGAGAGCGACCAATACGATGCTGGCTAGTGCCGCGTATCGCAATAGTGCAAGACGGTTCATCAACAACATAGTACTACGGAACATGCTGAACAACGTTGAATTTTTGAGATATGACAACTGGCACGCTGAACTCACTTTCTGATTTCTCATCTCTGTTCATGGTTGTCGTATACTTATCTTGTGAGACGGGTCATCATCACAGCAGCTGTTTTTTTGACACTGGCAGTCGGCACTTTGAGCGTTCTCGTTCTTCGTGACGCAAGCGCAACCAGCCCAGAAGACTTGCGAACGTGCATCGGTCAAAACGCGACTCTGGATGAGGCATGTGCCGAGAAAAAGATTCGCGCTCTCTTCGGAGCGTATTCTGCCGCGAACATAATGGATGCAATGCAAGCGTCTTTTTCGGTTTCGTCGTGCCATGTCGTGGGACACGTGGTGGGGAAGGAACTCCTTCTGAAAACCGGTTCCGTAGAAACGGCCATAGCAGAGTGCTCGAGCGCGTGCACGTCCGCCTGCATTCACGGCATCGTCGGCGCGGCATTCGCTGGTGTGCCGGACGTACGCGCATCGCTAGAGGAATTGCAGCATCCGAATCTCGATATCATTCGCTCCGAAGGCTTGAAGCTGTGTTTCCAAAGAGAAACGTGCCACGCGGTAGGGCATATCCTGTTTCAATTGTTCGAAGCACTCGATCCCGCGCTTGCCGAGTGCAAGCGGCTCTCGCAAGGAAAAGAACCGTGGAGCTGTTACCGCGGCGTGTTTATGGAAAATAATATGGCGCAATCGGCGCTTACCATCCATGGAAAGCAGTATCCGAACTATCGTGATCCAACGGATCTTCTGTCCCCGTGCATGGCCGTTGGAATAGAATACCGGCACGCATGCTTTCACTTTCTCGCATTAAACCAGCAACGCACCTTTGTGGAGAAGGGAATCACTGATCCATCGGCTCGACACATGCGCATAGAAGCATGCAAGAAGGTCGAGCCGCAATCTCTTAAGGATGCGTGCTTTGAGGGCGTGGGTTTTTCTTTATATTTTCTTGAAAAAGTATCGCTTGACGGCGCGAGGGCGGCGTGCGAAGGCCTCGAGCGCGTCTCGGAGCGCGCGGCGTGCGCTTTCGGATTCAGCTATCACCTGGCGAGTTTTAGCAGAACGAAGGATGTGAAAGAATTTTGCGGAAGGCTGCAAGACGAACGAGTTACGATCGCCTGCTATCAAGCGGCGTTTGATTCCTCACGCAACATCGGCTCACTCGACCCTGCGACATTCTGCAATGGCGCGGAGGCAATGTGCAAGACCACTCTTGAAGCATACCTTGCTGATCCAACGGATATGATATTCATGTGGCAGTGAGTTGCTTTGAGAGGAGTTCCTTGTTCTACAAAATGGATGTGCCTGCTCGCAATCTATGCGCGATTGATGCTGCGACGATCAAAAGAGGGATTATGAGCCACCAAAGACCTAACCGCGCATACGGCGTTTTCAGGGAAGAGAGATAGACGTCTGCAAAAAGTACTCCTTCTTTCTCCCATGGACTTTCGTCGACAACACGCCCATAGGCATCTAACACGAAAGAGGGCGACGTATTGCTTGCCTGAATAAAAAAACGGCGATTTTCGACGGCGCGGATTTTCGCAGCGCGCATCATTTGCGCGTATATCAAGCGAGAATCGTGATACCAAACGTGCGATGCAGCATTGATAAGGATCTCGGCGCCGGCTTTCGTTTGCGATTGATACAGCGAAGGGCTTAAGACCTCTTGACAAAAAAGGGCGGCCACGCGGCCAATAGGGGTTTGTATGGGTTCCGGGCGAGGGCCGCTTTTCAGGGTTGAGCTTGTTCTTGCAGCAAATTTCTCTCGGTATCCAACTATTGTGAGAACAGATCTAAGCCATACCGGATAGTATTCCCCGAACGGTACGAGAGAATATTTGTATGTGTATGACGAGTTTTTTTGCTTCGCATCGAAATATTCCATGCGCTTCGTCCCATCACGCTGCATTTGAGAATCGATGATGAGATAAGGCGACGTCTGTAGTTCACGTGCCGCGAGCACTGAAGCGGGCCGAGCAAGAAAACCCAATCCTTCGGGAAGTATGATGGCTTCTGCTTGCTGGGCTGAAGCCATCAGTCGGGCAGTGCGGCTCATCGTTTCTTGCGCAAGAGGATGCTCTCTGTCAGGAATTTCAAATCGTGAACTAACGACAGCAACAGATACCCTACTCCCTCTTGCTTCGCCAGATTCAAATGTCAGGAATACATGCGCTGCGATTAACAGTATAGGAAGCGCGAGTACGCCATAGAGTACGCGACGTTCTCGTCGGCGCAGCGCGAGAAAGACGGAGACATTAACAAAGATGACAATATATGAAAGCGCAAACACTCCTCCTAACCACGCTGCTTGGAGCAGCGCCGCATCATCGGCGATGAGATTGCCTACGAAGCTGAGCGTAAAGTGAGGACCAACGGCGACACCCGGCGCATATTCACTGATAGAAAAGAAGAGCGCTCCGACGAATTCCGCGAGCACCCAAAGGGAGGGCAATACAAAGAGTGAATCCCACCTGCGAGAGCTTGTACGAGCGGCCATTGCCCATACGACCATCGGAAGCGATGTCCAAAGAGTAGCGTACAGCCACCCCGTTCCAACAAGTAGATATTGCAGAGGCAGCGGGATATCGACTATCGTCCACGGCACGGGGAGTATGAGCCAGAAAACTCCCCAATATGCGAGTCCGTTTATCGTGATGGCAAATATAAAGCCAAGAAACGCTGACTTGGCTCGGCCTTCTGTCTTGCTTAAAACGCTTAGTAGCGGGACAAGGCCGATAAGAGACAGCGGCCACATCGAAGGGATCAGGAAACCGATTCCCATCAATGCGCCACTTAGGGTAGAGAGAGCAATATCGCGCATACGAGGTATTGTATCTCGCGTACAGCGCCTATATGTTCGCTGAAGTTATCCACGCGGCCGCGGCGGCGCGCGTACCCGCATTAAAACGTATGCGATACTCCTAACATATGCGTACCGTGCCCGGAATGAGGCGTCTTCGGGTGAGTCTTCGTGAAGCGCTATTTCTTGCGGCGTTGGCCGTGTTGGTGATGGGACTTGCGCTCCACTACCAGCGTCTTGAAAGAGGCCCCATTTCGTCTGCCGAAACCCGCTTTGTCGAGAGCAGCGCGTCAGGACTCCAGATAGTTCCTGCGTCGTGTCCCTCAAATCCTCACTGCAACTCGGTGGACGGAAAGGGCCAATGCATAAGCT
>CAYJVW010000031.1:0-2606 GCA_964373725.1 uncultured Candidatus Saccharibacteria bacterium | reverse complement strand
TGCTCGAGTGATTTTAAGAGAGTTCTGAACGCGTGTACCGGCGCAACCATTCAAACATGCTCTCCGACAAACCAGACATGCGTGAATGGGCAGTGCCTTAACATCGCAGCCTCACTCACTCTCGTGCCCTCGCTTGTGCGAAGCGAGGAAACGACAATGGTTACATGGAATGGCACCAACGTCTCGTCTTGTACCGTGACCGAGAACAGCTCGTCCATCAACGATTCATGGAGCTGTTCTTCCGTTTCGTCATGTGCGGCAAATCACAGCAATACCTCGAGCGGCATTGTCGAGGAAACCACCTATACACTTGCATGCACTGCTCAAAGTGGTGCAACAGTCACAAAAACTGCGAAGGTGGGAATTGTGCCGGTGACGAAGGAGGACTAGCGACTGTGCCGTACCGAACCCTTTCAAGGTTTTTGAACATGCGCTAGATATGAGACTCTTGTTCACAAAGAGTACTCGGATAGAGACGTTGTTATCCTGAAGTATGCGATACTCCTAACATATGCGTACCGTGCCCGAAATGCGGCGTCTTCGCGTGAGTCTTCGTGAGGCGCTAAGTCTTGCGGCACTGGCCGTGTTGGTGATGGGACTTGCGCTCCACTACCAGCGTCTTGAAAGAGGCCCCATTTCGTCTGCCGAAACCCGCTTTGTCGAGAGTAGCGCGTCAGGACTCCAGATAGTTCCTGCGTCATGTCCCTCAACCCCGCACTTTGTTTGCCCCTTTGTCGATTCGAAGGGGCAGTGTATTGGTGGCTACACGGAAAACTGCTACGCGCAAGCGTATTACCAGGGCTATTACCAAGGATACTATCAGGGGTACTACCAAGGTTACTATCAATCATACTACCAAGGTTACTATCAAGGTACGTATTACTCGCAAAGCACCTACTATTCACAAAGTACGTACTACTCGCAAAGTTACTATCAATCGTATTACCAGTCCTACTACCAGGGGTGTTATGCATCAAATATTTGCTCAAGCGATTATAAGAGAGTTGTAGACAGTTGCACCGGCGCGACTGTTCAGACATGCAACGCTTCGACACAAACTTGTTCAAGCGGATCGTGCGTTGATATCACGGGGACGCTGACAGTGAATCCTTCACTTGTTCGCGCGGGAGACACAACGACGGTGACATGGAGCGCGCAAAATGCGGCTTCCTGCACGGTAACTGAAGACAATCCGGCATTTGTAACGCCAAGCACGTCTTCATGGACATGCTCGTCGGCAGCAACATGTGCTGCGAGCCACGCGAGCGTCTCTGCCGGAGAAATTAACGAGGAAACAGTCTATACACTCTTTTGCACCGCACAGAGCGGCGCGACACTGACAAAAACCGCGACCGTAAATGTTGTTCCTGTCTGGCTGGAGCCGTCATAGCGGCAACAACTGTGGATAGCAAAATCGTAATGCGCAAGATAATGGTATCATGACCTGCATGAGTTTTGCCCTGCGTCTCAATCGGTCAGCGTTTTTTGCACTCTTTTTTGTGTTATGCAGTATTCCCGTGCTGCTATTAGCTCAAGAATCAATAAGTTCCGAGGATGCGACTGTACTTCGCTCCGAAATACGCCTCGCGCTTCTTGCCGATGCGCGCTCGAGTGATCTTTCGGAAGAAGAAGTTGCAATGCTCGTTGAATCGCTCGCAGGAGAAGCCGAAGCGCAAGGCATAGCGTCCGAGTTTCTTCCGGAAAAAGCGCCGCTTCCCGGTGCCGAGGCTGCAAAAAAAGCGTGGGATTCTCTTTCGGAACCGGCGCTCTACGGAATTATTCTCGTCTCCCTTGCGCTCGCAATGGTCCTTATGAAGCGCATTATTGATATACATCATGCGCATCAGACTGCGACTCGCGTACCTCAAGAGCAAACCCCTCCAAGCGATCCTCCGATTTTGATGTAGGTAGGTTGCTTGTGTCAGGTCGAACTTGACGTTGATAACGTGTCGCGTTATTATCTTTCGTATGATCGTAAGCTTTCGAGACACCGACACGAAAGGTGTATTCGAAGGCAAGCGATCACATACCCTTCCTCCGTCTATACATCGGAGCGCTATGCGTAAACTGTGGATACTTGACGCCGTAGCATCCCTTTCTGATCTTCGTGTGCCTCCGGGCAATCGGCTGGAGAAATTATCGGGAAAATACGCAGGCTGTTATAGTATTCGTATCAATGATCAGTGGCGTATTTGTTTCAGGTGGGATGGCGACAATGCACACGATGTAGAAATTATAGATTATCACTAACAAAATAGTATGGCCAAAAAAATAACAAGAACTGCGTACAGCATTCATCCGGGCGAGATCCTCATCGAGGAATTCTTGAAGCCGCTCGGTATTACAGAGTATCGTCTTGCTCGGAATACGGGTGTGCCGCCGCGCCGTATCAACGAGATCGCGCGGGGTACGCGTTCCATTACCGCTGATACGGCGCTTCGTTTGAGCCGTTTTTTTGGTACAACGGCGCAATTTTGGATGAATTTGCAGACGCGGCATGATCTTGCTGTCTCCGAGCGCTCTCTCGCGTCGCTTTTGGGACGCGTCGTGAAGCCTCTTACCGAAGTTCGATAAATGAAGCTCCTCGCAGCAAAGCTGCGAGGTAT